>CAZBTA010000140.1:0-13496 GCA_964494515.1 uncultured Bryobacter sp.
AACTCGCGAGCGAGCTCGTAAATCAGGGCGAGATAGGATTGCTCGGATTGGCCTTCGCAGGCGACAAAGACCGGGCGGCGTTGGAGACGCTTGTTCCTCATCCGATGATGGGGACGGCGCCGTAGGCACCGCTCATGTATTTGCGGTAGAGGTTGTCGTCGCGGCGGGATTTGACATCCATCAGACTGTAGATGGAGGTGCGTCCGGCGCGATCCTTTTCGCACAGAACGACCTGTTCCTTCACGAGGTTCTCGAGCAGGGTTGTGTTGTGAGCGGTAAACCAGAGTTGACTGTGGAGCGGATTGCGCTGGGGATCGTAGAACCAGGAGAGGATCTCCGGGATCAGCAGCGGGTGCAGCGACGCATCGATCTCGTCAACGCTAAACATAGCGCCCGTCGCCAGTGTTTCGTAAAGGAGGGGGAAGAGCTTTACAAAAGAGCGAGTGCCCTGACTTTGCAGCGACCAGTGCATTTCGTGCTCGAGCCCACGATGGCGGAATAGAAGCTGTGCCCCATCGGGAGAATCCGCAATGCGAAAGCTCTCAATGCCGACATCCACACGCGGCAAGAGTTGGTTCAAATTGTCGTAGTGCTTGAGGTGCCGCGCCAGGTGGCTTGCGATCCATGGCTCGGCCGCCGAATCGTAATCGCGACGAATAAAGGTGGACCTTTGTGCCGGTGTCGCAAAATGAATTGCCGCTGGATGCTGAAAGTGGGCAAACGAGGCGACGACGGTGGAATCTGGACGTAGTGTCTTGACGAGGTGCGCAAAGCTTGAGGTGTTGAATCCCGCGGAACCCTTTACGTCCTGCCCTGGATCGCGCTCAAAGACTCGTTGCCACTTGCCTTTATTGTCGGGACGGCGACGGAGCGATTCCTGACGGATCTGAAGACCGTTCGTCGTGGAGAAGATCAATTCATAACGATAGCCACCAGCGGCTTGAGCAGAGTCGGGAGGATCATGAAATGCACCGCCGAATTCAATGGCGATGCGTGAATCCTTGAGGGATTGGGCGTGAGCATTAAATGGTAGAGGCAGGCGAGTGGGGGGATCTGGCCGACCAACCACGGCAAAAAGAAACTCGAGGGCGCTCAGCAGATTCGATTTGCCCGAGGCATTGGCCCCGTAGATCGCAATGACCTTGGGGACGTATTCGTCGGAGCCCGGGTAGATCGGTGCGAAACGGTCGTCTTCGCGCGGCACAGCAGCTCCGATACGAAGGTCGAGCACCTGCGGCTCGCAGATGGAGGCGAAGTTTTCGATCTCGACGCGATACAGCATGATCTTTGCTGTATGTTGGCAGATTTAACGAAATTTTGTCAAATATCGATTTTGGGACAAGAAAAGCCCCGCCTTTGCGGGCGGGGCTCTTGATTGGGTTGGATGTTGGGACTAGGCCTTGGTGGGCTTGTCGGAAACCTTCCAGGTCTTTTCGTCGAAGTACATGACCTTGCCTTCGCGGAAGCTGCGGACGGCCATGGTGATGAGGACCTGAGCGCGGGCGCCGGTTTCGACGTCGAGCTGGGGCTTCTGACGGGTGCGCATGCAGCTCAGGAAGTTGCCGACGTGAGCCTGCATGGTGTTGTTTTCCTTGACCGGGATCTTGATCTCGTCCTGGCCCTTGAACTTCTCTTCGAGCTCGGGGACGACCCACTTGCCGCGGGACTTCTCGGCCTTGAGCGTGATGTAGGGCGAGTAGCCCTCAAAGCGACCATGCTCGACCATGGTGAGCGTGGCGCCGTGGCCGCGGATGAGGCCCGGGATGTGCTGGGAGTTGGCCATCGAGGCCGAGAGCACGAGCGAGTGGCCCTTGGGGTATTCGCCGATCAGGCTGAACGTGTCGGGCACTTCGCGGTCGGGCTTCGACGGATCCTCAGGCAGCTTGTCGAAGGCATAGATGCCGCCGCCGGCGACGACCTTGTGGGGGAACTGGGGCTCGCCCCAGCAGATGTTCATCGGGGCGACGACGTGATAGTACAAGTCGGTGGCGATGCCGCCCGAATAATCCCAATACTTGCGGAAGCGGAAGAAGCGATCAGCGCCGCCGTCCTTGACCCAGTCGCGCTTCTGCGCGGGGCCGAGCCAGGTCTTCCAGTCGATGAAGTTTTCACCCTTGCCGTCGGGACCGGCTTCCTTGTCGATGGGCCAGTTCCACTCGCCTTCGATCGAATTGCGGTGGTAGGAACCCTGCGAGAGGAGAATCTTCCCAAGCATGCCGTCGGCGATGACCTTGCGGGCCTGGGCCCACTGGTCGCCGGAGGTGGTCTGGGAGCCGACCTGGAGGATGCGCTTGGTTTCGCGGACGGTTTCCGTCAGGCGGCGCGCTTCCTCAACGGTGTGGCACATGGGCTTTTCAAGGTAGACGTCCTTGCCCTTGTCCATAGCCTCGAGGGCGATGGTGGCGTGCCAGTGGTCGGGGGTGGCGACGATGACGGCGTCGACGTCGGAACGGTTGAGGATCTCGCGGTAGTCGAGGGTGCCGTCGCATTTGAAGGCTTCTTTGCCGCGGGTGACGCGCTTCTGGTAGACGTCGCAAACGGCGACGATCTGGGCGTTGGATTCGCCCTTACCAGCTTTGTCGAATTCACGGGCGACGTAGAAACCACGGCCACCGGTACCGATGACGGCGACATTAATGCGGTCGTTGGCGCCGATGACGCGGCCCGAAGCGGGCTTGGCGGCGGCGAAAGCGCGGGAGGCCGAAAGGGCGCCGGCGCTCATCAGGAAATAGCGACGATTCAAAGAGTCTGACATACGGGGAGATGAACCTCGCTCAATAGTCTATCGAGTGGTTATCGGCAGGTCAAAGAAATCAGGCGTGAGAAGTGGAAGTGGCGGCCGGCGTGAGGGCGAGGGAAGGGGAAAAAGCCTGGAACCAGACGTAAAGGCTGGCGTAGTGGGTGGCGTACATGATGGCCGCGCCGATGAGTCGAATCTCCTGAGAGTCAAGGAAGAAAGCGGACAGCCCGTCGCTGACCACCTGGCCAGTCATCATGAGACCGATACCGGCGCTGAGAAGGAGTACGCGCCGATCGAGCTGGCGACGACGCAGCAGGAGGGTCCACCAATAGAGATTGAGAAGCATCATCCAGAAGCTGACGATCTGGCGAGTTTTGAGCAGCGTACCCCTGGCGCCCTCATTCGAGAAATAGAACCAGGAGCCAGCAGCAATCAGCGCCGAGGCGAAGCCGAGGTGTACGGTGATCGAGGTATCAAGGGAGAGGGCACGGAGAGTGCGGCGGATGAGCTGCAACATGAGGATCAGCAGCAGAATGTACATCAGCAACTCGGCGCCGGAATAGCCGCTCACGAAATAGCTTCTGAGACTGCGGTAAAGATCGGGAGCGAGGAGTGCTTTGGCCCAGGTGACCAAAAAATGGGAAATGGACGTAACTAGAATCAGCATCCCCATGAAGAGGATGGCGAGAGGGTAATCACGGTTTTTGGCGTTTAAGAAGCGCCAAAAAATAGCGGCCTGCAAAATCAAGGCAGGGACGGGACCGTAATCTCTAAGAACTTGCAAAAGCTCAGAGGCCACTGGAAACCCATTATAGACGTAAAGTCTTAATGAAAAACCAGTGGCCTCGGTTGATTTCGTTCCGTTTTCGGAACAGAACAACTAGTCGTTGGGGTCGATGATGATGGGGATGATAAACATTGTGATTTTGCCTCCAGCAAATTTCCTTAGAACCATCAGCCTACTACGTAGAACGATAATCCTAAGGTTTTCTCCTTAAGTGTGCTTGAGGCCCACGTTCAGTGTCAAGATGTTTTCGTCCTATTTCTCAGGTGTTAACCTTAGGCATGATTGATCACCCATTGGTACTCAGGGGGTGGGGAGTAGAGCTAAGGCCCTTGGAAATGAGCGACTTTGCGGGATTGGCGCGAATTGTCGGGGAGGAGGAAATCTGGCGGTATTTCCGCACCGGTTCACTGGCTGATCCCGAGAAATTGCGGGGATGGATCGGCGAGGCGTTGCGGCTGCGGGCGGCGGGGGTGGATTATCCGTTTGTGACCATTGATCTGAGAACGGAACAGATTGTAGGGTCGACGCGATACCGCTTAATTGATGGGACGAACCGGAGTGTGGAGATCGGCGGGACGTGGTTGGGGAAGGAGTATTGGGGGACGGGGGTCAATCTGGCGGCCAAACGGTTGATGCTGGAGCAGGCGTTTGAGCGGATGGGGGTGATCCGGGTGCAGTTTCGGACCGATGTAAGAAACACACGGTCACAGCGGGCCGTCGAAGCATTAGGAGCCCAGCGCGAGGGCGTTTTTCGAAAAGATTTCATCTATGCTGACGGATATCAGCGCTCGAGCGTGTTTTACTCGATAACGGATGATGAATGGCCGGCCGTGAAGCTGAGGCTGGCTGAGAGGGGACAACGATCATGAAAAAGACAACATTAACGATGGTGCTGCTGGCGGGAAGTGTGATGGCGCAGCAGATTACCGACAGCCGGACGGCGACGCGGCGCGGCGGTGGTGGTGGAGAGGGAAAGTGCACGGTTGAGGTGGAAGTGGACTCGATTGCCGAGGTGGAGATCTTTGGCAACCGGGCGCAGATCCGGACGCTTGATGGCGGTCCGTCCACCATCCGGCGGTTTGAATGCAATATGGACATGCCGAACAACCCGGGCAACTTCCGCTTTAAGGGGATTGATGGTCGTGGGCGGCAGGAACTGGTGCGTCAGCCCGGTCGTGGCCCGGCGGTGATCCGTATTGAGGACAGCAAGGGTGGGCGCGAAGGCTACACGTTCGACATTTTCTGGAATGGCAACGCCGGCTTTGGCGGCGGGGGCGGGGGATTTGGCAATGGCGGCTATAACAACGGGGGCGGGTTTGGTAACGATGGCTATAACCGGCCGGGCAATAACGGCGGGGGGATCTTTGGCAACAACGGTAACGGCAACTGGAACCGGGATCTGAACTTCCGTGGCCGTGGGGACGGTTATTACCGGGATGATCGCGGGACGAATACGCGGCTGCAGAACTGCCGGATGACGATCGACACGCGCGGCAATGTCGAGGTGACGTTCAACACGGATTCGGCGTTTGATCTGACGATGCGGGGCCGGGTGACGCGGCAGGACGGAGACCGGGTGTTCGCCGACATGAACGGCAACAACGTGCGCGGGTCCATGGAGATCAGCACGGATGGCCGCAACCGGGTGCGCAGTGTGTTCATGCGCTCGGGTGGCGGCCGTGGCGGGTTTGAGTTGAGCTGGCGGGAGTAGGAATCTCCCGCCAGCGATTACTTCGCCTTGTTGGGGAGGGCGCGGAAGGCCTCGCGGTCGATATCGCGCCCGATGTAAGCCACCTTGGCGAAGGGCCATTTGGCGGCAAGCCAGGCCTTGACCTCGGCATAGAGCTTGTCTTCGAAGCCGGCCTTGTAGACGCTTTCAATCGTCCACATGCGGACGGTGGCGTCGTAGCCTTCCTTCATGCTCGGGCTGATGTAGACGCAGCCGAGTTCCTTCGATTCATCAGGAGACAGAACGGCGTAGGTGAACTTGCGGCGAGCCTTAAAGCCCGCCTCTTCGCCTTCGACGTCCTTGATGGCGTCGGCCATGGTGATCTTGTCATTGGGCCAGCGGGTGGAGAAAGAGAAAGTCTTTTGCAGGTGGGTGATGGAGCCCATGTAGGCGTCGTAGTCGTGTTTGGCGTACTTCGGGCCGAGGGGTTTGAGAACGAAATCGCCTTTGGGGGAAGTGTAGGACGGGGGCACTTCAAAGGAGGCGGGGACGAATTGCGGCGCGGCGGACTGGGCCGACAGCATTGCGGTAAACAGCAAAAATGGAGTCAGGAAAAGCAAGCGTCGCATAATCCGAACAGTATAGCGAACGGTATCAAAATGAAACTTTTCTCCTAATGTGTTCCAAATTGGACCGATATGAGACCCGAGAGAAGGATCTCTATGGGACTTGGATCACTAGCAATAGGACGACTCGACGGACCAGGAAGTGTCCGGCCGAGAATTGCCGAGCAGCCGGTACGCGCGGTTGGGCGCGAGCGGCAGGGGCAGAATGTCGAGCGCAACGACAACACGAAGAGTGTGAGTCGTGGCTATGACAAAACCAGCTACAAGAGCGTGACGGGCGAGCGTGGATCGCTGACGCTGACCACCGACGAAGGCGACAAGGTAACGATTTCGTTTGCCAATGAGCAGTCGACGCGGGTGAAGCAGTTTAGCGGTTACGGGCCGAACGGATCGTTTGAGAGGACGCGCGTGAAGACGACGGACAGCTCGTCGTTGAGCGTGAGTCTCGAAGGCAATCTGAGCGAGGAAGAACTGAAGGACATTCAGGACCTCGTGTCGCGATTGTCGAGCGGGATAACGGCGGCGCGCGGGGGTGACCTCGAGGCGGCGCAAACCGCATTTCAGGGTAACGGGGATCTCGGATCGCTGGCCAACTACACCTTTGATTACCAGCAGTATTCGGATCAGAAATTCCGGTCAAAAAGTGTGGATGTGACAGCGTAATGAGCGAATGCCAGTTCTGTTCCCTGCGACAAACCTGCGAAGAATCGGAAGTTGTGTTCTGGATTGATGCCGAACTGCTAGCCGAGAAGGTGGAGACACTGCTCGGCCAGCATGGCGTCGAAATCCGGCGCAAGGACGGATTCTACGTTCTGCCGGATGATGTGTTGCGGCTGCTCGATCGGGAGCTGTCGCGCATCGAGTTGATGAACATCCGGGTGGCGCGTGGTGACAAGCGGGCGATGATGGCGGCGACCAGTCTGGCGCAGTATCTCGAGTTGTCGCGGACGTCGTGGTTTGACGAGGCGATCGAGCGGGATGCGTTTGTGACGTACTTTCAGCCGATCGTGGCGGCGCAGGACCAGCGGCGGGTGGCTTTTGAGTGTTTGATCCGGCTCGAGCAGCCGTTCCGACACGGGGGTGAGATCATGGCCGCGGCGGTGGCGCGGGGGCGCGTGCATGTGTTTGATGCGTATGCGCGTAAACTGGCGATCCGGTTGGGGGCAGGGCTGCACAGCCCGGGCGAGAAGCTGTTTATCAACTTCATGCCGTCGTCGATTTACGATCCTGAATTCTGCATGCGCTCGACGCTCAAGGCGATGGAGCGGACGCGGCTAACGCCGGGTGACATTGTATTTGAAGTGGTGGAGAGTGAGCAGGTGGAAGATCACGCGCACCTGCGGCGGATCTGCGAGTATTACCGGTCGCGGGGATTTGGCTTTGCGCTTGATGACGCGGGGTCGGGGGCGAACTCGCTGAGCATGATTCCGGAGTTGCGTCCGGATTATGTGAAGCTCGACAAGAGCCTGGTGCATGGCACAAGCGACGGGATGAGGCGCAAGGCGCTTGAGAAGTTTATTGAACTGGCGAAACTGTCGGGAGCGCGGCTGATTGCCGAGGGGATTGAGACGGCCGAGCAGGCTGCGGAACTGACGGGGATGGGTGTCGATTACATGCAGGGGTATTACTTTGGACGGCCGCAACCAGCGGCGCATTATCGCGGGGCGGGGCTTATAGCGTTGGAGCAGGCGGTAAAGGCCGAAGGGGCAGACCGCGGCGCACCGCATCCGACCCAAAGTGTTTCTTAAGAGAATCGAGAGCAGCGGCCAACCGCTGCTCTTTTTCATGGTGCACGGCCTGGGGGCGGGCGTCGAATAGCGACATCTGCGGGCTGGGGGCATGGGCGCGCGAGGCGCGCAGCCAGAGGGCGCGCAGCCGGACGCGGCGTTGCCAGGCCTGGGTGAGCAATTGGGGAAGATGGCCGTAGAAGTCGGCCTCAAGGGCGGTGGGTTCTTCCAGCGTGACGCTGCGCTCGGACTCTTCGCGATCCGTGTAGCGCAGACCGAGGGTGAGCCGGCGGACTTCGCGCTGGTCGGCGCGGATGCGGGGCATCAGCGTTTCGAGCAAGGTGCGGAGCGCGGCATGGAGGCGCGCTGTCTCCCAGACGTCTTCGGGGAACTCGATCGTCTCGCGCCAGGTGGGGTCGGGCGTGGGCTTTTCACCGCCGACGGGAGATTCATCAATGCCCTGGGCGCGACGCTGTAGCTTGAGCGCGTTGCGACCGAGGATGAGCGCGGTGGCGTCGAGGGGCGCGCGGGCGAGCTCGCCGATGCGCGTCAGGCCCGCGACCTCGAGCGTGTCGACGGCCTCGCGTGACATGCCGGGCAACAGGCGCAGGGGCAGGGGAGCGAGAAAGATGGCTTCCTTACCCGGCGGGACGGCATAGGGGGCGTGGGGCTTGCGCAGGCGGGCGGCGAGGCGGGCGACGGTTTTGTTGGTGGCCAGGGCGAAGGTGATGGGGATGTGGAGCCAGCCGGAGATGGTCTGGCGGAGGTTTTGGGCAAAGGGCAGGGCAGGGCCGTTGATCGATTCTGTACCAGTGAGATCGAGCCAGGCGGCGCCAGAGCCGGCGGTTTCGATGAGGGGCGTGTGTTCTTCGCACAGCATGAGGATCTGGTCGGAGAACTGTTCATAGAGATCGAAGTGGGCGGGCACGGTGGTGAGGGCCGGGCACATGCGGCGGGCGCGCGTCATGGGGGTACCGGGGCGGATGCCGTAGCGGCGGGCCTCGAGCGAGGCCGACAGCACAATGCCACGCCGGGCCGCGCCGACGGCGATGGGACGCCCGCGGAGGCGCTTGTCGGCGGCTTGCTCGATGGAGGCGAAAAAGGCGTCGCCGTCCCAGTGCAGGATACTGCGCATGAGGTGTAAGTATTTACAGTATAGCGAGTGGGGAGAAATTTGGCGGGGTTTTCGGCGGGGTTGCGCTTAGGAGAGCAAGGAGGCAGTAAGCATGACACGCAGAAACCTGATGGAGGTAGCGGGGCTGGCGGCGGTAGTGGGAGTATCGGCACCAAACGCGCAGAAGGAGATTCGGTCGTTGTTGCATGTGAAGGTCAAACCCGGGCGCAACGACGACTTTGAAGCGGCGCTGCGAGCCGAGGTGGCGGCGCTGGGCAAGATGAACCACAAGCGGGCGCAGACGTGGTGGCAGAGCTGGTCGGGAGAGAACGAGTATGTGCTGGTGCGCCGGTATACAAGCTTTGCCGAACGGGCGGAAGTGGGCCCGGAGCGCAAGAACGCAGCGGTAGTGGCGGCACGGCAGAGGGCGCTCGATTGTGTATCGGAACAGCGGACAGAAGTGGACCGGGAAGTGCCCGGGCTCGTGCAGCGGCAGGCCAATGGCAAATTGCCGGAATACATACGGGCATTGCGCACGGAACTCCGGATGTCGTCGGTGACGGCTTACAAGAAGGTGCTGGCCGAAGAGATGTTTCCGCATGTGGCCAAGGACAAGAACCGGCTGGTGATGGTGACCGAGCTGCTGTATGGCGCCGCGCCGGCCACGATCCTGACGGTGACGGGCATGGCGACGGCCGCCTCGCTCGATGAACCGTTGCCGCTGCCGCAGGCGCTGGGCGAGCAGAAGTATCAACTGCTGCTCGAGAAGCTGACGCCGATGGTGATTCGCAACGAAACGCAGATCTACAAACACGCCGCCGGGCTGAGCTACACGCCCGCCAGCTAAGAGAAAGACAAACAGAGGAGAACCAAGATGATTCGCAACTGGAAGCAAATGTTGATGGTGCTGGCGCTGAGTGTGAGTGCTGGTCTGGCGCAGGAGATGCGGCTGCGGGTGGTGTTGAAATTCACCGTGCAGCCGGGACACATGGCGGATTTTCTGGCGGCGGCCAAGGCCGACCAGGAAGCGATGCAGAAGGCGAGCTACAAGCGGGCGCAGACGTGGTGGCGCTCGGTGAGCTCCGGCACCGACGTTTATATGGTGCGCTATTACGCCAGTTATGCCGATATGGCTATACAGGAAAAGCCGGATGCGGCCGTGAGCGCGGCGCGACGCCGGGTGAACTCGTTCAGCTCGAGCATGGAGTCGTGGATTGACGAGGTGATCCCGGAGGCGACGATTATGGGCGACCGGGCGAACCTGCCGCCCTATGCGCGAGTGTTGCGGGCGACGATCAAGCCGGAACATCTTGATGCCTGGGGCAAGGTGATGCGCGAGGAGATTGCTCCGGCGGTGAAAAAGGGTGGCCTGCCGTTCTATGTGGCGACCCAGGTGCGATATGGCGCGACGGCGAACATGTACACGACCGTGCAAGGGCTCAAGAGCCTGGCGGAGCTCGATGGTGGGCTGCCGCTTGAAAAGGTGATGGGCAAGACGGATTACCAGCGTTTGCTCGGGAAAGTGCTGCCAATGACGGAACACATGGAGGTGCTGCTACTGCAGGGCCTGCCCGAGATCAACTATCTGCCGCAGCAGTAAGCGGGAGGGCACATCGCGGCGGCGCGGGAGAGAATGAGAGAGCTCTCCCCCGCCGCGCGGTGTTGTTTTTGGGGTGTAGTTGGGAAAGTCTGCCGCCGATAGTTGCGGATATGGCGATTTTCCAATTGGTGCAACGGGTGGTGGCGGGTTTGCTGGCCGTGGGGGCGCTGGGATACTTCCTTTGGGTGGAGATTCCGCAGTTTCTGTTCTACAAGGCGACTCAGGCGTTGGTGGAACGTGTTGAGCCGGTTTGCTTTCTGTCGAGTGAGGGGCGCGAGGCGGCGCGCGATTGCGCGAGTGTCAGGGCCGAGGCGGGCCGCAAGAAGGTTTACGTCATGTACCGGACAACGCTGCGCTACCAGTCACCCGCCGATGAGCGCGAGCATGTCGAGACGATCGTGACGCGGGCGATGGGGCCGTTGTATGCGGGGGCGAAGTGGAAGATGATGGCGCACACCTCAGAGGCGAACACGGTCCAGCCGGCGAATGAGGGGGGGCGGGCAATCCTGTTTGGGGTTTCGGTGTTGTTGTTTGTGGCGTGGCTGCGCGGAGTGGTGAGCCGGTACATCCGGCGCACGATCCAGGGAGGCCTGCGGGCGGTTTCGGCCAGGTAACCGAGTTTGCCCTAAGCAGCCTTCGGCGCGTATTTGCGCTGGATGACGGTGGCGTACATGGCGATACCCAAAGCCAGGAAGAAGATCACGGCAAGGATGGCGCCCTGGTAGCCGCCGGTGCGCTCGATGACCCAGCCGGTGAGGATGGGGGCGACGATGCCGGGGACGTTGGCGGCGCAGTTCTGCACGCCGACAATACGGCCGACGGCGGCGCCGGGAATGAGCGTCTGGGTGAGCGCCCAGTAATTGGCCGTGGTGAGCCCGAGGCCACCCATGGCGGCGATCACCATCCAGAGGGCGACCTCAGGTGGCGTGGAAAGGGCGGCGGCCAGGCCAAGGCCGGCGGTGAGAAAGCCACCGATGGTGAAGGAGCGGCGGACGAGGACAGGGTCCTTGCCCTGGCCGATGAGGGCGTCGGCGGCAAAGCCGGCGAGGGTGGCGACGACGGCCATCGACAGGAAACTCGCGGCGGTGAAGACGCCAGAATCGTTGAGCGACATCTTGAAGGATTCCTTGAAGTAGGCCGGCATCCAGGTGAGCGAGAAGTAGACGAAGTACTGATAGCAGAACGTGCCGACGATGGTGCCCCAGATGACGGGGCTGGCCATGACGGTGGCGAAGGCGATGTCCTTGCCGCCGGCGGCCTGGCGGGCGGCGGCTTCGCGCTGGCGATCGTCGTTGGTCATCAGGAACACCCAGGGAAGCAACCAGAGCATGGAGCCGAGGCCGATGACGAGGAACATGGTTTGCCAGCCGGCCGTGGTGAGCAGCTTGGTGGCGACATAGCTGCCGAGAGCAGGGCCGACTTTGGCTGAGGCCATGAGGATGCCGACCGCGGTGCCGCGGCGGCGCTCGTCGAAGTTAAAGCGGATCCAGCGCATGCCGGCCGGGGTGACCACCGATTCGCCGATGCCGAGGGCGATGCGCAGCATGAAGAGCGTGGTGAAATCTCCTACCCATGCCGTAGCGGCGGACGTAATCGACCAGAGGAAAAAGCCTGAGGCATAGGTCCATTTGACGCCGAAGCGATCGACGATCCAGCCGGCGGGAATTTGCAACAGCGCGTAGGACCAGAAGAAAGCGCTGTTGAGCAGGCCGCGATCGGCGTTGGAGAGTTTGAAGAAGGAGAGAAAACCCTCCTTGTCGGCAAGGGCGACGGAGAGATTAACCCGGTCGAAGTAGGCGACCATGAAGCCGATGCAGAGCAGAGTAAGAATCGACCAGCGGCGCGACTCGGAGATGGAGGCGGGCGCGGTGGGCGTGATGGGTGCGGATGTCGTCGTTGCCACGTCCTTAAAACACTATCAAAACGTCGAGCTCGACCGATATGGCCTAAAGGCAGTACATACACATGATTTCCATCTTTCAGGGCCGGCGGTCGGGTGCAGTAAGCAAGGAAGAAACACAGGCGCTGGGGAATTTGACCACGGCGATTCGCGAGAATTTGATCAAGGCGCGAGGGTTAAACCACAAGGAACTGGCCGCGAGCTTGATCGCGCTGGCCGAGGCCGTGGGCAAAAAAGAGGAGCCGGCGACCCTGCAGGAGGTGAGCGGGAAGGCGTGTGGGGATGTAGAGCAGTATTTCCTGCAACTGGGCAAGAGCATTGATGCGGTAGGGACCGATCTGGCGACGAGTATCCGCGCGCTCGCAACGATTCTGCATGGGGCAAGCGACACGCAGGAGCAGTTTCTTGATCGCATGGATGGATTGCGGGACAAGTTTCAGGCCGGTCAGACGTTGAACAGCATCGAGCAGATGCGGGCGCATCTTGATGCCTGTCTGACGACGTTGCGCTCGGAATTATTCCATGCCCGGGCGGCCCACAACGAGCACAAGGCGGCGACGCTCGAGCAGATGAGCCATCTGCACCGCAGCGTGTCGAGTCTGCGGGCGGCGGTGCCACAGAAACATGCGGCCGGGCCGGCGTTGTCGATCCTGCGGGTGCGGCGGCTGAAGGCGATTCGCGATCGCTATGGCGACGCGGTGGCCCAGAAGCTGGTGGATCATGTGGTGCAGATCCTGCTGGTGCGCTGGCCAGCGGCTTATGACATTACGCCGTATGGGGATGAATGTCTGGTGGTGGTGGACAGCACAAACCTCGACCTCGACTTTCACCGCTCGGCGCTGCGCAAGCTAACGAGCGAGAAGCACACGTTCACCTTCACGCATGAGGGCAAAGAAGTGGCGCTGCCGCTGGCGCTCGACTGGACAGTGATCCGCGCGCCCGCCGATGGTGACATGGAGGAGTTTATTCAAAACTTCCTCGAAGGCATGGCGCAGAAGGATACGCAGATCGCGCGGCTGGATCAGGCGCTTGGCGCCTCGCACTAGTTGCCCCAGGCGTCGATGATCATCCGGGCGAGGTCGGCGATGAGGATGAGCCCGGGATTGTCCGGGCGATAGTCAACGCCGGGGATATCCTCGACCGTGATCGCCATGGCGATGGGGCCGGCCTTGGTGTATGCAATGCCTACATCGCTGCGGAGGTGATCGAGTGAGCCGGTCTTGTTGGCGACAACGAGGTCTACGGGGATCTTGCGGCCGATGCCATCGTTATACTGCTGCCGCTTGAGAATAGCCAGCATGTCTTTGGAGCCGGGCAGCTTGCCCGTCTCGAT
>CAZBTA010000141.1:0-13322 GCA_964494515.1 uncultured Bryobacter sp.
CATTCCTCGACAATTCATCGAGTGACTATTTGCGGCTTCCCACGCAAGAACCGATTCGGGGAGCACATGATGCGCGACAGGTTGAATGCCTGCCTTGTAATGCCGCGTTTCTGAAATCGTTCCATCGGCGCTGGATCGCTGGGAGCGCGCCTGCCGAGAATGCTTCCCTGAAGAATTGGATCGTGCTTGATCGGCGTGCGGCCGCGCGGCACTTTGCTCGGCCTGAGCTTGCGATCGGGCAGCAAGTGCAGTTGTTGCGGGGGCCATTTGTAGTGGTTGGGGTTGTCGATGAGCTGCCTTATCGCGGTACGGATTTGAATCCGCTGCCGCAGGTTTTTCTCAACGCCGCGGTGGAGAAAATGTTGTTCCCCTATCTGTCGTTGACCCTCGACTCGCAGCCACAGCTCAGCCAGCGGGCGGTGAGCGTTTTGCGGGAAGAGATACAGCGGGCAAACCCTCAGATCGCGCCATTTCGCATCGAGCGCGTGAAGGAAACCATTTCAAATGCAGTGGAGCCAAACCGGGTTGCCATGCAGCGCCTGGGAGTTCTGGTGCTGATTGTGAACTTGGCGTTGGCGGTGGGCGTGTTGAATCTCGCGCGGTCGATTTTCGAGTTCCGCCGTTCGGACTTCGCTTTGATGTTGGCCCTGGGGGCGAGCGGTGTCAACCTGAGCCGATCGGCATTTACTCGCCTGGGGTTGTTTTGTCTGGTGGGGGCGGGGTTGGGCGTGTGGGCCGGGATGGTTTGCTGTGCGCAGTTTGCCGATCAGATTCAGATGAACAAGCTCTTTGTGACCGCTGGCGCCGCGCAGGCGATGGTTGCAGTGTTGCTATGCAGCGGGGTGGCAATTCTGATTCCGTTACGGGGCTTGTTGCGGTCGCCGCTGGCGCCTGCGTTGTATGACCAGAATCGATCGCAGACATTACCGTGGGCAAAATGATGATGGGGAAAAGAACGATGGTGGCCAGGGAGGGATTTGAACCCCCGACACGCGGATTTTCAATCCGCTGCTCTACCAACTGAGCTACCTGGCCATTCAGGTGGGAATCTTTAGATTACCATGAAGCCAGTCGGAACTCCAGTACGTCAGGAAAATTGGCCATGATTTCTCTTCTGCTCGCTCTCGCGGTACTGAGCCAAACGCCCGCCCCGAAACCCGCGGATCCGGAAGATCCGGGGCCGCCCGTCGTCAAGCGGGGCGGTAATGCTCCGCGCAAGGGCCCCGCGAAAGAGAATGGCCCCAACATCATCACGCCCATGCCGAAGGATGAGCCCGAGGCCGCCACCCCGGCAAAGGCTCGAGAAGAGGCGGCGCCGCGGGTGATGCGCAGCCGGCCGGATGTTGACCCGCTGATCGAAAAGGCCGCCGAAGTGGCTTATGAGTACGACGGGACGCTGCCGAATTTTGTGTGCGATGAGATCGTCAAGCGCATGACCAGCAGCTCGAAGCCGCCGAAGTGGAAGAAGCTCGATCTGGTGGAAGCCGAAATTCTCTACGTGAACCAGAAGGAAGAGCAGCGCAACTTCCGCATCAATGGCAAGCCCCTCAAGACTGGGACGCCGGAGGAGACGGGGTCGTGGTCCTATGGCGACTGGGGGACAACGCTGGTGGATGTGCTGAGCCCGATGACGGCGGCGAACTTCAAACGGCGCGGCAAGGACAAGATCGCTGGGATTGACTGCGACGTGTTTGACTACACCGTTGAAAAGGCGAACTCGCATTGGACGGTGCGCTTTGGCACGTCCATCCGCCCGGCTTACAAGGGCGCGGTGTGGGTGGACCCGGTGACGGGGCGGACGCTGCGCATCGAAATGCAGGCGTCGAAGCTGCCGGCTGATTATGAGCTCGACTGGGTGGAACAGATGACCGAGTACGGCTGGGTGACGATCGGTACCGACAAGTACCTGCTGCCGACCAAGAGCCAGAACATCGCCTGCCGCCGCTATACGAATCACTGCTCGATGAACGATATCGAGTTCAAGAACTACCGCAAGTTTGCCGTGGAATCGACGATCTCCACCACCGAGTCGGACATCAAGTTTGGGGATGAAGCAGAGAAGGCGCAACCGGTGCCGGCTGCGCCTCCTGTAACGAACACAAAGAAGAAAAAGAACGAGCGCTAGGCGAGGGCCGCGAGCTCTTTGGCGGTGGATTCTTCGACATCCTTGTGAAGGGAGTTGCCGTGGGAATCCATGGTGACGATGGCGGCGAAATCTTCGACGTCGAGATGCCACATGGCTTCAGGAATGCCGAACTCCATCAGGTCGACGCCAGCGACATTCTTGACCGTGCGGGCGTAGAACTGCGCGGCGCCACCGATGCCATTGAGGTAAACGGCGCCAAACTGCTTGAGCGCGGCGCTGGTCTTGGCGCCCATGCCGCCCTTGCCGATGACGACGCGGATGCCGTAGCGTTCGATCGTGGTGGCCTGGTAGGGTTCTTCACGGCTGGACGTGGTGGGCCCGGCGGCCTTGACGAACCACTTGTCGCCGTTCTTGAGCATCACGGGGCCGCAGTGATAAATGATCTGACCGTTGAGATCGACGGGGGGCGGGTTGTCCATGAGATAGGCGTGCACCGAGTCGCGACCCGTATACATGCGGCCGCGGATCAGCACGACGTCGCCGACTTTGAGGGCGCGAATCTGCTCTTCGCTGACGGGCGCGGTGAGCACAACTTCGCGGCCCGTGAGCGGGAAGCCCGATTCGGTGGCCATCTTCTGGACGGGGCGCTCGGGGTCGCGGTAAAGCCACCTTGTGATGGCGCCGGTCTTTGCGTCAAGGCGCACACCGAGGCGACGGAAAGCCCAGCAATCATAAGCGACGCTGACAAAGAAACTGGCCGGCAGACGATTGGCGGCGGTGATCTTGCAACCGATCAGACTGCCCTTGCCGCCGAAACCCATGGCGCCGATGGAGATCTTGTTGGCTTCTTCCATGATGTCGGCTTCGAGCTTGGCGAGGACGGGATCGGGGTTGGTGTCGTCGAGCGTGCGGAAGAGCTGTTCCTTGGCGAGCCAGTAGCCGTGGGCGCGATCGCTACCGATGCAGACGCCGATGGCGCCGGGGGCGCAACCCTGGCCCTGGGCCTGCCAGACGGCGTGCAGGATGCACTTGCGGACACCTTCGAGATCACGACCGGCCTTGCCCATGTGGTCGAGGCTGGTGGGCAGCGAGTACTGAATATTCTTGTTCTCGCAGCCGCCGCCCTTGAGCAGCAGCTTGACCTCGATCTCGTCTTCTTCCCACTGCTCGAAGTGGATGACCGGCGTCTCGTGGCCCAGGTTGTCACCGGAATTCTTGCCCGTGATGCTGTCGACGGAATTGGGACGGAGCTTGCCGCGGCGAGTGGCTTCGGCGACGGCGGCCTGGATCGCCTTCTTGAGCGCGATCTGATTGACGCCGATCGGCGTGTGGACGAGGAAGGTGGGCATGCCGGTGTCCTGGCAGATGGGGCCTTCGTCCTCGACGGCCATGTCGATGTTGGCGGCGATGATGTTGAGAGCCTGCGCGCTTTGCGTCTGCGGCGTCTCGGCGGCGATGGCCGTGCCCATGGCGGCGCGCACGTCGGGAGGAAGATTGACTGAGGTTTGCGTGATGAGCTCAACCAGGGAGCCAGACAAGAATTCCATACTTCCAGCGTATTCTATGATGCATGCGATTTCTCCCCGGCTTGATTGTGGCGATAGTGGCGTGGGCGCAGGTGCCAGACGCAAAACAGGCGTTGTCGATGCAGCGGATTCTCGAGGCGAAGATTGCCCCGGATGCGAGCGCGGTGGCTTATGTGCTGACGCGCACAAACTGGGAAGACAACGCCAATGAAACCGAGCTTTACCTGGCGCGGATCGCGTCGGGTGAGCGTGTGAAACTGAGCGGGACGCGCAAGGGGGCGACCTCGCCCGAGTGGTCTCCCGATGGCAAGCGGCTCGCGTTCCTGAGCGAGGTGAGTGGCAAGACTCAAGTGTTTGCGCTGCCAATCGGTGGTGGTGAGGCCGTGCAGGTGACGGATCACGCGACGAGCGTGGGCGGCTACGAGTGGTGGGGCAATGACCGGATCGTATTCACCGCGGGAGAAGAAGAAAGCGCGGCAGCGAAGGATACGAAGAAGAAGTACGGCAACTTCACCGTCGTCGAGCAGGATTACACGATGTCGCATGTGTGGCTCGTGCGGGTGACCGAGGCCGGCAAGCAGAAGGCCGAGCGGTTGACCGAGGGCGACTTTACGGTGACGGGTGTTGCGACAGTGCCGGACGGCAAGACGCTGGTGATCACCACCAAGAAGAACCCGGATCTGTCGACGCTGGGAGCGCGGATGGAGGTGGTGACGGTGGGCGAGAAGACGCGGCGTTTGCTGGCTGAGACGAAGACGTCCTTTGGCCAGTTGCGCGTGTCGCCCGATGGCAAGAGCGTTGTGTATTCGACGCCGGGCGAGGTGGAATACAGCTACTACGTGAACGGCAACCTCGAGGTAAGGCCGATCGCGGGAGGGGCGCCGGTAAAGGTGAATGGCGGGGTGGATGAAGTGCCGCAGGTTGTCGAGTGGACGGGGCGGGGAATCCTGTTTCTCGCGCGCAACAAGACGGCGATGCGGGTGTTCATCGGCGACCCGGGCGGGGGCGAGGCGCGTGAGTTGCGCATCCCGGATGGGTGGATGATGAACGGTGTTAGCCTGTCACGCGAGGGCACGGTGGCGGCGTTTATCGGGGCGCAGCCGAATGAGGCGTTTGAGGTGTATGTGACGCCGGCGACGGCGTGGCAGCCGCGCGCGGTGACGGCGATGAAAGAGCAGTGGAAGGGCTTCAAGCCGGCGCGGCGCGAGGTGATCTCGTGGAAGTCCAAGGATGGCGCGACGATTGAGGGCGTGCTCTACAAGCCGGTGGACTTTGATGCCACGAAGAAGTATCCGTTGCTGGTGGTGATCCACGGCGGGCCGACGGGAATTGATATGCCGTACCTGCAGCCGGACAGCTACTATCCGGCCGAGCAGTTTGTGGCCAAGGGGGCGCTGGTGTTGCGGCCGAACTATCGCGGGTCAGCCGGTTATGGCGCGGCGTTTCGCGCGTTGAACGTGGGCAACCTCGGCGTGGGCGATGCGTGGGATGTGTTGTCGGGCATTGACTCGCTGGTGAGCAAGGGCATGGTGGACCCGGCGCGGGTGGGGTCGATGGGGTGGAGCCAGGGCGGCTACATCTCGGCGTTTCTCGCGACGGCGCACGCGGACCGGTTCAAGGCGTTGAGCGTCGGAGCGGGGATCTCCAACTGGGTGACGTATTACGTCAACACCGACATCCATCCCTTCACGCGGCAATACCTGAAGGCGACGCCATGGCAGGACATGGAAGTGTACAAGAAGACCTCCCCGATGACGTACATCAATCAGGCAAAGGCGCCCGTGCTGATCCAGCATGGCGACAACGACAAGCGCGTGCCGCCGCCGAACGCCTTTGAGCTGTATCAGGGGCTGAAGGACGTGGGCGTGCCCGCGCGACTGGTGCTCTACAAAGGCTTTGGCCACGGTATCAACAAGCCGAAGGAAGCGATGCACGTGATGGAGGAGAACCTGCGGTGGTTCTCACGTTACGTGTTCGGCGAGACGGCTAATTGAGAAAACGCACCTGGGCCGTCATGCCCGGGCGGATCGTGGGCGTAGGTGAGGTGAATTCTACGACCGCCTGATTGGCGGTGACCTGCTTGATGGTGGCGTTGAGCGGGGCTGGACCAGCTTCGGCAATCTGCACGAAGGCACGGCCGCCGGGGGCCAGCTTTTTCGCAAGATCGGCCGGGATGTCGGCGATCACCTCGAGGGCGCCGAGGTCGGTGGCGATTTCAAACAGATCGGAGATGTCGCGCGTGACCTCTTCGCCGACGGAGCGCTTGTGGCCGATGAGGATGCCGTTGGTGGGCGACTTGATGTCGCCGACGAGGAGATCAGCGTCTGATTCCTCAAGCTCGGTAGTGAGCTCGGTGAGTTTCTTGCGGGCCTCGTCGAGATTGGTGTTGAGCGAGGCGATGCGGGTTTCGGCGGCACGGGCGGATTGTTCGTTGTCTTTGAGCTCGGTGCTGGCGGCTTCAAAATCGACCTGAGACTTCTCGAAGGTTTTGCGCGCCGCCGCGCCCTCCCGAAACAGCTTCTGCTGACGCTCAAACTGGCGTGACTTGATCTCATACTCCGAACGGGCCCGGGCGAGATTGGCACTGGCGCGCGAGGCCTCAAGCCGCGCGCCGATCACCTGGCTTTCGAGGTCGGCCACGCGAGCCTTGGCGCGCTCGATGTCCTCTTCAGTGCGCAGGCGGTTGGCCTCGACGGCGGTGTTCTTGATGTGAGCGAGCAGTTGGCCTTCAAAGACGTCATCGCCATCATGCACGTCCATGGCCTCGAGAGTACCGTCGATGGGGGCAGGGATGGCGATGGTCTTTTGCGCGCGAATGCGTCCGAGCCAGGTTTGGCTGGCGGGGTCGGGAGTCGGAGCGGGACGCGCCGCTTCTGCCTGCTTCTGTTGCCGGGAACGATATTCACGCCAGCCGTACCAGCCCGCAGTGCCAATGAAGACACAGAGTGCCAACGCCGGGATGTAGAGCATCCAGCGTGAGGATAAAAACTTTCCTGGAAAAGTACGGAAAAAACCCGATGAGCGCATTCTCAGCACTCATTGTGACGCAAACGCGTTGTCAGGCGTTGGCGGTTTTGGCGATTACCGGTTCCGGCAGGATGAGGGCGCCATGGCGGCCTTCGAGCATGTTTCTCATGTCCGGTTCCTTTTGCAGGAGCTCGGCGAGAGTCACCTTAAAGAGCACTTTTTCGAGCATGTGCTGCAGCCCAATCCAGAGCGAACGCATACTGCAATCGGAGTTGTGGACACAAACCGGTTCGAGCCCGGAATGTCTGCTGCAGAAGCGATCGCCAAAGAGTTTGCCCCCAAGGGCCTCGAGGACTTCCCCCACGAGAATGGCGGTGGCGGGCTTGGCGAGCATATAGCCGCCGGCCTGACCGCGTACACTCTTGACGAATCCGGCAATTCGCAGCAGTCGCATCAGCTTGGCAACGTTCGGGATCGACAAGCCTTCGGCCTTGCTGATCTCCGGTATACTGAGGCTAGCATCGTCGCCCCTACTTGCCATTTGAAGCAGACAACGTAGTCCGTACTCCTCCTGTGCACTAAGTTTCATACCGAGTATACTAACCGAACGATGTTAAATTACGAAGCTATATTAACTCCAGTTAATCAGCCTCGATTTGACATATATAAAGTCCGCTAAAGTATTGAAATTCCAGATAGGTATCCCAACAAAATGCCCTTCCAGATCCAACCGATTTCAGAGTTTCTTGTCCGGCCCGCCATCCCCGCCGAACTGGCGCGGCTGAGCGAAATTGCGACCAACGTGCTGTGGAGTTGGGACCATCAGTTGCGGGCACTTTTTCGCCGTCTGGACCCTGTTTTGTGGAAGGAAACGCATAATCCGGTACTGATGCTGAACCGGCTGGACCCCGAGGCTCTGAAGCGGGCGGCGGCCGATCCCCGCTACATGGCGGTGTACCGCCGGGCATGTGATCGTTTTGACAGCTATATGCAGGTGCCAGCCACCTTCAATGACGATCGATTGATTGCGTATTTCTCAATGGAGTATGGGTTGGCCGAGTGCATGCCCATCTATTCGGGTGGTCTTGGGGTGCTCAGCGGCGACCACATGAAGAGCTCGAGCGACGAAAACTACCCGCTGGTGGGTGTTGGCTTGCTCTACCAGAAGGGTTACTTCCAGCAAAGTTTGAACTCTGACGGCTGGCAGCAGGAGCGCACGCCGATCAACGACTTCTACCAGCTGCCGGTGCTGCCGGTGCTCGACCGGGACGGCTACGAGTTGATCGTCAAGGTGACGATGCCGGGCGGTGTGGTGTCGATCAAGGTGTGGGAAATGCACGTGGGGCGGGTGAAGTTGTACCTGATGGATACGAACATCCCGCAGAACGCGCTGCAGGAGCATCGTGACATCACCGATCAGTTGTACGGTGGCGACTCGCATACGCGCATCCGCCAGGAAATGGTGTTGGGCATTGGCGGTGTCCGCGCGCTGAAGGCGATGGGCCTCAAGCCGAATGTGTTCCACATGAATGAAGGGCACTCGGCGTTTATGCCACTCGAGCGCACGCGCATGCTGATGGAAGACGCGGGGCTGTCGTTTGCCGAGGCATTTGAGATCTCGCGCGCCAGCAATATCTTTACCACGCACACGAGTGTGCCGGCGGGTATCGACCTCTTCGATGGCGGGCTGGTGTATGAATACCTGAGCGCGTATTGCGAAGAGTCGCGCATCCCGATTGACCAGCTGTTTGCGCTCGGCCGCTGGAACCCGTCGGACACGAGCGAGCGCTACTCGATGGCGATTCTTGCGATGAAGTCTTCGGCCTATCGCAACGCGGTGTCGCTGTTGCATGGTGAGGTATCGCGCGAGATGTGGGCCAATCTGTGGCCAGGCCTGCCGGTGGAAGAAGTGCCGATCACCTCGGTGACCAATGGCATCCATCTGCCGACGATGCTCTACGGTGAACTCGCCATGCTGTATGACCAGTATCTGCAGCCGGATTGGCGTGAGCGCTACACGGACCCGAAGATCTGGGATGACATCCGTGACATCCCGGCGCGCGAGCTGTGGGAAGTGCATCGCAAGCAGAAGCGGCAAATGATCCAGTTTGTGCGCGAGCGCGGTGTGAAGGCGGCGATCCGTCGCAATGCCAGTGCGGCGGAGATCCACCGTCTTGAGGGCGTGCTCGATCCCGACGCGTTCACGATCGGCTTTGCGCGGCGCTTTGCCACCTATAAGCGCGCGACGCTGATCTTCCGCGATGTGGCGCGGCTCAAGAAGCTGCTCAATTCCAAGGACCGCCCCGTGCAGATTATCATCGCCGGCAAGGCGCATCCGAAGGATCATCCGGGCAAGACGCTGATCCGCGAGATCGTGCAACTGTCGCGCGATCCGGAACTGGCGCAGCACCTCGTGTTTGTCGAAGACTACAGCTTGCAGGTGGCGCGTGAGATGGTGCAGGGCGTGGACTTGTGGCTGAACAACCCGCGTCGCGGTGAAGAAGCCTGTGGCACCAGCGGCATGAAGGCGGCCATCAATGGCGTGCCGAATCTCAGTATCCTCGACGGCTGGTGGGATGAGGCTTATGAGCCGGATCTCGGCTTTGCGCTGGGCGATCGCGACATGTATGAGCCGGGACAGGATGAGTTTCACAGCTCAGGCATTTACTCGATCCTCGAGAACGAAATTCTGCCGATGTACTTCCAGCGGGGAGATGACGGCTTGCCGGCTGACTGGCTCGATCGTGTGAAGAATTGCATTCGCAAGATCAGCCCGCAGTTCAACGCGCAGCGCATGATCCGCGAGTACATGCATCGTCTCTATGAGCCGGCTTATCATGCGGCCGTGGAGTTCGGTAAGAACAAGCACCAGGTGGCGCGTGACAAGGTGCAATGGGCGCAGAAGGTACAGAGCGCATGGGATCGTGTGCGCTTTGTCGAGATGGGCCCCAAGCCCGAGGCGCTGATGACGAGCGGAGAGGCGCTCAAGTTTAATGTGGTGGTGGATCTGGCGGGCCTTGCGCCGACGGATGTCCGCGTAGAGGCGCTGGTGGGCGTGGTATCGCCGACTGGTACGCTTGAGAACACAACCGTGATCAATCTGAAGGCCAAGGAACAAAGTGGCGCGGGATACGTCTATGAGTACGAATACACGCCGCGACTGACGGGCCGGCTGGGGTACGGTTTGCGCATCAGCCCGAACCACTACACCGATCCGTTGACGCGAGCCTGCGGGTCTTTGATCCGCTGGGCTTAAAACATTTTTCTGGAATCTCGTTAGATTCTGTGATACACAAGGGGAGAACCATCCGCTTCGCGCAGTGCCCCTCGTATTCCGGCACTGCCGCTTTGGGAGCAAAGCGGTAATCGACATTACACTCTCCTCTTGTCGAATCTTTCAAGACTTTCACTCAAGATACGGCAAGTGTCTTTTTTCTAAGGAGTAAGGACCGCATGGATAGCGATCGCAAATATTCGCAACGCGGCTACCAGGACAACGATCGTTCGAACGGCAATGGACGCCGTGAAGATCGACCGAAATTTTCAGGGCCCAAGCCCCCCATTGACGTAACGGGACCGCGCTTGCCGCGGTTGGTGGAAAGTGTGGCGGCCTCGCGCTGCTGGAACTGTTCCACGATGCTGATGAGCGGGATTGATTTCAATGCAAACTGCCCAAAGTGCGGATCGGCGTTGCATTGTTGCAAGCAGTGTACCCACTTTGAGCCTTCGACGCGTTTTCAGTGTCTGAAGCCGATTCCGGAGCGGGTGAACAAGAAGGATCAGGCCAATACGTGTACTTACTTTAAGCCGCGTGTGACCGTGGCGCGGGATACGCCGGGGCCACGTCCGGCGATGCAGCAGCAGGCGCCGCTGGCGAGCAAGCCGCTCGAACAGATTTCGGCGCCGCGCAGCTCACAGGAAGCCCGCGCGGCGTTCGACAGTCTCTTTAAAAAGTAACCAGCCAACTACTGCTTGAGGTCCATGAACTGATAGCAGATCATGTGGAGCGCGATCATGTGGGCGTCTTCAATGCGCCCCATGTGCGGATCCGAAGTGTGCACCTGCAACTGCACAAGGCCACCAAGCTTGCCGCCATCGCGGCCCGTGAAGCCGATGGTCTTGAGCCCGTGAGCATTGGCGTACTCGATCACGCGCAGCACATTGGGCGAATTGCCCGAACCGCTGATGGCGATGACGACGTCGCCGGGCTGGGCGAAATTCTTCAGCTGCTCGAGAGCGGCGTCATGATAATCAACATCGTTGGAATAGGCCGTTAGCGTGGGCATGTTGTCATGCAGGGCCATGATGCGGAAGCGCTTGTCGCGCTGGAAGCTGGCGCCCTTGAGCATGTCGCATACAAAGTGCGAAGCCGAGGCGGCGCTGCCACCATTGCCGGTCATGAAGATGTTGCGGCCGTTGTCGCGGGCTTCGGCAAGCCAGGCAATCACCTGGTCTACTTTGGCCAGGTCCAGTCCGTTCAGGGTATCGATCAGTTTGCTGCGATAGGATTCGGTAAAAGTCATGATGTAAAGTTCTCCTCGGCGAGTCGCAGCGCGCCATAAAGCACGCTGTCGTCGGCAAGCTGGGCGGGGACAACGTCAATGCGCGCCCGGGACCAACTGGTAATCTGCCGGCGTAATTCTGCTCGTAGCGGAACGAACAGGGCATCTCCCGCCTTGCTGATGCCACCCCCGATGACGATGCGCATGGGGTTGAGGATCATGATCGCCGCCTTGAGCCCCAGGCTCAGGTCAACGACATAACGCGCCACGAATTCAGGGTCCTTGAGCAGTTCGTGAGCTGGCTTGCCGTGGTCGCGTTCGAGCCACAGGCCACAGCACAGCCTTTCAAAACAACCCGCTGAACCACAGAGACAGGCAGGGCCGCCCGGGCGAATCGTGAGGTGTCCCAATTCGCCGGCGTACCAGTCGGCGCCGCGGTAGACGCCATGTTCCGTCAGAATGCCACCGCCAATGCCGGTGGATAGTGTCATGTAGAGCAAAGGACGCATGTCGCGCCCCGCGCCGAAGTAGCCTTCGCCGAGGGCGCCGACATTGGCGTCGTTATCCATGGTGACGGGTACGCCACCACAGAGTTTGGAAATCGTTTCGACGAGCGGATTGGCATCCCAGCCTTCGACGTGCGTTGAAAGCGTGACGACCTGGCGACCATAATCCACGGGCCCGCCGAAGCCAATGCCGCAGCGGTCGATCTGGTGCGCGGCTCGCCACTCGCTCACCACTTCGCCAATCTGCGCGAGCATGGCCCGCGGGCCACCCTCGCGATCCGTCTTGTGGGTGGCGCGCAAGATCATCTTGTGGCCTTCAAACAGCGCGAGACTGAACTTGGTGCCGCCGATGTCGATGGCGAGAGTGTTCATCAGAGTCCCAGGCCGGCCAGCACTTCAGTCTGGGTGGCCGTGCCAGTGCCTTTCTTCATGATGGTGACGCTGGCGACGGCGTTGCCCATGGCGACGGCTTCGTCGATGGTGGCGCCGGCGGCAAGTGCCGTGGCCGCGCCAGCCGAAAAGCTGTCGCCAGCGCCGCAGATGTCAACGGGCTTCGGTTGTGGCCGGGCGGCGATGCGACGCTTGCCTTGTGCATCGATCACATCAGCGCCATGACCACCAGCGGTGACGATGAGCGCGCGCAGGCCGAGATCCGCGGCCAGCGGCGTGAAGTCATCATTGCCGTAGCGGCGCTGGGCGGCTTCGCGGGCTTCGTCTTCGTTGGGTTTGAGATAGCAGCTCTGGAACAACTCGGCGCGCTTGCGCGAATCGACCCAGACGATCTTGGCGGGCAGGTCGGCGGCGAGCTGATTGATGGCTTCGCGAACAGCGTTGGTGACGACGCCACCACGCGATGTCTCGGCCTGGTCACACACGAGGATGGCGTCAAACAGCGGCGCGTAGCTGCGAATGCTCTTCACCAGTTGGTGATCGAGCGACTCGGGCAAAGCGGTGGTGTTGATGAAGTCCACCCGTGGCAGATCTTCTTCGCCGGTCGTGATGTTGATGTGCTTGGTGTAGGTGAAGGTCTGGATGAGCGGTGAACGCACAACGAGATCGACGCCGATGTTGCGGCTGCCGAGGGCGCGAAACAGTTCATCGCCATGCGTGTCCTCTCCGATGGCGCCGAGCACAGCTACACGGCCCACGCCGAGGTCGGCGAGGTTGTTAGCGATCGTGCCACAGGCGCCGGCGGTGGATTCATAACGGATCACCCCGATGCGCGGAATGCCGGTTTCACGCGAGACTTCGGCCGTGGCCGGATCATAGGTGCACCAGCGATCGAGACAGATGTCGCCAATCACGAGAACACTGAGATCAGCGAAGCGGGCGAAGATTTCGCGTGGGCTCACTTGAGGCTCCTCCAGAGGGCGGGCAACGTGGCGCGATGGTTGCCGCAGAAATAGTAGCTCTCGCCGCCGTCGGCGATCGTGCGCACGAGGATCGTCTTCTGCGGACGGAAGTAATAGCCGGGGTCGGTCTTCGGCAGCTCCTTGCGATAGTCGCCCTGGATCGGCACCAGGTCAAACACGGCGGTGGTGAAATTACGGATCTGCTCATCGCGCTGCGCGGCGACATTGCGCGCCATGGCAAGAGCCTTCAGATAGACTTCGGGGCCCATGATGGCCGAGCCGAAATTGAGCAGCACGCCGCCTTCAAGCTTGCGCACCGATTCGGCAAAGATCAGAAAGTCGCGATAGCTTGCCTTGCCGAGCGCCTCGCCACTGCAGTTGGG
>CAZBTA010000142.1:0-13233 GCA_964494515.1 uncultured Bryobacter sp.
GACACCTGGTCAGATGATCGCCTCAAGCGCGGCGGCGTCGGCTTCTTTGCCGACCGGGGCGAAAGCTCTTCCATTCATTGGGTGGATGTCCGTGAAGAACGCGAAGGTATCTTCAGCCGCCTGTTCGCCATGGGCTTCTTTGTAAGTCCCGTCACGCTTCAAGCAATCGAGTAGAATAAAAGCTACGCGGTCGTGGCGGAACTGGCAGACGCACTGGATTTAGGTTCCAGCGGGGAAACCCATCCGAGTTCGACCCTCGGCGACCGCACCATCTCCCACCATCAGCCCTGGCTCTTCTGCCCCACCTGCTCCACGGCTCGTGCCACGTCCTCAATTCCCACCGGCTTTACCAGATGGCCATCCATTCCTGCCGCAAGGCATCGCTCCAGATCTTCGGCCATACCGCTGGCGGTTACCGCATAGATGGGAATACTTCTGATCGCAGCGTCCAGATTGCGAATTGCCACCGTGGCCGACAAGCCATCCATCACCGGCATGTGGCAATCCATCAACACCAGATCGTAGTGGCCGCCCTTCACTGCCTCCACCGCCTGGTTGCCATCCGTCACGATATCCACCCGCTGGCCCAGCTTGGCCAACATGTTCACCATGACCTTTTGGTTCGTCGGGTTATCTTCGGCCACGAGAACCTTCAGTTGGGGTAATTGCCGCCGGGTGGGTACCCGAACCAGCGTGGCTTCCCTTTCCGGATTCAGGCCCCGCAATGCGGTGAGGAGATCCCGCTTCCACGCATAGCGGGTTATGCGACGCATGCCATTCGTTGGCGTCGGTTCGCGCAATCCGCCCGGCTCAATCAACACCACCTGATTTGCCGGCAACCCACGCAAAGGCTCCCGGCCCTGCCCCACCGATACAACGGCAGCAAGGTTCGCCCGACCGGCCAGTTGCTCAACTCGCGCCACGTTTTCGCATTCCCCGCCCCAGCTGGTGATCGCCTCAGCCACGCCCAGCGGGTCCTCACCCAGAACGGCGAACCGCTGTCCTCCCAGCGCCAGATGGTCATCATAATGCGCCACTCCAACCATAAGGGGCAGCTCAAACCAGAAGATTGTGCCGCCGCCCGGCCGCGGTTCGAAGGCGATCTCCCCACCCATTGCCTGGCAAAGTTGTTTCGAGATCGATAGCCCAAGGCCGGTTCCTTCCGGGCGCGCCAGCTTGGACTCAATCTGTGAGTAGGAATCAAACAGCTTGCCAGCATTCTCGGGCGCGATGCCAATACCTGTGTCCTCAACGGAGAAGTGAACGCGAAGCGACCCGGCATCTTCGGAATTCGCCGCCGCCACCCGCACGGTCACGCCGCCCCGCCCGGTAAACTTGATTGCGTTGCTGACCAGATTCAGCAGGATCTGCCGGATACGCTCATCGTCGGCAATCACCATATCCGGCACCGAGCTCAGAATCGAACATTCCAGACGCAAACCCTTCTTGTCGGCCAGCGGTTTCATCAGCCGGATCACGCCATCGATGCTCTCCGGCAAATCAAACGGATGCACCACCAGCTTGAACTTGCCCGACTCAAGCTTCGAGTAATCGAGCACATCGTTGATCAGCGATAGCAGCGAATCCGCCGAATGCTTTGCCGTGTCGGCAAAGTCGCGCTGTTCACTGGTGAGCCGCGTATCAAGCAGCAGCGAGATCATGCCGTGTATGCCCGTCATCGGCGTCCGGATCTCATGGCTGACATTGGCCACAAACTGCGCCTTCATCTTGGATGCCTCAATGGCCATGTCCCGCGCCCGGGCCAGTTCGAGATTTCGCTGGGCCAACTGCATGGTGCGCTCGTTTACGGCGCGCTCCACCCTTTCAGCAATCTGCTCCAGTTCCATCCGATTCTTCGCCATCTGCAGCAGTTGCAGGCGGCTTCGACGACAGGCGATCAGCAGAAACACGTTTTCAAACGCAATCCAGAACGCATGCTCAATCAGCCGCCAGGGCTCGGCATTCAGGGCGCCATAGATCGACCCCGGCAACAGCGTCCCGCGGACCACATGGTCGATCATCACCACGCCGCTGGCGGTCAGCAGTACGGCCGGTTCGCGGTAAAAGGCCAGAAACGCGAGAGACCCGAACACATGAAAGTGCGTCTCAATGCGCCCCCCGCTCAGATGGATCAGCAGCGCTCCCATCACCATCTGGCCAATCGCCAGAATATGCAACGTCGAATTCTCGACCGGATTCTCCCGAATCCGGTAAATCGGGATCACCGTCACCAGGCCGCCAAGCAGCAAAGCCAGCAGGAAGTTGGTGTGGGTTAGAGATGCCCCGTTCTTCCACAACGCCAGTACCATGGCGCCAATCCACTGGGCCACCAGCAGGCGTACGAACAGCCCGTGCGTATACAAACGCGATTGCTTGAGGCTTTGCTCAAACAGAAACTTGAGGCGTCCCTCGATATTCGGCTCCGTCATTTTGGTTCAGAAAACACTACATCTGCGTTTTCGGATGAAACGGTTCGTCCTTGAGCCAAATCGCAGATTTGTCGCCAGAAATAAAAATGGAGGCGTTACGAGGTTCATCAGGCCTCGCAACGCCTCCTGCTGGAGAGACAAAACAAAAGGGAAAGAATTCGAGTCGAAACTAGCGAACAATCACCGAGCGGCATGCCGCCCAATGTACGGTGGCATTCTGGCAGCGCGGATCACTCAACAGGGTTTGCAGCAAGATGCCCCGACCACTGATGTGCTCCGTGCTGTCCACAGGCTTGGGGTTGATAATGAAGCGCGGGTCTTGCGCCGGGTTGTTGCCAAGCGTCAGTCCTCGCGGCGGGGTGAGGCGGTAGTTGTAGCAAGCCTGCCCACCTTTTACGATCTCAACCGCAGAGCCGGTTTGATTGGGCAAATCCTGCAGATTCCAGCGACGGTCGATACGGGTTCCGATCGCATCCGCCAGACCTTCGCCGTGCGACACCCAAAAGACCAGGGTGATGCCGCTCGGCACCGTAAAGGTCAGCTTGTCGGCATCGGTTACCGTGTTCAGGCTGCCGTGTCCCGAAAACACAACGACACGATGATTGCCCAGTTCTACAGTCTGTGACCGTGGTCCGCCACTCGGCCGGGCTGCGGTCCAAGGCATCGGACGATGTCCACCAATGATTGGCATGCTTTCCTCCTTGCTCGTTAAGAGGTGAGCTCAATCACCCCTCAATAAGTGCAGCGCCATGCGGTGAGAAACCATGTCAGGAAAAAGTGAAAAAATTTGAGCTTTGGTGTCTCTGATTCTCGTGATCAAATCAAAAGCCCATGCGAACCCTGTTCCGCTTTGCCTCAGTACGACCGGCCGCCCGCCGCGCCAGTAGTCCGTTTTTGCTGGTTTGCCCCACCAATGAAAAGCCGGCCAACAAGTTTGAAAACTCCCTTGCCGGCGCCGACTCCTTCGACACGTCACGCAAGCTGGCCAGCGACTACCGCAAATCAGACGCCTATCTTGGAACGAGCATCGACAAGCTCGGCCCCCTGGCCACCTGGGTGCAGGCTCTGCCGCGCCTCCTGCAAATGGCCCGTTCCGCCAATGCCAGTCAGATTCCCGACGAGTTGGCAAAAGCCACCCGCCCGCGCAATGCCGCCCCCGACCTCGAAATTCAACTCTGGGACAGCTACATTGCCGCAACCTTGTCGACCGCACCTGATCAGGAAATCGCGGATCTTGCCGACGCTATCCGGGTCAGCGCGGCGCTCTCCCGTACCGCGACTCGCGACATCCGGCAGATTCTGGCCGCCCTGCGCGGCTACCCGGTCCTACCCTCCTGGGCGTTGAGCAAGCCCGCCAAGGGCTCCCCGGCCGACCGTGGTATCGTACCGGCCGGCGTGGCCGACCTGCTGATCGTCAAGGACCGGCTGCTGGGCTACCAGCGCACCGAGCTCAGCTACATCGAGACGGTGATGCGGGGTGAGAAGAAACAGCGCACCCACCGCAAGCTCGATCGCACCTACGATTCACTCTCCATCACGAACGAGGAGGCCGAGGAGACCACTCGCGACACACAAACCACCAATCGTTCCGAGATGGTTTCCGAGACGCAGCAAACCCTGAACACCGCCATGAACATCTCCACCGGCGTTCAGATCTCCGCCTCCTTTGGTCCGGTCGTCTCGACAGACACATCGATCGACGCAAGCTTTGGCACTTCAGAAGAGAACTCGATCGCCAGCTCAAACACTCTCGCCCAGGACATCGTCGATCGTTCTGCTTCGACCATCACCCAGCGCACCGTCACCACCACCATCCAGCGCCGGCTCAGCGAGACTGAAGAAACCAACCTCCACTCGCTCGAGAATCAGACCAACGCCCACACCAACGGCCTTTACCGCTGGTTGGAGCAGGTCTGGGAAGCCCAAGTGGTTAACTACGGCAAGCGGCTCATGATCGAGATCATGGTGCCGGAACCAGCGGCGCTCTGGCGCAAGGCCAACCGTGAATCCGCTACCCGGGTCAACGTTCCACCCCCGCCTCAACTCGGCGACCTGGCCCCGGCCAAGATCAACGAGAACAATTACTCCGACCTCATCCGTAAATTCAACCCCAACGGCGTGACACCACCTCCGCCGGCTACCACGATCCTTTCGAAGTCCTTTGAATTTCAGGAGCGTGAGCACCAAAAGGATCTCCCCAAGAACGACTTCGCCGTCCAAACCAAGGTGGGCATGATCCAGATCCCGAGCGGCTACCAAACCCGTGAGGCGGGCGTCGGTCGTGCCCAACAGCAATGGGAGGGCACGGCTGGCTCCATCGCAGTCACCTTTGGCCCCCATGAATTGACGCTGCCCGGCGACGATGTGCATTTCAACGCCAAGGGTCTGGAGGGCAGTGTGGATTTCGCAATCGTTTTCCGGAATTTTCCTGCCGGCGTTGTTACCCTTACCGTCTGGTGCGATCGTACCCCGGAAAGCTTCGCCTCCTGGCAGATCGACACCTACCAGAAGATCGTCGCGGCGCAACAGAAGGCCGCCGACGCCTACCAGGCCGCACTCGACAAGAACGATACCGAAACTGTGTCCGCGCAGTTGAATCTGCCAGCAGACCAGAAGCGCCTGCTCGAGAAGACCGAGCTCAAGCGCTCGGCACTCTGCATCCTGATGGATCAGGATCTCTCCAAACTCGACGCCGTTTCCACTCCGCAGGCCCCTGGCAAACCTCCCGTCATCGATAACGCCGAAGCGTTGCGCGAAGGCCGCCGTGTCCTGTTCTACGAAAACTCCTTTGACTGGGATCAGATGACCTACGTCTTCTATCCCTACTTTTGGGGACGTCAGCAGTATTGGTTCGATGTGCTCGATTACACCGACACCGACCCGGTCTTTGAATCCTTCCTCCGCGCCGGCTCGGCGCGCGTGCAGATTCCCGTGCGACCAGGTTTTGAGAATGCCGTGTTGTTCTACCTCAATACGGGAGAGATCTGGTTCGGTGGTGCGGCACCGGTGATTGGAGATCCGCTCTATTTGCCGATTTCCACCGAGATTGCCGAATCCAAAGATCAACCCGGCGATCAGGGCATTCCTTATGGAGAACCCTGGAAGTACACCGTGCCCACATCGCTTGTCATGCTTGATGACGACGCAAAAGACATTCGCGCATGACACGTTGGTTCGCGGACGGAGTTTTCTCGTGGACGAGTTGGGAGAAAACGAAATCGGTTGAAACCATCGCGCACGAGAATCCGGATACCGGCCAAATCACGACGCTTGTCCGGATCCACATCCCAATCGTGCGTGATGGCTACTCACGCAGCTACTGGTACATCGACGACCGCACCGATCTGGTGCACCCCGAATACTACGGCCAAGCGGGATCGAAAGAGTTGTCCGATCCATTGCTCACCATTGTGGTCTCGCCAGAGCCTACGATTGAGCCCGTCTCCGTTCTAAAGCCTGGCGAAGCAGGTTTCGGCAAAATCCGGCTGGCGGTAATCCGGCTCGATTCCGCAGCCAGCATTGCCATTGACGACGAATCCCCGCGCGCCGGCGGCATGGTCGGCTATGGAACACCCCCAGCAGCGCCCGAGCAGGCGCGGACCTCCACTCTGCCCGTGGATGATACGGAGTTCAACCAACCCGGATATGAGGCCGTCGACCTCTTTCGCATCGAACGCAAGCCCAACTCGACGCGTTTCTACCACCAGAATGGCGAATGGGATGTCACGGTCAGCTACCACGACATATTCAAGCCAGCGGCACATCGCTCCTACGTCGAGCCCAGAGGCTCCATGGCGGGCATCAACGCCCAATCGGCTTACGCGGTATACGTCACCTACACCGATGGCATTGACATCACCGCCAATCAGCGCACCTCCGCGGCGGAAGCGCTGGTGTTCGCGGTTCCATTCTCGATCTTCATCAAGTACCTCTACCTCCGCGACATTGCCGCACGCTCACTGGTAGAACTCCGCGCCCATCCTTTGCAGATGAGGGACGTGGATGCGCTGGGCCTGCGCGGCGCAGGCGAGTATGAAGAGCAAGCTGTCGAGTTGCAGTACGGCACGCTCGACTCTCTCGCTCTGGATATCTTCATCATGGGGGTCGAGAACACGCCCGCGATCGGGCCGATTTTTGAAGTGGGCCATCTGGCCTACGGCATGATCACTGGCTACGACATGTTTGGGCGCAAGCTGAGCCAAACAGATGTCGGGGGCATGGGTTTGGGAGCAATGATGGCTTTGCTTCCTCACAATGGGCTTTCGGGCTTCCTCGGAAAGTGCAAAGCACTGACCGACTTTATGTTCAACAAGGCCGGTCCGGCTCGGCTGATCGCCGCGGGCGCACTTTTGCCATCGGCGCGCCAGTTTCTCGAGCGCGCCATGCCGCCCATGGCCCTCGAAGCACTCCGCTACGTCGACATGGCTGAAGTGGAAGCATTGCTGGCCAGATACAACCTCTCCAGCCTGACAAACGCTGATATCGCGCGCATGATGCAGGACTTTGCCCGCCTGCTCATGGCCGGGCTCAAAAAGATCCCGCAAGTGGATTCCCTGCCGCGTGTGCTCGCTTTCAAGCACTTTGCCGCGATTCATCCTGAGGACTTCCCATACTTCACGATCCTGCGGGACGAAGGGAAGATCAGCGACTTCTCCGCGCTCGTTGCCGCATACGACACCGCGCTTGCCGCGGCCGATCCCGGTCTGTTCAAGAGGTATGTGCTCGATACCCTCGGCCCTCAGGCCTGGCAAACCTGTCTTTCCGAGTTGCATCACCGGGCAGGCCGCGCCCTCATCGACTTTGAAAAGGGTGGATTTCGCCTGGCTTCACACGGCGACAATCTGGCGCGCGAGATGCTGGCTCGCCGCTGGGCGCGGCGCAAGGAGTTTCTACAAGGCGCTCCAGATATGGGCCGGTACACCATCGAATGGATCTTGTCGCTTCCTGCCGGATCCCGGGTTCGGGCCGTGCTCATTTTTGAACTCGGCCCGCGGTACGAAACCATCCTGCGCCAGATCGCCTATGTGCAAAAATACGCCGTGTCCGCACAACAGGCGGCGATCTACCAGCGATTCATCCAAACCAGCTTCATGCTGCCTTACACCACGCTTCGGGGACGGCTCGTCGCCGAAGCTGGCAAGATCGGCCACCTGTTTCAATGCGACCACATTCTCGAATCCCGCTTCTTTCGGCGCGGAGTGATTGGGAATCTTCCCTTTCACTCCGATGACTGGCAGGCGATCCTCGTTCCCTATAATGGCGAAGTTCTCCGTGGTCTCTTGCGCAATCGTGTCACCTCGGCGCTCTATACCCACACGCAGAAGACGGCTCTCACCCGCAGATACCTGCCCTACGGCAAAGAAGTCTACTACTCGGTTCAGGAGCTTTTCGACACTTACCAATACATCTACGTCGAGTGCCTCGGGCTTCCCTACGATTTCTGGGCACCCATTGCCGAACCGATCTTTCGGCAACTGGCCCGGGCGCGGAAGGAAGCGATCGAAATCGCCCAACTGCCACTCAAAGACCTCAGCCTCATGGTCAAAAACAAAACCCTCGCCGTCAAGGATTTGCCTGAGGTTCGCTGAGCGTTACAGCTCCGCCATCCAGGCCTGCGCCACCTGCACCGCCGCACCAGTCGCGCCCGCGCCCGCCCGGTAAAGCAGCTTCCAGAATGACGACTTGCGTTCATACGCCGGATTCACAAAAACCTTGCGGCCATTGCGATCCTGAGTTGCGGCCTTGAAGTCCACCGTCTTTGCCAACGTGACAAATTCCCCGAGTTTGGCCTTCAATTGCGGCCGCAGCGCGCGCTTATTGTATTCGGTTTGCTGGTCGATCTTCAGTTGGTCGGATTCCGCGCCAGCGGCATTGCTGGGGTCCACGTAGAATCCCGAAAGCAGCGCGGCCTTGAACTTGTTACGCGCCTCAGGCAGATTGCTGCTCGCCAGCTTGCCAGCCTCGGCATAAAGCGTCTTGGCCTTTGCCTGCATGGCGCGCTCAGCGGCATTGTTCGGAGGCACCACCTCCAGCTGCGAAACAAAGCTCTCCACCATCATCTGAATCGCTTCGGCGTTGTAGGTGTCCACCTGCTTTTGCATGTCCACCGCCATCTTGCGGAACTGCGCCCGCATCTGGTTCTGCATCTGCTTCTCCATATCGTCGGGCCGGGTGGTCGTAATGGTTGCCGGAGCGACCTTCACCCCGTGATCCACCGCCTTGTATTGAGACTTGAGCATCGCCTTGTAGGCGGAATCAAACGCCGGGCTCATCACAATGTTCTTGGCCGCCGCGCCAAGTTCGCGGACCACGGCCGCCCGCCCCGCGTCGTCAAGCGCAAGAAAACTCTGCCGCACCGTCCGATCCACAAACGGAATCGCAAGGCCAGAGTTGCCGCCCGACAATTCGCGGTTCACATAATCCGTAACATTTTTCTCAAAGGCAGCCGGGCTCAGATTCAGCGCGCTGTTTGCCCCGACCAACGACATGACAAGAAGCAGTTTGTGCATATCCATTCCGCGGGGATTGCCGAAAATTTGGCTCACTGTAACCAAAGTCCTGGTGAACTGACTTCACAAATACAGTAAACTCAATCAAGTTCATATGGGGATTGTTCGTGTAGTAGGCAGTATTCTCAGTCTGCTGGCTGTGGGGGCACAAGCCGCGGATCCTGGTTGCCCCCGCTACCCATCGGCCTTGCGCACCGAGCACATGGAGATCATCGAGCTCGACCGCGCGTTTCAGTCGCACTCTCGCCGCTCGAGCGTCGGCTCCCGGATGCAGCAAGCCGACTACTCAAACCTGATCGATAAGTACATTTTCGGCAAGATGCAGACCGACAAGGTCTCGCCCGCCGCAAAGTCATCGGACACCGAGTTTCTCCGCCGCGTCTATATCGACTCGACCGGCCGCATCCCCACCCCCGAGGCGGCCCTCGAATTCCTCGAATCAAACGAAGCCAATAAGCGTAACGCCTTGATTGACAAGCTCTTGGAGAGCCCCGCTTACGTCGATCAGATGACCACCTTCTGGGCCAACAAGTTCAAGGTCACCCGTAGCCACGAGTCCATCGGCACGCTCGGTCGCAACACGTTCTATAACTGGCTGCGCGAGTCAATCGCTCGCGACCGCAGTTGGGATGACTTCGCCCGCGAGCTGATCACCGCGAACGGCGAAGTCGACACCGTGCCCGGTACGCAGTTCTTCGCTCGCTGGATGGATGTCAATGGCCCGGTGCAAGACTCCTGGGACGACATCACCGACAAGATCTCCACCACCTTCCTCGGCTACAAGACCGAATGCATCTCCTGTCACAATGGCCGCGGGCACCTCGAAAAGATTAACCTTTTCTTAACCCGCAGAACGCGCTTGCAGTTCTGGCAGATGTCAGCCTTCCTCAGCCGCATGCAGTTCGTGCGCTGGTCAGATGACAATATCGGCTTCCGCCCGCGAGTGATCATCAACGATCGCAACTATGGCACTTACACCGGCGCCGTCCCGGCCACCAACCCAGGCAACCGGCCCACCCGCCTCAACGCGATCACCGAGCCGGTCTACCTCACCACCGGCGAGGCGCCGTCGAACGGAAACTGGCGGCAGGAATACGCCCGCATGATCACTACCGACAAGCAGTTTGCGCGGGCCACCGTCAATCACGTTTGGGCTTATCTGTTCAGCCATGGCATCGTCGATCCACCCGAGGCGTGGGATTTCCTCCGCACTGACCCGAACAATCCGCCCCCCGGCGACTGGCCGCTACAGAACTCGCATCCCGAATTGCTCGAAGCACTGGCGGACTTCTTCATCGCCAACAAGTATCAGTTCAAGCCGCTGATGAAGCTCATCCTCACCTCGGATGCCTACCAGCTCTCAAGCAGCTATCCCGGCAAGTGGGACCCCGCCTATGTCAAGTACTTTGCCCGCCACGAGGCGCGTCGCCTGTCGGCCGAAGAGCTTTATGATTCTCTGATTACCGCCACCCGCACCGAGCAGCCGATGCTCGCCGCCGGCATGGATCGCGTGCTCTGGTATGCCAATCAGTTGCCTGACCCGAACGAGCCGAGCACCGATTTCCGCATCGTCGACTTCATGAACAATCTGGGCCGCGGCAACTGGATGACGATCGATCGTTCCTCAGAGCCCACCATTCTCGGGTTGCTCTATTCGATGAACGACACCCAGAACGTGAACCGCACCCTTGGCGCGTCAAGCGCCTCTGTCTCAAGTCGCAGCCGTGTGCTCGAGGTGGACGCGAACAGCCCCACCGACGAAGAGGCGATCCGCCGCATGTTCCTCGCCACGCTTTCGCGCTGGCCATCGGATAGCGAACTGGCGACTGTCCTCAAATACCGCAACGGCGCCCGCGCCCAATGGCTCAGCGACCTGCAATGGGCGCTCGTCAACAAGCTCGACTTCATCTTCAACAGGTAGCCCACCATGAACCGCAAAACCTGCTCCGGCCACTTGCCCTTCACGCGCCGCCACCTGCTGTTCGGTGCGGCTTCCGCCAGTCTGCTCTCGGCCCATCCGGATGCCGAGGTCACCGTTACGCGCAATGCCGCCATACGGAATACGGCTCGCGCCTGCATCTTCATCAACCTCAATGGCGCCCCGAGCCACCTAGACACGTTCGACCTCAAGGATGGCGCGTGGAACCCCCGTGATGCCGACATCCGCGACTATTCCAATGGTTTGCGCCTGTCCCGGCGCTACTTCCCCAAGCTCTCGACGCTGACCGAGGATCTGCTCGTCATGCGCAGTTGCGCCTCATGGGAAGCAGCCCACGAGCGTGGCCAGTTCTACATGCAGACGGCGCACTCCCAGAATCCGGCACTCGCCAGCGAGATTCCGCACATCGGCGCCGTGGTGGCCAGGGAGAAAGGCGCCAATGGTCTGATTCCGCCGTTTCTCAGCTTCAACCAGTCGAACCTTCAGGGCGCTACTTTCCTGGGTGGCCTGTACATGCCGATGATGCCGCCGGCCACCACCAGCGGCATATCGACGCTCACGCACAACTTCTTCGGCACAGCTCAGCAATCCTCCGAGCGGTTTGACCGCCGCTTCTCATTGCTCAAGGAACTCGACGCCGCTCTGCGTGAAGTGCCCGCCAACGAGGCGATGGCCGCTTATGGCACCTATTACGACCGCGCCAAGGCGATGATGTACAACGCGGCCGTGGACAGCGTGTTCAAGTTCTCCACTGACGATCAGGGCCGCTATGGCAATACGGCTGTTGGTCGCGCGCTGCTGGTCGCGCGCAATGCGATTCGCGCCAAGAACGGCGCCACATTCATCAACGTGACGCACAGCGGTTGGGATACCCACGTTGGCCAGTTTGACCCGGCGCAGGCCCCGAACATCTATACACTCACCAATGAGCTCGATCGTGCTGTCGGCACGCTGGTGGAAGACCTCAAGGCCTCAGGTGATTTTGATTCCACGTTGATCGTCATGATGGGCGAATTTGGCCGCACTCCGGGGGTACTCAATTCCCGCGCCGGCCGCGATCACTACCGCAACGTCATGAGCGTCGCCATGATGGGCGGCGGCGTCAAGGGCGGGCGCGTCATCGGCGCAACCGACGCAACGGCGGCAGCGATCACGAAGTTTGGCTGGTCGCAGGAACGACCGATCTACCCCGAGGACATCGCCGCAACCATCTACTCCGCGCTCGGCATTGATTGGACGAAGTCGATCGACGATACGCCGTCCAAGCGTCGCTACTACTACGTGCCAGGCGCGACGGAAGGCAGTTATGTGCCCGTCGAAGAGGTATTCGGCTGATGCGCTGGCTGCTTGGGCTCGTCGCGGTGGTGGCGCTCGAGGCGCAAACCCCGGCAAGCATTCAAATCCTCTCTGATTCATCTCAGGTGTTGGTAGGCCGCACGTTGCAGATGCGTGCCGTCGTGCGCGACTCGGGCGGCAATCTCATCCAGAACGCCAATGTCACCTGGACGTCAAACAACACCACGAACGCGACGATCTCGGGCGCTGGCGTGGTTACCGCAAATCGCCTCGCCGTCGTGCGCATTGGCGCCCGCATCGGTAGCGTCTCGGCAGAAACCGCGATCCAGAGCATACCCAGCCGGGTCGCCATCGAGCCCGGCAGAACAGAAGTGGCCGTGGGGACCACGCAGCAATTCTCCGCCACCGCTTATGACGCCGACGACAAGCCAATCCCTGGAGTGACATGGAGTTGGTCGGTGACGAACTTGCGCCAGGGCGGTAGCCAGACGGCGCGTATCTCGACAGCTGGCCTGATGACGGCCGCCGCCGAGGGCAGCAATTTCGTCTGGGCGACGTTCACCTACGGTGACGTGCAGACCGGCCTGCAGAGACAGTGGGTGGCCTTTGCTCGCGTCGAGACATCTGTCCCGCGCACCTACACGCTACGGCGGCTCTATCACAACCTGCTGCAGATGCGGTCGAAGTTTGAGTTTCGCCCGCGGCAGTCGATGTTGTGGGCGACCGACAATAACGAGCTCTATTTCAACGCGAGCCTCGATGGAGTTGCGGGTGGCTTGATGCAGTACAAGGACGGGCAGTTCAAGCTTGTCTCGGCGGCCGGCATGCCGCGCTTCGCCTCAGGCACTTACGCCAACGAATTCTTTGCCCATTCGATCACCCGCTCGGGGCGCATACTTTCGCATGAGGACACCAACGGTAATGGCCGCCAGCTCTCGCTCGGCAATGCCGATGGTCTTGTGCCGTTTTTCTCAAACAACACCGTTCTGATCCCTGGCACCGAGGCGAGCAACAGCGTCATCATCACGCGCAACTCGCTCACCAACGGCGGGCAGACGTT
>CAZBTA010000143.1:0-13205 GCA_964494515.1 uncultured Bryobacter sp.
CGATTACGTCATCCCGATCCCCAAGACCAGCGAACTACTGCTGCCCCTGCTCGAAATCATCCCCATGCAGTTGCTGGCGTACCACATCGCAGTTCGACTGGGATGTGACGTCGATCAGCCGCGCAACCTGGCGAAATCCGTCACGGTGGAGTAAGAGTTTCTGAAATTCTGAATATCAGACAGCTAAATGCCCGGCCGGAAGCTCCCCGCTGGGCGCTTTACTTCTTCAATGGCGCGCGCGAGCAGGCCTTTGGCGTAGGAGATGTTGTAAGCCCAGCTCACTTTGGGTCCGCCAATCATTTCTGGCACGTGGTCGACGATCACCACGCCGCGGAAGTCCACCTCCACGAGCGTCTTCATGATCTTGTACATGTCGTAGTAGCCAGCGTCGAGGTGCGTCTCGACGAAGTGCGGCAGTGGCTTGTCGACATTGCGGAAGTGCACCTTCCAGAGCTTGTTGCGCTCGGCAAAGTAGCGAATGGCCGTCAGGACGTCGGCCCCCATACGTTCACCGCCCTCGAGCCAGCAGCCGCAACAAAGGCAGACACCGATATTGTCTGAATTGGCGATCTCGAGCGCCCGCTTGTAGCCAGCGAAGCTGCCGAAGATGCAGCGCGGAACGCCGCCGAGGGGTTCCACCGGCGGGTCGTCCGGGTGGATGCCGATGCGGATGCCGAGTTCCTCGGCCACCGGCGCGGCCTGATTGACCCAGTGCGTGTAGTTGTCCCAGATCTCTTTCTCGGTGAACTGGCGCCCGTGCGTCAGAGGCATGCGGAATTCTTTGCCGTTCCAGACCCCTTTGTCCGCCTTGGCGAGGTCAAAGGCCCGGCCGCGCGAGCCGCGCGCCACTTCACGCTCGGTCGACCAGATGCCGTTGCCCATGTGCGCGTAGGTGGTGTAGTAGACTCCAGTGGCCGCCAGATTGCGCAGAAACTGTTTGTATTCTTCGATTTTCGCGTCGCGCCCGGGCAGATTGAGGGTCACTTCTTCCATGTTGTGAACATTGGCGTTACCGATGTTCCAGACATTCAGGCCGGCGGCATTCACGTTTGCCTTGAGGCGCTTGAAGTTATCGGCATTGGCGGCGGCGCCTGAGGTGTTAAGCGTCACCCAGCCGAGGCCGAGCTGCTTGACGAAGTCGAGGTCTTCAGTCTTGGGGTCAGACCCGGCCTGCAGGGCGATCTTCACGCCCGGCGAAAACTCATGGACATTGCCTTTGCGGCGTGTTTGGCCTTGGGCGGCAAGGGCCAGGGCTGAACCGGCGAAATCGCGTCTGGTCATGGGCCAGATTCTATTCAAGACTCTTGACGAAGTAAACAAAAACCTTCACAATTCAAACAAACGTATGAATGAAGCAACTGTTCGAGATACCAAGGAACGGATTCTCGACGCTGCCGAACACCACTTTGCCGAATTTGGCGTCGAGGCGACATCCTTGCGCCAGATTACTGCTGCCGCCAAGGTGAATCTGGCTGCAGTGAACTACCACTTTCAATCGAAAGACGAGCTCGTGCGCGCGGTGATCTTGCGTCGCATTCGCCCTGTGAACCAGCGACGCCTCGAAATGCTCATGGAGATTGAGGCGAGCTCCAACCTTAGCTTGCCGGCGGTACTCAATTGCCTGTACGAACCGATCATCGACATGTCGATTGAGATGGAAAGCAAAGGATTACGAGTCGGGCAGATGCTGGGGCGCCTCTACACCGAGCCCAACTTGATCTCTCAAGATCTGATGGGCAATGAAATGCGGCCGATCTTTCAGAAATTCACAGCGGCCTTAACCAAACTACTGCCACATCTCACCCTCCAGGAGGTGATGTGGCGATTGCACTTCTCTGTCGGCGTGCTCGCGCATACCCTGGCCGCCGGCAACAAACTCGCCACGCTCAGCAACGGACAAGTGAACCCGCATGACAAACACGAGGTGCTGAAACAGATGAAAAGATACGCCATCGCCGGGTTGATGGCCGAGACGAAGGAGCAAAACGTATGACCATAGTGCTTCTCATGCTGTTAACAGCCGATCCACTGCCTCTAAGTTTGCCCAAAGCCGTGGAGCTTGCTACAGCCCCCAGCGGCAACCTCCGCCTTGAGATCACCCGTCAGACCATCCAACAGGCTGAAGCCAAGAAGAAACAAGCACTTGGCGCATTTCTACCCGCTCTCGAAGGCAACATTTCCGCCGCCAGCCAAACCCGCAATCTGCAGAGCTTTGGGTTCAACTTCCCAGGCATCAATCCCTTTATCGGGCCATACAATGTAGTGGACTACAGGGCCACCGCAAGCCAGAGCATTCTCGATTTCAGCGCCATCCGCCGCTATCAGGCGACCAAGCTACAACTGGATGCCACCACTGCCGAAGTGAAGGCCGCACTCGAGAGCACTACCCAGCAGGTGGCGCGCGCTTATGTCGCGGCGCTCAAGGCCGAGGCGGCAGTCGCTACCGCGAAGGCCAATGTCTCCCTCGCCGAGCGGCTTGCGGCGCTGGCCGATTCCCAAAAGCGGGCCGGCACCGGCACAGGGCTCGAAGTTACCCGTAGCAAAGTACAGCTCCAAACCGAGAAGCAGCGTCTGTTGGTTGCCGAGAACGATCTCAGCCGCGCCTACCTCGAGCTCAAGCGGGCAATTGGCGTCGATCTGGGGCAGCCCGTTGAGCTCACTGACCGGATGAATAACGGCCTTGAGCCACCCGTAAAGCTGGAAGATGCGATTGCTTCAGCCCAACAGACCCGGCCCGACCTGCTGGCACAGCAGAAGCGTCAGGCGGCTGTACAGATGTCCAGGCGCAGCATTACCGCCGAGCGGCTGCCGAGCTTCGGCGCCAGTGGCGACTACGGAGCAATCGGCGATGGAGCAAGCTACAGGCCCACCCGCAGCATCGGGGTCGGCATGCGGATTTCCATTTTTGATGGCGGGCGTCGCGAGGCGCGAGCCGCCGAAGCAGAGGTGCAGGTGCGCCAGGAACGGCTGCGGGCTGAAGACCTGAAGCGCCAGATTGAACTCGAAGTCCGGCTTGCGCTACAGAATCTCGAAAACGCCCGCAGCCAGATCGACACCGCCAAGCTTGCCCTTGAGCTCGCAGAGAGCGAAGTGGAGCAGGCTCAACGACGCACCGAGGCCGGTGTCGCCAACAGCGTCGAACTCACCGACGCACAAACCCGCCTTGCCAGGGCACGCGACAATCAGCTCGCCGCCATCTATCAATTCAATCTCGCCCGTATCGATGTGGCCGCGGCAACGGGAACCATGAGTCAGGCCGTGAAGGGAATGGTGCAATAGATGAAACGAATACTACCCCTTGTGATCCTTGTCGCCGCCGGCGCTGGCTATTTCGCCTGGGCGCGGCTTAACAAGACCGATGACAACGTGCTGCGACTCAGCGGCAATATCGAGTTCCGCAAGTTTGAGATGTCGTTCAAGACGGCGGGCAAGCTGGCTGAACTTGCTATCGATGAGGGCGGCAACGTCAAAGTGGGCCAATTGCTGGCGCGGCTTGATCGCGTGCAGATCGACCGCATCCGCGAGCGTGACTTTGCGGGGGTGGCCGTGGCCGAGTCGAACCTGCAGCAGTTGCGCACGGCGATTGAATACCAGCAATCCACGCTTGCCAGCGAGATGAGCGTGCGTGAGGCCGAGTTGCGGCAAGCCAAAGCGAAGCTGCAGGAGCTACTCGACGGCGCTCGTCCGCAGGAAGTCGCGCAGGCTCGCGCGCAGGTGAACGACCTCAAGGTGGCGCGTGATCAGGCCCAGCGGGAGTATGACCGTGCGCGCAAGCTGATCGAGAAAGAAGACATCAGCCAGAATCAATTCGACCAGTACCGCACCCGATTTGAAAGCGCGAGCGCCCAACTGCAAAACGCCGAGCAGCGTCTGGGCCTGATCCAGGAAGGGCCGCGCAAAACCGATATCGAAGCCGCCCGCGCGGCCGTGGCCCGCGCCGAAGCAGCGATCAAGCTTACTGCCGCTACGCGCTTTGACATCGAGCGCAAGCGTGAAGACCTCAAGGCCCGTATCGCTGATCTCGGCCGCAGTAAAGCCGCCGTCAGCGTAATCGACTCGCAACTGGACGACACCGTGCTGCAATCGCCAGTGGATGGCGTTGTGCTCACCAAAAGCGCCGACCCGGGTGAAGTACTCGCGGCTGGCACGCCCGTGGTGACGCTTGGTGAGATCGACAAGCCGTGGCTGCGCGCCTATGTGCCGCAGACACAACTCGGCCGCGTGCAGCTGGGCATGCCGGTAGCGGTGCGCAGCGATTCCTACCCCGACAAGACCTATCAGGGCAAGGTGACCTACATTGCCAGCGAGGCCGAGTTCACCCCCAAGCAGATCCAGACGCCCGAGGAACGCGTCAAGCTCGTTTATCGCATCAAGATCGAGGTCGAGAACCCGAATCGCGAACTCAAACTGAACATGCCCGTCGAAGCCGAAATGCGGCTCAAGTAAATGACAGCCGCAGTTGCAGCCCGCGCGTTAAGCCGGCGCTTTGGCGCCGTTGAGGCCGTGCGGCAAATGAGCTTCGAGGTGGCGCCGGGCGAGGTGTTCGGCCTGGTCGGACCTGATGGCGCCGGCAAGACCACAACTCTCCGCATGCTTGCCGGTTTGGTCGATCCCGATCAGGGCGAGGCTGAGGTGGCGGGTTTGAAGGTGCTCGAGCATCCCACGGCCGTACGGGATGCCATTGGCTACATGGCGCAGAAGTTTGGGCTCTACGGCGATCTCACGGTGGAAGAGAACATGGATTTCTATGCCGACCTGTTCGGCATCTTTGGCGCTGAACGAGAGCAACTCAAGACCAGGCTGCTTGAGATGACGCGCATGACGCCCTTCCGCACCCGCCCCGCCGCCAAGCTTTCCGGGGGCATGAAGCAAAAGCTGTCGCTGATGTGCACGTTGCTGCACAAGCCGAAAATCCTGTTTCTTGACGAGCCGACAAATGGCGTTGATCCCGTGTCACGCCGGGACTTCTGGCTGATCCTCGAAGAACTGGTGCGCGACGGGATGACCGTGATCGTATCCACCGCTTATCTGGACGAAGCGGAACGTTGCCATCGCGTGGCGCTGCTGCATGAGGGCCGCATGATCGCCCTCGGCAGCCCCGCCGAGCTGAAGGCGCGCCTGCCGGAGAAATGCTACGCCATTCGCGGGGCCAATCTGCGTGAGCTCAAGGTCGAACTGGCGGGGCGCGCGGGCGTGGCCAACGTGGCGCTGAGTGGCGCCGAGCTGCACCTGTTCATCACCCCCGGCACGCATATCCTCGACGTTGTAGCCGGTATCGAAGCCGACGTGGAACGCATCACGCCATCACTTGAAGATATTCTGATCACCGAGATCCGGAGGCTCGCGGCATGAACCATTACAGCGTCGTGCTCGAGAGCCTCACCAAGCGCTTCGGCGACTTTGTCGCCGTCGATCATGTCTCGCTCAGTGTGGAGCGTGGCGAGATCTTTGGCTTTCTCGGGCCGAATGGCGCTGGCAAATCGACGACGATCCGCATTCTGTGCGGCTTGCTGACGCCGACGAGCGGCCTGGCCCGGGTGGCCGGTTTTGATGTGGCCACCGAGCCGGAACAGGTGCGCGCCAACATCGGCTACATGTCGCAGAAGTTCTCGCTCTACGACGATATGACGGTGGGCGAGAACATCGATTTCTTCAGCGGCATCTACGGGGTTGCGCGCGACAAGCGCGCCGCTCGCAAACAGTACGCGCTGCACATGGCGGGCCTTGAGGGCAGGGAGCATGCCGAGACGCGATCGCTACCGGCAGGGCTCAAGCAGCGTCTCGCCCTGGGGTGCGCGATTCTGCATGAGCCACCCATTCTGTTTCTCGATGAGCCCACAAGCGGCGTCGACCCCATTGCGCGCCGGGCCTTCTGGGATCTGATCTATGAGCTCAGCGCGGGTGGCCAAACCATCTTTGTCACCACGCATTACATGGACGAAGCCGAATACTGCCATCGCATCGCGTTGCTTTATCGCGGCAAGATCATCTCGCTTGGCACGCCGGCGGTGCTCAAGCGCGAAATGAACAAGGCCAGCATGGAAGAAGTATTTGTCGCGAGCATCGAGCGCGAGGAGGCGGCAGGACAATGAGCTGGCGTCGCTGGTGGGCCGTAACCCGCAAGGAGTTTCTCCACATTCTGCGCGACCCGCTCAGCCTTTACATGGCGCTGGCGATACCGCTGGTGTTGTTGCTGCTGTTCGGCTATGCGCTGAGTCTTGATGTCGATCACGTGCCGACAATCGTCGTCGACATGGATCGGACGCTTGAGAGTCGCAATCTCACGGCGCAGTTTCAGGGCAGCCGCTACTTCGACATCATCGACATTACCTACGAGACGCAAGATCTCAATCGCGCGATAGACCGCTCACGCGCCATGGTGGGCGTGGTGATGATGCCTGGCTTTGGCGCCGACCTTGCCGCCGGGCGCAGCGCGAGCGTCCAGGTGATTCTCGATGGCAGCGATTCCAACACGGCCAATATCGCCCTTGGCTATGCGCAAGCCCTGGTGGCCAACTACGCCTCACAGTTGCGCGCCACCGCGCGCGAACGTCTCGGCGCGCCCAAGGTGAACGGTGTCGACGTGCGCACCCGCGTGATCTACAACAACGATCTCAAAAGCCGCAATTTCATCGTCCCGGGGCTGATCGCCGTCATCCTGATGATGGTGGCCAGCGTGCTCACAAGCCTCTGCGTGGCGCGCGAATGGGAGAACGGCAGTATGGAGCAGTTGCTATCGACGCCGCTGCGCCCGGTCGAGTTTCTGATGGGCAAGCTGACGGCTTACTTTGCGGTCGGCATGCTCGACATGACGATTTGCATTCTCGTTGGCGTCTACCTGTTCCATGTGCCATTGCGTGGCAATCCCGTGTTGCTGATCGTGAGCTCGGCCATCTATTGCTTCGGCGGCTTGTGCTGGGGCATTCTGCTGTCCACCGTGACGCGCAGCCAGACGATGGCCTACCAGCTGACGATGATCTCGAGTTTTCTGCCAGCGTTCCAGTTGAGTGGCTTCATCTACTCGATCGAGAACATGCCGCCTATCATTCAGGCGATCACACGCGTTGTCCCGGCGCGCTATTTCGTCACCATGCTCAAAGGCATCTTTCTCAAAGGCATCGGGCTTGAGGTCTTGTGGCCCGAGCTGCTCGCGCTCATCCTCTATGCCGTGATTATCTTTACAATCGCCGTCCGCAAGATGCGGGCCAAGGTGGCTTGACGACTATGTGGGAACGCATTCGCGAAATCATCATCAAGGAGCTGCGGCAAACCCTGCGCGACCCGCGTATGCGTGGCACGTTACTGATGCCACCCCTGATCCAGATGCTGGTGTTTGGCTTTGCGGTCAACCTCGACGTTGAACACGCGCGCATCGCCTGGATGGATCTGGATCGCTCGGTGGCCTCGCGCGAGCTTGAGGACGAGTTCACCTCCACGGGCCGCTTTAGCGTGGCGCGACGTGTCACGAGCGAAGCCGAAACCCAACAAGCCCTGGATCGTGGCGAAGTGGATGTGGCCATCCGCGTGATGCCGGGCTTTGCCGCCGATCTCTCGCGCGGTCGCGAGGCGGCGGTGCAGATTCTGGTGGATGGATCCAATTCCAACACCGCGAGCATCATCTCGACGCAGGCGACACAGATCATTCGCCAGTATGCCTCACGCCACCTTGCCGAGCTGCAGCGACAAAAGATGGTGGGCCGGGCGGTGGATCGTCCGCTGTACGCCCCGCTGCCTAACCTCACCGCTGAGCCGCGCGTGTGGTTTAACCCCGAGCTGCGTAGCCGCAACTATTTCGTGCCGGGCATCCTCGTTAACATCATCATGCTGGTGACGATCTCGCTCACCTCGATCGCGATTGTGCGCGAGAAGGAGATCGGCACGATGGAGCAATTGATGGTGACGCCGATCCGGCCCATCGAGCTCATCATCGGCAAGACGTTGCCTTTCGCCGCGATTGGGGTGTTCCAGCTGGTGTTTGTTTCGACGATTGCGCTCGCGGTGTTTCGCGTGCCGATGGCGGGTAGCCCGTGGCTGCTGTTGCTGGCCAGCATCTTCTTCATTGCCTGCACGCTGGGGCTGGGCCTGTTTATCTCGACGGTTTCCAACACGCAGCAGCAGGCGATGATGACGACGCTGTTTTTGTTTCAGCCGATGTTCATGCTGAGCGGCTTCAGCTTTCCCATCCAGAACATGCCGCAGGTGGTGCAGTGGGCCACCTACCTCAACCCGATGCGCTACTTCATGGACATTGTGCGCGGCATCTTCCTCAAGGGCGTGGGGCTCGATTCGCTTTGGCCGCAGATCGGCATGCTGGCGATTCTCGGCGCAACGGTACTGACGGCAAGCGCTCTGCGCTTCCAGAAGCGGCTCGATTAGCGATCGCTGATCTGGCGCTTATAGGGATCCTTGACGTACTTGGCGGCCTCTTCGAGCGCGCCCTGCGTGTTGTCCTTGGTGCGGATCGCCTGGTTGTATTCACTCACCGCGCGTTCACGCTGGCCGGTGACGTCAAAGATCTTGCCGAGGTTGATGTGGCTCCACACCTCGGTCCACTTCGGCTCGAGATCGCCATTCAACACTTCACGAAACTCGTTGGCCGCCGACTGGTAGTTGTTCTGCATGAAGTAAATCTCCGCCACGCGGTAGTGGCCGAGTGAGCTGTTGCGATTCACTTCAAGAGCTTTCTGGTATTCCTTCAGCGCTTCCTGGAAGTCGCTGACCTCGGCAAACTGCTCACCCTTGCGGATGGCCACCGACACGCGAATCTTGTCGTCATAGCGCAGCACCTGCATGTCGGGGTCGAGCTTGACGATCACGGGCTTGCCAAACGTCTCGACGCTGAACTCCGATGAGGTGCCCACTACTTCCACCGTCTTCTCTTCGGGGTTGCCTTCGGTCTCGATGCGCAACTTGACGGGCATGCGGAAGGTGTCGAGGTCCTGGGCCACCTTGCCCAGAATGCGGAAGCCCTTCGAGGTGCGGAACACCGTGTAGGTGAGCTTGAACTCGGGGGCGCCGGCCGACTCAATCCACTGGATGAAGAAGTAGCCGAGGTCCTGGCCGTAGACCTGCTCGGCCGCCTTGCGGAAGTCGTTGGTTGAAACCTGACGATACGCCGCGCCCTTGGCAAAGATCTTGAGCATCTGCTCAAACTTGTCCTTGCCCATGATGCCGCGCAGCATGTTAAGCACCGCCGAACCCTTGCCGGCGGTAGCCGCCCAGAACTCGGGCGAGTAATCTTCGTAGCGCGCGGCCTGGATCAGCGGCGGCTCGGGTTGCGTCAGCGCTTCGACGTAAACGTCACGCATCTCCGTCTCGAGGGTCGAGGGGCCATTGACGCTTTCAAAGTAGAGCGCCTCCGAATACCGCGCTAGGCCGTTGACGATCCAGATGTGGTTGCGCGTGGTGGGCGAGATCAGCCCGCCCCACCACTGCCGCGAAATCTGATTGACGATCAGCCGTGGGTTGACCTCTGTGCCAATACCGCTCGGGCTGAAGAACAGCACGCCCGGTGCCGAGTAGCCATTCGGGAAGCCCTTGAACGTTTCCACCAGTGCGAGATTCACCACTGGGGGCTTGCCGTTGAGGTCCGAGAGGAAATTCATCGCCTTGGCGATTGCTTCACTCAGCGGGTTGGCCATCGCCGTGTTCTTGATCCACATCGACGTGGTCACGCCTTCGGAGCTCTTGGATAGTGGGCCGCCACGCACGACGCCAAAGCTGCCATACAGGGCGGGCTGGGTGGTCTTGAAGCTATAGGTGGCAAGGCCGCCCGCGTCAGACTTGAGGTCTACGCCCGAGCTGACCACGCGAAACTCGGCCGGCACGGACACGTTGAGATTCATCGTGTAGCGGTCAGAGGTGTATTCGTTGATCGGGAACCAGCGCGAGGGGTAAAGAAAAGCAGCGCCCGTGGCATCGGCGGCGGCAAAACGAATGCCGTAAACCGGGCTTTCTTCACGGCCATCAAAGCGCCCGTCATACTCGAAGGTAACCGTCACCGGCTGGCCCTTCACCAGCGGCTGACCAAACTGCAGCCGGTAGGCGAACTCGGCCGTTCGCGAAAACGAGGCGGAGTTGCCATCCACCGTGACGTTGCTGACGCGCAGCGCGTCGTTGAAATCGAGCTGGATGCCGCTCATGCGGTCATCCATCGGAACCATGCGCATCTTGACCTTTGCCGCCAGCGTCTGCTGCGCCGGCTGCACGGTGACATCGATGTCATAGTGTTCGACGTCAACGCGTCCACGGCGATCTTGCTGGGCGAACAGCGCCGCGCTAAGCAACAGAATTGGCAGGAATTTCATGGTTCTCATTCAGCATCTCATCCACTATACGGGCGGCATATTCAAACGGATCGTGATCGCTTCGCAAAGCCTGCGCCACTTCCGCGAGCCCCCTCTTCATATTTTCCCGTTCCGACGGACTGGTTAGCAAACGCAATACTGCTGACGCCAGCTTATCGCCGGTCATGTTCTCCTGCATCAGCTCGGGGATCACCGCTTTGCCGGCCACCAGATTCACCATCGTGTAAAAAGGCACATCGACGAGAAACTTGCCAATCAGCCAGCTCAGGCCGGTTACCCGGTAGAAGCTCACCGTGGGGGCGCCGAGCAGAGCTGCTTCCATGGTGACTGTGCCCGATGCAGCCATGGCAACGTCACAGTGTGCCAGCAAATCCCACGTCTGGCCCTCAATCACATGGATGGATTCTGGCAGGGATTGGTTAGCAAAAAACTTGCGGCCCACCGACGGCGGCGTGCCCAGAACAAACTGCACTGGCGTGGCGGCGCCGATCTGGCGCACCGCATCGCATACCGCCGGCAGATGACGCAGGATCTCCCCCCGCCGGCTGCCGGGCAGCAGCGCCACCATGGGGCGGGTGGGGTCGAGCTGATGTTGGGCGAAGAATGCCTCGCGGGATTGCTGCGGCTTGATATGGCGCGCCATCGGATGGCCAATGAAGCGGGTGGGCACGCCCCGGTCGCGAAACCATTTCTCTTCAAACGGAAAGATGCAGAGCAGCTCGGCGAGGTCGCGACGCATGCGCTTTACCCGGCCCTGCCGCCATGCCCAGGCCTGTGGCGCCACCAGGTACACCACCGGTACGCCCATCTCGCGCAGCTTTGTCGCCACTCTTAAGTTGAAGTCCGGCGAGTCTGTGAGGATCGCGAGATCGGGCTTTTCCCGGCGCGCGGCGTCGATCAGTTTGCGGAATTCCGCATAAATTCCCGGCAGGTGGCTCACCACTTCCACCAGCCCCACGACGCCCAGCTTTTCGGCATCCATTGCTTCGCGCACACCAAGCGCCCGCATGCGCGGTTGCGCGCAGCCAAAGAAATCGAGATCTGCCCGCCGGCGTCGCAAGGCCTCGATCAGGCCAGCGGCGTAAAAGTCGCCACTTGCTTCGCCAGCCGAGATCAGTATCTTGCGCGCCACCTCTAATCAGCGTATCGCGCTATCCTTTGAGTGTTGATGAACGAGCGGTTGACGGTGAAGGCATTTGCGGAGAGGTTTCGTCAGGAGATGGTGCCTCTTTCCACCAAAATTAGCTTCTACTCCGCCGGCCTCCGGCTGAATCCAGAAGACGAAAAAGAACTTATCTACGATCCGATCAGCAGTTTGCCACCCATGGTGCGCGAGCTGTTGCCGGATATCGCCATCGTGCTCGTTCCGCATCTTGAGGGTTCTGGCGAAGTTACCGTCGTGATGAACCCGCCCAAGTCCGACACCGCGCCCGATGTGGTGGGTCGCGTGTGGCAGTCAGAAACCCAGATCGATGGCAACGTGGTGCTTACCTTTGCCGTGCAGGGTTGTGACAGCGCCGATTATCACTACCGCCTGTTCCGCTCGATTGCCGCCAAGCTGGTGGATCGCGCCAAGACCAAGTTGTGGGCCGGCTTTGAAGATCTGCTCAAGGACGAGCTCAAGCGTCACGTCCACGGCGAAGTGGACGAAGAGAGCTGGCGCGCCAAAGAAGAGCTGCTTGCCGAGACCGAAACTCCCTGGCAGGATAAGACCCGCTTTCGCAAGTACGCCAAGGTGGCGCTAATCGATTCGCTCACCCTTTACATGCATGGCTTGTGTTGCGACATCGACGTTGAGCCGGGCCCCCGTCAGATCAACAGTCGCGAGATGCGCAAGCGTCTCAACTGGCTTTGGGAAAACATTGGTGCTCCCGAAGGCTACGCGATCTTCCCCGAACAAAAGAAGTAGCGGCTGCTACTTCAGCATTTCAGCAATCGCATCGTGCCCCGCGCCCCGGGCGAGGTCAGCGGCCGTCTTACCGCCCGTGTTGCGAATCTCGCGCCTGGCGCCCTTGTCTAGCAGCAGCTTTACCATCTCGTCACGTCCCCAACTGGCGGCATAATGCAGCGGCGTCGCTTTGCTGTCACGATCGAGCGCATTGATGTCGGCGCCCCGGCTCAGCAGCAGATTCGCCATCGCGAGCTGGCCACCCAGAGCGGCATCATGCAGCGGCGTGGCGCCGCTGTTGTTCAGCGCGTTGGCGCTGGCACCCGCCGCCAGCAGTAGCTCGGCGATATGGATGTGGCCTTTGAGGCAGGCGTCATGGATCAACGTGCTGCCGTTGGCCGTGGGGGCGTCAGGGTCCATGCCGCGGTCGAGCAGCAACTTCACTACTTCGGTTTGTCCCTTGAGCACGGCTTCTTCCATCTGGCGCGCCGCACCGCGATTATCGCCACCGGCAATCTTGGCGCCTTTGGCCATCAGGTAATCCACCACCGCCGTGTGCCGTTGCTTCAGCGCTTCATCGAGAGCCGTCAGGCCAGCATTGTCCTTGGCGTCAATCTCGGCGCCGGCCAGCACGAGCTGTCGCACAACGTCCACATGTCCGCGCGCGGCGGCCTCGTGCAGCGGCGTGATGCGCGTATCCTTGATGCGGTGCTTCGGGCTCGCTCCGGCCTTGAGTAGCAGGTCGACCACGGCCTCATGGCCCTTCCAGGCGGCCTCATCGAGCGGCGTGGCGCCAGAGGAATCTTCAGCATCCACCTCAACCTTGTTCTCGAGCAGAAACGCGACGATCTCCTTGTGGCCGCGGCTGGCAGCCAGATGGAGCGCGGTGGAATTGAGACGGTGGCGACGCTTGAGATCCGCGCCGCGGGCCTGCAGCAGCTTCACCATCTCGAGATGGTTGGTAAGGATGGCGTAATGCAGGGGAGTGGATCCGCTCTCGGAATGAGAAG
>CAZBTA010000144.1:0-13175 GCA_964494515.1 uncultured Bryobacter sp.
GGAGGTCAAAGCCTGGGCCGCCGACTTCCTCAAGCCCAAGGCTGTCTGGCAGTTCTACGAGGCCGAGCGGGAAGGGAACTCGATCCACCTCTTCACCCAGGGCGGCTCCTCGCCGGTCCACACCTACAACTTCCTCCGCCAGCCCAAAGAGAACGGCCTCTGCCTGAGCGACTACATCATGCCCGCCCGCGAAGGCGTGCGCGACGCCATCTGCATGTTCGCCGTCACCGCCGGCAGCGAGTTCCGCGCCAAAGCCGAAGAGGCCAAGAATTCTGGCGACTACTTCAAGTCCGTCGCCCTCCTGGCTCTCGCCACCGAAACCGCCGAAGCCACCGCCGAATGGCTCCACCGCCGCATTCGCGAAGATTGGGGCTTCCCCGATCCCAACGACCTCACCATGCAACAGCGCTGGACCAGCCGCTACCAGGGCAAGCGTTACAGCTTCGGCTACGGCGCCTGTCCCAACATGGAAGATCAGCTCGGCCTCTTCAAGCTCCTCAACCCCGGTGAGATCGGCATTGAGCTCACCGACGGCTTCATGATGGAGCCCGAAGCCAGCGTCTCCGCTCTTGTCTTCCACCACCCCGATGCCGCCTACTTCACGGCGGCCAGTGCCGAAGACCTCCCCGAGTAACTACGTGCCGCATTAACGAAAAGCCCCCGTCTCCTCCAAGCGAGACGGGGGCTTTCAGTTTTTGGTGGTTTGGGTTTAACGACGGCGACGGGCAAACAACGCCAGCGCCAGCGCACTGCCAGCCATCATGTAGGTCGACGGCTCAGGCACTTCGCCACCGCGCGCCACCTCAAAGTTGTTCGTCACCGCGGGTTCCGTGCCAATCTGCCAGTTCACGTTATCGATTGCGCCGGCAAATTCACCAGACCAGCCGCTGCCCACGCCAACGCTAAAGCCGAGGATCACCGCGTTCGGAAAGTAAGCCTTCCATTCCGCCAGCGTGGCGTCGTAAGCATATGGCGTTCCATTGATGTTGCCGGCAAACCCCAGTCCCAAGCCGGTGTTCCACAGGTAAGTCTGCGCACCAATCGTATCCGTCTGCCATGCATCCGTCGGGAATGTATTGCCGTTGTATGCCCGCTCATAAACCAGCGAGCCACGGTCGCCGATCGTGTTCAGATTCCCGTCCGCATCGAGCAACACGCGCAGCGCAGGATGCAGGTTTGAAGTTGTGCTACTGCTGCTTAGATACCAGTCGTAGCCAAAGCTGGTCAGCAAGGAGAATGACCCCAGCGAGCTGGTCGCAAAGTAATTTCCGCTTGCATTTACGCCACCTGCGAGGTATTCGATATCCGCCTTGGCGCTGCTGCCAGGCGTCGTAAATTCCACCGAGCCATTCCCACTGCGGGCGTAGTTTGAATTAATGCCCACTGTGCCCGATAAGCGCGTGTTGTTGTAATACCAACCCGTCGAACCCACCGCTTGACCCTGATTGCTGTTGCCGGCATTGGTATAAGTATCGCCAGGCGCCGGATTATTGCTCAGTACCGTTGTGGCGTAAACAGGAGCCAGCGCGAGTACAAACGTCAAAATACTATTACGTTTCAATGAATAGTTCCCCTCTGATTTAGTGCGCAGCCTCCATTAGAGGTCTGCCTTCTCCAGAATGAGAATAAGTCAATCAATGAATCGATGTAAGTGCTGCTTGGTACTGGACGACTCGATTTGGTACTTTTCCTTCTCCTCCCTACAACCCTCGCCGCATTTACAACCGAACTCGCTATCCTGTTCAGATGCCGGACCATTTCGACGACATCCTCTCTTCCATCCGCCGCTATTCCTCCCAACGCGACACCCGCGCCGTCTATCCCTCCGCGGAAGCCCTCGCCGCACTGGCCTCTCTCCCCGCACATCTCCCCGCCCAGGGCCTTGCCCTTGATGAGATCATCGCGCTGCTCGACCAGACGGTCGCCCCCGCCACCACGCTCACCACCTCCGGCCGCTACTTCGGCTTCGTCACCGGCGGCTCTCTGCCCGCTGCCACCGCCGACAACATGATCGCCACCGCCTGGGATCAAAACGCCGCCCTTTCCACCATGTCTCCCGCTGCGATCGCGATCGAGAACACCGCTCTCGCCTGGATCGCCTCGTTGCTTCGCATTCCACCCACCGCCCTCGGCACCTTCGTCACCGGCGCCACCATGGCCAACTTCTCCGGCATGGCCGCCGCCCGCCACCACCTGCTAGCCCAGCGCGGCTACGATGTCGAATCGCGCGGCCTCTTCGGCGCGCCTGAGTTTCCGGTAGTCGTCGGTGAAGAAGCCCACGCCTCCCTCTTCAAAGCCCTCGGCATGTTGGGCCTCGGTCGCGATCGCGTCATTCGCGTCCCCGTCGATGCCCAGGGCCGCATGGACCCTGCCCACTTCCCCACGCTCTCCGAACCTGCCCTCGTCTGCCTCCAGGCCGGCAACGTCAACACCGGCGCGCTCGATTCCCCCGAGCTCATCACGCTCGCCCACCGCTCCGGCTCCTGGGTCCACATCGATGGCGCCTTCGGCCTTTGGTCACCCCAAGCCGATTACTCTGCCGCCGATTCCTGGGCCACCGACGGCCACAAGTGGCTCAATGTCCCCTACGATTCCGGCATCGTCTACGTCCGCCACCCCGCGGCTCTCTCCGGTGCACTGTCGGTCGTCGCCTCCTATCTCAACTCCTCCGGCGGTATCGAGCCCATGCACAAGTCCCCCGATTCCTCGCGCCGCGCTCGCGGCTTCGATGCCTGGGCCGCGCTCCTTTCACTCGGTGAACAAGGCGTCCGCCAGATGATCGACACCTGCTGCGCCCACGCCCGCCGCTTTGCTCACGAGCTTTCCGCCCATGGCGTCTCCATTCTCAACGAGGTCTCGCTCAATCAGGTCCTCGCCGCTCTCGATACCGACGAGCGCACGCTCGCCTGGGTCGAGGCCATCCAGCGCGACGGCGTCTGCTGGGCCGGCTCCACCATCTGGCGCGGCCGCCGCGCCATGCGCATTTCGGTTTCCTCTCACGCCACTACCGACGCCGACGTCTCCCGCTCCATCGCCGCCATGGTCGCCGCCCTACCCCAATAAAAAAATCGGCGGTGAGCCAACCACGGCCCACCGCCAAACTGTCTCAACCATCGACATGAAAACCTAACGAACGAGCGCCGGTTCAAACTCCTCGCGCATCTGCGCCGTCTGCTGCTGCCGCTCGACGCTTAATACGCCCTTCTGCCGCAGCCCCGTCAGCGCCAGGCCATAACGCCCGCGCACGCCCGTCTTCTCAAAAATGTGCTTCAGGTGGATCTTCACCGTTCCGGGGCGAATCCCCAGCTCACGGGCGATCTCACGGTTCTTCAGCCCGTGCTCCACCAGTTCCATCACCTGCTGCTCGCGCGGCGTCAGCTCCGAGCGCGGATGACGATCTTCCCGCGGCTGCTCACGGAACACCGCATCTTCCATCCAGTTCCGACCCTGCACCACCGTCCGGAAGCAGTTCAGCATGTTCGACGGCGTCGTCGACTTGCGCAGGATGCCCTTGGCCCCGGCTTGCAAAAAGCGCAGCGCCTCGGCTTCCGTCATCGATACGCCCCACACCACCGTCTTCGGCATCGGCCGCGTCAGGCTCGCCACTCCGGGCACCGGCTCGCCAAACTTCAGCCCGCTCTCGGCCAGCCGCACCAGGTCCTGCTCGGCCAGCTTCATGTCCTGGATCCAGTCCATCACGGCCTGCATCCCCAGCGCCTTGTCCACCAGGACGATGTCCGGCCGTTGGCGACGCGCGATCTCCCGGCACAGCGCCAGGTTCTCACACACTCCGGTAACACGGAGGTCGCTCGTCGAGCCCAATACGGCTCTCACACCTTCTACTGTTAATGGCTGGCTCTCGCACAGCAGTACCGTTGCCGGCGCACCCATCGGCGCGGTGATCTTCGTTTCCATCAAGTTGCTTTCGTACACGGCGGAATAAGCCTTTCCTTCGGGCCTGCCACTTCCATTGCTTTTTCAGCACTAGCTTGCCCAGAGATTCTGGTCTAGCCATTCACCCCCCTCAGGGGGGAATCGCTTGGCCCGACAACGCTTATCGACTCGGTCCCACAACGTTTTAGTAATTCTTTCGGGAATTTTTCTCTATCGTTTTTCACCCGCCCTGACGATAGTCCATGTAAGGCCAATCCCGCAGTCACGTCTCAGGTCCGTCCTGACGGGAAAAGTCTATTGGAATCAACAAAATGGCAGAAATCTTCTCCGTCGCCGGCAATTTCAAGTATTTGGTCATCTGCCCCTCGCAGGGCATCACCAAGGACATCCAGCAGACCTTCCTCGCCCAGATGTCCCACGCCGAGATCCTGGAGATACCCGTATACCCCCCAGTTGCGGGGTTGCAGGAAGTCCTCGCCGTCCAAAATCCCGATATCACCCTCGCCGACGTCATCAGCGATCGCGAACGCGGTATCAATCTCATCAAGGAGCTCACCACGCTCCAGACCAAGATGCCCGTCGTCGCCGTCATCCCGGCTAACGACACCGATCTCATCCTCCGCTGCCTCCGCGCCGGTGCCTCCGAGTTCCTCTTCCATCCCCTCGACGTCGCTCAGATCGAGGAAGTTCTCGGTCGCCTCGTCGCCAAAAATCCCCTCATCAAGGGCTCCGGCAAGGCCGGTCGCGTCATTACCGTCGTCCCCGCCAAGGGTGCCTGTGGCGCCTCCACGGTCGCCTCCGGTCTGGCCCATACCTGGAAGAAAAAGGCCGGCAAGCTCCTGCTCGCCGATCTCGACCCCCTCACCGGCACCATGAGCTTCCTGCTCAAGCTCAAGAGTCAATACTCCTTCATGGATGTCGTCACTCTTACCACCTCGCTCGATGCCGACCTCTGGCGCAACCTCATCGTCTCCTCCCACGGCGTCGATGTCCTGCTTGCTCCCGAAGGCGCCGTCGAGGGCGTGCACGACCTCATGGACGCCGCCAGCATCATCGACTACGCCCGCTGGAATTACGACACCACCATCCTCGATTGCGCCTCCTGCTACGGCCCCTGGAATGTCTCCGCGCTCCGCCATGCCGACGAGATCCTCCTCGTCTCCACCAACGAGCTCCCCAGCCTCCAGGCCACCCAGCGCGCCCTCAACTACATGGATCAAAACCGCGTCGACCGCGGCAAGGTCAAGCTCATCGTCAATCGCTACAATCGCGACGTCGGCTTGAGCAAAGAAGTCATCGAGACCGCCCTCCGCACCACGGTCTTCCAGGTCCTCCCCAGCGATTTCGAGGCCGTCCAGCGCGCCATGATCGAGGGCAAGCCCTCGGCCAACAACTCCAACTTCGGCAAAGCGCTCGTCCAGCTCGCCGAAAAAATGGGTGGCAATCAGGCCGACGATCTCGCCTCGGCCAAGCCCGCCAAGTCCAATTCCATGCTCGGCGGCCTGCTCAACATGTTCTCCCGCAAGTAAACTGGTCGTTTGCCAGTTTTCGATTCCAGTGCCGCGCGTGATTACCTCGCCGCCCGGCTTGAGCTTCCCGCCTCGCAGCTCTCCGTCACCGAGCTCACCGGCGGCGTCTCCAACGCCGTCTTCCGCGTCAGCTCCCCCGGCTCGCCCGACATCATCCTCAAGCAATCTCTCCCCCAGCTCCGCGTCAAAGAGGTCTGGCTCTCCGATCGCGCCCGCATCTTCCGCGAGATCGACGCCCTCACCGTGCTCCATCCCCTCGCCCCCGCCGGCTCCCTGCCACAGGTCCTCTTTGCCGACCATGACAACTACCTCTTCGCCATGACGGCCGCCGCCCCCGACGCCCCTACCTGGAAGCAACAACTCCTCGCCGGCTCCATCGACATCTCCCTCGCCATCCAGGCCGCCCGCCTCCACGCCACCTTCTTCACCGCCCGCCAGCACTTCGCCCGCTTCTCCGGCCTCGACCTCTTCGACCAGCTTCGCCTCGACCCCTACTACCGCTTCACCGCCTCGCGCCACCCCGATCTCGCGCCCTTCTTCGATCGCGCCATCGAACAATCCCGCACGCAACTCCGCGCCCTCACCCACGGCGACTGGTCACCCAAAAACTTCCTCGTCAATCCGCCCTCCCAGCTCTTCTCCATCGACTACGAGGTCATCCACTTCGGCGACCCCTCCTTCGACGTCGCCTTCCTCCTCAATCACCTCCTGCTCAAAGGCTGGCATCGCGCCCGCTCTCGGGCCCAATACGCCGCCCTCGGCCTCGCCTACTGGCGCGAACTTGTCACCCTCCTCCCCGCCGAACGCTCCTGGCTTGAGCCCTCCACCCTCCGCCACCTCGGCTGCCTCCACCTCGCCCGCATCGACGGCAAGAGCCCCGTCGAATACCTCACCCCCTTCGAGCAAATGCACGCCCGCCGCTTTGCCCGCGACCTCATCCAGAATCCCCCGGCCACCATCGCCGAACTCTTCGAAATCCAGGCAGAAGCCTTCCATGAATAACCACACCATCTCCGCCCTTGACGCCTTTGAAATCCTCGACAGCCGTGGCCGCCCCACCATCGAGGCCCACCTCACTCTCTCCTCCGGCGCACACGTCACCGCGCAGGTCCCCTCCGGCGCTTCCACCGGCATCACCGAGGCGCATGAGCTCCGCGACGGCGATCCCACCCGCTACAACGGCCTCGGCGTCACCCGCGCCATCCACAACTTCCAGTCCCGCCTCGCCCCCCTGCTCACGGGTCAGTCCGTCCTCGATCAGGCCGCTCTCGATCACCAGATGATCGCCCTCGACGGCACTTCCAACAAGTCCGCCATCGGCGCCAATGCCATCCTCGCCGCTTCCTGCGCCATCGCTCGCGCCGCCGCTCACGTGCGCGGCCTCCCCCTGTGGCAATCGCTCGCCGGCCACCGCCAGGCCACTCTCCCCCTGCCCATGGTCAACATCCTCTCCGGTGGCCTCCATGCCGCGCGCGCCATGGAGTTTCAGGATTTTCTCGCCGTCCCCCACGCCGCCCGCTCGTTCGCCGAGGCCATGCAGTGGATCGTCGCCATCCACCGCTCCGCCCGCATCCTGCTCGAGCAGGACGGCGCATACTTCACCGGTGTTGCCGACGAAGGTGGCTGGGGCCCTCGCCTCGCCACTAACGAAGCCGCCCTCGCCCTGCTCACCCGCGCCATCGAGCATGCCGGCCTCATCCCCGGCGATCAGGTCACCATCGCCATCGACGTCGCCTCGTCTCACTTCTATTCGGGTGGCCGCTACGAGCTCTCGAGCGAATCCCGCTCGCTCACCGCCGACGAGTTCATCAACCTGCTTGACGCCTGGTGTCAGCGATATCCCGTAGTGTCAATCGAAGATGGTTTGGATCAAACCGATTGGGCCCACTGGCCCTCCCTCACCGCCCGCCTCGGCGCGCGCGCCCAGATCATCGGCGACGATTTCCTCACCACCAATCCCGCCCGCCTGGCCCGCGCCATTGAGCACAAGGCCGCCAACGCCGTCCTCGTCAAGATGAATCAAATCGGCACCATCACCGAGACCTTCGAGGTCATCGACATGGCCGCCGCTGCTGGTTTCCGCGCTGTGATCTCCGCCCGCAGTGGTGAGACGGAAGATGCCTTCCTCGCCGATCTCGCCATCGCCAGTGGCATGGCCCAGCTCAAGGTCGGCTCCATCACCCGTTCCGAACGCCTCGCCAAATACAATCGCCTGCTCGTGCTCGAGCGCACCACCAGCCTGCCCCATTGGTCCGCCGCCGCCGACCGTCTGCCGCCTATTCCAGTACGTTAATCCAGCCGCGACATTTCGGCGCGCCACACTTGCACGCCACCCGCTCCTGGTTCTTGCCAAAGTGATAATCGAGCAACAACTCCTCGCCCGCCTTGATGTCGCGCAGCGAGAAGTACAGGATGTGCCGCGACATGATGCGCGACTCCAGATTCGGCTCACAGCAGTGGTTCACAAATTCCGCCCCGCTGCCCCCCACGGCCCCGTCCACATACCAATACTTGTCGAGCGTAAACAGGCAGTGGATCTCGTTTGATTCCGCGCGCCGCTTGCCCTCTTTCCGGCTCACATGCTCGCCGGTATACTCCATCACCTTGCGCCCCTTCGGAATGTCCTCCAGCGCAAACACTCCCCAGCGGTGGATCTTGCTCGGACGCACCTCCACCTGGAAGTTGCAAAACTCCATGTTGACTTGGGGGCGAGCCATGCTCACCCCCTTCTTGGCCTTTGTCGCCATTCTTTAAAAATCGTCTTCCGCCGCGCTGCTCTTCTTGCCTTTGCGTCGCATCACGATCGCCACTACACACAGCACCGCCAGCACGCCGGCAACAATTCTAACCATACTTTCATCCATTGGGTGTCTCCTCTGGGCTCAAATGAGTTTTTAGGCTACTAAATCAATACCGTGCTGGCAACAAGAGTTGCATGGTTTTCATTTGTAGCGGCACATCCCCGCCTCCGCCTTCTTGTACCAGCTCTTGTAGTTCTTCGCCTTCGGGTCCATACACCCCACCAGCTCCACCAGTTCCACATTGCGAAACTCCACCGGCTGGCTCTCCGCCTGCAGCCCGATATACCCGCTCTCGAGCGCCTTCCCATCCACCTTGATCTTCGGGTCAAACCCCAGCGCCACCCCACCCCCAATCATCGGCTTCTCATACTCGAGCACCAGCACGCCATCCACATACTGCCTCACCTTTTCATTCCCCAACACCTCCAGCTCCACCTTCACCCACTCGTCATTGCCATAGATCTTCGACGTCGAGTTCGTGCAGTGCGCCTTCACCATCTCGCCCTTCATAAAGATCTCCGTCCCCGGCGTACACACGTTCATCGTCGTCCGCCCCCCGGCCAGAAACTGCGCCTCCACCGAGATCGGCCAGTTCTGCTCCTTGAGGATCGTCTCCGGCGCCTGCGAATGGAACATCACCCCGCTGTTCAACTTCGCATACGATGGCCCGTCCTTGATCTGCTCGCCAAAGAACCGGTACTCCAGCCGCAGCTTGAAGTACGACAGCGGCTTCTTGTAGAACAGGTGCCCAAACCGCGTCCCAAATTCCGGGTACTTGTCATAATCCACCCGCAACACCCCGTCCTTCACCCTGAAGGTATCCGCAAAGTTGTCGCCCACCTCATGGTGCGCCAGCTTCACCACCCACCCATCCAGATTCTTGCCATTGAAGATCTTCCGCCAGTCGCCCTGGTCCTGCCCCCACGCCGCCACCGCCACCAACATCAAAATGTTGAATTTCAAAACTTGCACTCCTCCTTTTGCGTCCTATAATTGCAGAAATCCTCTCCGGAGGACGATACGCTTCTTAGAGAAGTTTGAGCGAGGTTCAAATGGATATTCTTGGCGAACGCAAATTCGTTGAAATACCGGGCGACCGCACGCACGAACTACCCCCGTTGCTGGTCCGTTCCACTCCCGTTAAACGCCTGGACAAGATGGTGCACCTGGCAGAGGACATCATCGCTTCTGAGGAAGTTCTTTCCACTCTGCCGGTTCTCGACCCCAAGCTCGAGCTTGAGTTCGAGCGCCGCCGCATGGATCTGGCCTTGAATCTGGTCGATCAGTATCAGACGTTCATGCACGCCTGGGCCTGGGGCGACTCGATTCTTGAGTGGATCCGCCAATGCGAGACCACCTTCGAGACCCGTTCCGACTTGCGCCCATTGCTCAAGGCCGACGTCTGGCCCCACGCCGGTCGCAAGAGCTTCGTGGTTCTGCTCGAAGACAAGGCCCGCACCTCCACGACAGCGGAGAACATCAATTTCGAAGGCGCCGTCGGCCTGCGCCTCACCTTCCGCCAGCCCCCGCCGATCAACTGTTTCAGCGATCAGTTCCTCTTCTATCTCAATGGTTCCCTCGCCCAGAGCGCCTTCCACACCTGGGCCGGTATGAACCCCGATCCCGTCAGTGACCTCCCGCCCGAGCGCTTCCGCTTCGACGTCGTCACGATGTAATTCCGGCTTGCCCACCCCTCGCGGGTGGGCAACCCAACCACCACATCCAACTCTCGCCGACAACTTCCCACCAGCCACCACTCCAATCCATTGCTGGTTCCACCCCACCTGCGTTCACCCCCTGAACCGAAATCGATCCCAAGCCCGCACCTCCCGACACCCAACGCCACCCCTTAAAACCTCCCCCCATCGCTCTCCAGCTCCCACACCGGCCCCACCAGCCCAAACCGCCTGAAGATCTCCCCCGCCTCCTCCACGGTCCACTTCCGCCAGTCCTCATCGAGATGCCGCCCGTACCAGACCTGCGCCATCTCGTAGATCCTCCCGATCGGCTCCACGCTCCCCTTGGCTACGCCATGCCGTTCACACCACCCATCCACGGCGCTCTCGCTCTCAAACACCAGCATCATCGAGCAGGTCCACACCACGTTCTCCCAAGCTCGCCGCATCGGCACCGGAAAATGCACCCACCACTCCTCCTGCTTCACCCTGCCTCCCTCCACCTCAATCCTTACCACCTCCCCATCCCCGCCCAACCGCGTCTCGATCACCACCCCCTCTCCCCCCAGCAGCGCCGCGATCCCCAGCGAACACCACGCACAATTCCCCCACCACCGCTGCTCGCCTCGCCGCACCACAAACGGTGTCGCCGCCGTCGCAAACGGATGCGCCACCCACACCTCCTCCTCATGCGGATGCAGCACCACGCCGTGGTAGTCCGCCAGCCCCCGCAAGCTCTCCCGCATCACCGCATCGCTCACTCCAAATCGCTCCCCGAGCCACGCCCGCCGCGGAGCATACCCCCGCTCCACCAGATGCCGCAGAATCGCGCTGTGCAATGCCCCTAACGTCACTTCCATATCTCCCATCCTATGCGCCATCCTCCCAGTCCTCCTGTTACGCTAGTGGGTTCTATGCAACTTGCCATCGTAGGCCTCGGCTTTATGGGTGCCACCCATGTCAAGGCCGCCCTCACCATTCCCGATCTCAAGCTCGCCGTCGTCTCGCGCGACCCCGACAAGCTCAAGGGCGATCTCTCCAAGGTGTCCGGCAACCTCGCCACCACCGAAGCCGCGCTCGACTTCTCCGCCGTGCGCACCTTCTCCACCTTCGAAGAAGTCCTCGCCGACCCCACCATCGACGCCGTCGACCTCTGCCTGCCCACCGCCCTCCACGAGCCCTTCGCCACCCGCGCCCTCGCCGCCGGCAAGCACGTCCTCGTCGAAAAGCCCATGGGCCTCGATCGCGCCGCCTGCGACCGTATGCTCGCCGCCGCCCAACAGGCCGGCAAGCTCCTCATGGCCGCCCAGGTCCTCCGCTTCTTCCCCTGCTACGACTCGCTCAAGTCCTTCCTCGCCGATTCCGGCCCCGTCCGCGGCGCCACCTTCCGCCGTCGCTGCGCGGCCCCCGGCTGGGGACCCTGGCTCAAAGACAAAGCCCAATCCGGCGGCGGCGTCTTCGATCTCCTGATCCACGACATCGACATGGCGCTCTACCTCTTCGGCGCCCCCACCCACGTCGAGGCCACCGGCTTTGAAGATCTCCCCAACCAGATCGACATCCTCAACGCCAACCTCTTCTACCCCGGCTTCACCGTCAACATCGCCGGCGGCTGGCACCACGGTGCGTTCCCCTTCTCCATGGAATACACCTGCGTCGCCGAAAAAGGAACCATCGACTTCCACTCCGCCCAGCCCAACCCCACGCTCTACGCCTCTGGCGCGGATGCCCAGGAACTCACTCCCCCCGCCGCCATCGACGCCTACCGCGAAGAGATCGCCTACTTCGTCGACTGCGCGGCCAACAATCGCGAGCCCGTGCGCTGCCTGCCGCTTCACTCCGCGCAGGCCGTCTCGCTCGCCCATCTCCTTCTCGAATCCCGTTCACTCCAAGGAAAGAAACTCGAATGCCAACTCTAAAACCCCTCGAACTCGGCTGCATCTTCTGGGCCCAGAACGACAAGCCAGCCGTCGATCAGATCAAGGCCCTGAAGGCCCTCGGCCTCAACTGCGCCCAGATGGGCTGCTCCGGCGAGTTCAAGATCGAAGGCAAGGCCGCTGAATGGAAGGCTGCCGCTGCTGCTGAAGACTTCACGCTCCTCGCCGTCGTCGCCGCCTATGATGGCGAAGACTACGCCGACATCCCCACCGTCGAGCGCACCGTCGGCTTCATCCCCCCGGCCACTCGCGAAGTCCGCGAAGCCCGCACGCTCGCCCTCTCCGACTTCGGCAAAGAGATCGGCATCCCCGTCTTCGCCTGCCACGTCGGCTTCGTGCCCCACGACAAGTCGAATGCGGACTACATCGCCGTCCAGGCCATGGTCCGCCGCATCTGTGACCACTGCGAGAAGAACGGCCAGCACTTCCACCTCGAAACCGGTCAGGAACCCGCCGAAGTCCTCCTCGACTTCCTCAAGGACACCGGCAAGGCCAACCTCGCCATCAACTTCGATCCGGCCAACATGATCCTCTACGGCACCTCCGATCCGGTGGAAGCCATGGAGGTCCTCAAAGGCCACATCCGCAGCGTGCACGTGAAGGATGGAGACTGGCCGGCCGAAAAGGGCAAGCTCGGCACCGAAAAGCCCCTCGGCGAAGGCAGCGTGGGCATCCCGCGCTACATCGCGAAGTTGAAGGAAATTGGCTACGCCGGCCCGCTCGTGATTGAGCGCGAAGGCACCACCCCCGAAATTTGGACGGAGAACGTAAAGGGCGCCATCGCTCTGTTAAACGGCCTTGTCTGAGCTCCTGCGCAAACTCGGCGTCAAACCCGAATCCCGAGTCTCCCTACTCGGGATTCGGGACGCCGAATTCCTGCGCCAAATCCTCCCCAACGTCCTGAACCCCGCCCAACACCGCGCCGCAAAGGAATCGGATCTGATCTTCCTCGGCGTAGAATCCCCCCAACAACTCAAGCGCCTCGAACCCCTGAAGAAGTATCTGGTCCCCAACGGCGGCATCTGGATCGTCTACCCCAAGGGCGTCAAAACGATCACCCAGGCCCAGGTCTTCACGGCAATCAAAGCCGCGGGCTTAACGGACAACAAAGTCGCCAGCTTCTCCGAAACCCACACCGCCCTCCGCGCCTGCATCCCCGTGAGCCAGCGACCCTAGCTGCTCTTCTGTCGAATCACTTCTAGAATCTGCATCTGCGGCATCGCCTCAGTCTCAGATGAAACATACCCGGTCGCCTGCGGCCCAAAGATGCATTTCGTCGCTTCCATTAAGATCGCGCTCTTGATCTGCTCATCTGACGTTGACTTCACAAACGATTGA
>CAZBTA010000145.1:0-13171 GCA_964494515.1 uncultured Bryobacter sp.
CACCACCGCCGCGCCCGCTCCGGCAGCACGTAGAACACGACGAGCACCACGGCCAAAAACGCAAAGAACCCCAGCGTATTAAACAGCACCCAGCACCCTCGCTAACTCCTCCACCAGCAACTCGCCATACCGTCGCGACCCCGCCCGGTTCAGGTGCAACCCGTCCTTGAACATCTCCGGCCGCTCCAGTTCCTCATAACGGTGCTCCTCGCCCACCACGGCCCGCCCCGCCGCGCCAAACTCGCGAATGCTGCTGCTCACCGTCTTCACCGCCGGCCGCACCACCGGCCCCCGCGGCAACATCACAAACACCACCTTTGTTCCTGTCCCCGCATACCGGTCCAGGATCTTGCCAAACCACTTCCGCCGGTAAGCTCCGTAGCGCCCCGTCTGTGGCGCATCCGGCCGCAACAACGCGGTCTTGATCACCTCCGGGTCGGCCCCCGCCGGCACCTTTGCCGTCCGCGTCTTCCAGTCCACCTCGAGCCCCGCCAGCGTCTTCTCTTCCTCTTCAAACTCGTAGCTCCCCTTCGGCCACCACTCCCGGTTGAGCTTCGTCATCTCGAGCCTCACCTTGGGCGCCTCAAAGAAAGCCAGCAGATCCCGCTGCAGCGCCGCCCCCTTCACCAGACACGCCTTCCACGCCTCCTGCTCATACTTCCAGTCCGCATAGCTGCGCGGATACTCGGGCACGTCGCTCCACCGCAACAGCATCGCCAGGTAGTTCACATCGAGCGGATAGTTGGCGTAGTTCTGTAAGGTATCCTCATCATCAAACCCGTCCACCGGCAACACAATCGCCCGATACCGCCGCGCCGTCGGGTCCATCTCGCGGAGCAGGTAATACCAGACACGCGGATTCGTCCCCGCCACGCCCCCATGTGAGATGCGAAACCGGTACCCCTTCCCCGCCGCATACTCATTCGTTCTCTTCAGCGGATAATTCATCCGCGAATCCCCCATCGTCAACACGAGCGGCTCGGCCCATACCCGCTGGTGCAGCCGCGCCCGGTCGATCGTCAATTGCGTGATTCCAGCGCTCGAATTCGACTCGAGATACTGCCCATACCACCCAGTCCGGAACACCGCCGCATCCACGAGTAGAAAAACCACGAGCCCCAGTGAAACCTTGAGGATTCCTCGCACTGTCCCTCAGTGTAGTTGATAAGATTAACGTTTATGTCGGATACACCTCGTCGCGATTTCCTCAAGGCGGCAGGCATCATCGCCGCTCCCGCCATCATCAAAGCTCAGACGGTCACCAACGCCATCAAGGTCGGTCTTGTCGGCGCCGGCGGCCGTGGTACCGGCGCCGCCTCCCAGGCCCTCAAGGCGGACGACTACGCGGAACTCACCTCCGTCGCTGACGTCTCCCTCGACCAGATCAATGCCTCGCTCCAGCGCATCCAGCGCATCAATGGCGCCAAGGTAAAGGTCGCCGACGGCAAGAAGTACCTCGGCTTCGATGCCTACAAGCAGGTCATCGACTCCGACATCGACGTCGTCCTCCTCTGCACGCCTCCCGGCTTCCGCCCCGGCCACATCCGCTACGCCATCGAGAAGAACAAGCACGTCTTCACCGAAAAGCCGATGGCCGTCGATCCCACCGGCGTCCGCAGCGTCATCGAAACCGTCAAGATGGCCCAGACCAAGAAGAAGTGCATCGTCGACGGCTTCATGTGGCGCTACGCCAACCACATCCAGCAGGTCATGGAGCAGGTCCACCAGGGCATCATCGGCGACGTCCTCTCCTACTACGCCACCTACTACACCAGCCCCGTCAAGCCCATGCCCCCGGCCTCCACGCGTCCCGCCGGCATGAGCGACGTCGAATGGCAGACCAAGAATTGGTACAACTTCCTCTGGACCTGCGGCGACGGCTACGTCGAACAGGCCGTCCACTCCGTCGACAAGGTCGCCTGGTGTTTCAAGGACGTCCCGCCCGTTTCCTGCGTCGCCCACGGCGGTCGCCAGATCCCGCAGGAAGGCGGCAACATCTTCGATCACATCGAAGTCAACTACCTCTATCCCAACGGCGCTCGCGCCTTCATCGCCCATCGCCAGATCCCCGGCATCTACAACGAGAACGCCGATTACATCCTCGGCACCAAGGGTAAAGTCACCATCGGCCGCGGCCCGCTGCCCATCGTCGAAGACCACGCGGGCAAGACCCTCTGGCAGTTCGAAGGCACCAAGAACGATGGCTACCAGTACGAGCACGACATCCTGTTCGCCGCCATCCGCAAGGGCGAAGTCGTCAACAAGGGCGACCGCATGATGTCCTCCACGCTGCTCGCCATCATGGGTCGTCAGGCCGCCTACACCGGCGCCCAGCTCACCTGGGAACAGATCCAGAACTCGAAGTTCTCCACGTTCCCCGATCCGTTCGACCCCAAGGGCAGCCTGCCTGACATGCCCACCCCCAAGCCCGGCATCACGAAGTTTGTATGATCCTGCTGCTGGCCTTCTTTGCCATCGACTTCTCCACTGAAGTCAAACCCATCATCGACAAGCAATGCGCGGCCTGCCACGACCGCGCATTCTTCGTCCGCAAAAAAGACGCGATCGTCGGCGCCCTCGGCACCATGCCGCCCGGCGGCCCGCCCCTCAGCGCCAAAGAGAAAGCCACCCTCACCCAGTGGGTGGCCGACGGCCTTCCCTATCCCGAAGAGAAGAAGGCCATGGCCGATGACGATTCGCTCACGCGCAATCTTCATTCCCAGATCCTCAAGGCCTCGGCCAAAGACAAAGCGCTCAAGCCCTACAAGAACACCATCCCCGGCACCGACGTCACCTACGAGATGATGCCCATCCCCGGCGGCAAGTTCACCATGGGCAACAACGCCGTCAAGGACGAATCTCCCGCCCACGAAGTCGCCGTCGAACCCTTCTGGATGGCCGCCCGCGAAGTCACCTGGAACGAGTACCGCCTCTTCATGTTCGCCACGCTCTCCGGCGAAGACCCCGGTGCCAACATCGCCGTCGACGCCGTCAGCCGCCCCACCAAGCCCTACGTCGAGATGTCCTTCGGCATGGGCATCGAGGGCTACCCGGCCATCTCCATGACGCACCACGCGGCCAACAAATACGCCCAGTGGCTCAGCGCCAAGACCGGCCACTTCTATCGCCTCCCGACCGAAGCCGAATGGGAATACGCCTGCAAGGCCAACCAGCCTCCGCCCACCGATCTCGAGAGCGTCGCCGTCTTCGGCAAGCGCCAGTACGAGCTCGTCGGCACCAAGAAGCCCAACGCCTTCGGCCTCTACGACATGCTCGGCAACGTCATGGAATGGACCACCGACCAATACTACGCCGACGCCTACAAGGATCCCAAGCCCTGGTATCCCTCCAAGACCTCTTACCCCCACACCGCTCGCGGCGGCTCGTGGATGGATAAGGCCGGTCGCGTCACCTGTACCGCTCGCTTCCCCTCCGATCCGGCCTGGAAGCAGCAGGACCCCAACCTCCCCAAGTCAATCTGGTATCACACCGATGCCCTCGGCCTTGGCTTCCGTCTTGTGCGTCCTCTCAAGGTCCCATCCCCTGAGGAAATGCACCGCTTCTGGAACAATGGAGTGGCGGAAGACCAGTAGTTCGTTCCCGTGCATGGGAACGCTCATTCGCATCACCGTCTGGTCCAAACACGACCCGACGCCCGCCATATTGGAGGCGCGCAAACGCTTTGACGAGCTCGATGCGCGCCTCTCTGATTACAAGCCCACCAGCGAAGTCAATCAGCTCCGCCCCCACACCACCACCCCCGTCAGCCGCGATCTCTTCGAGATCCTCAAGTTCTCCCAGCGCCTCTCCCTCGCCTCAAACGGCGCCTTCGACGTCACCATCGGCGCGCGCACTCGCGGCCGCACCGGCACTGTCGGCTTCACCCATCTCGCCCTCGGCAAACAAACCGTCACCCTGCTCGCCGACAACATGCAGCTCGATCTCGGCGGCATCGCCAAGGGCTACGCCAACGACGAAGCCTCAAAGGTCCTCCTCCGCCACGGCATCAAGCGCCATCTCATCGCCGCCTCCGGTGACATCCTCGTCCACGACGCCCCACCCCACGAACCCGGCTGGAAGATCAGCTTTCAGAACGAGACCCGCACCATGACGCGCGCCGCCGTCTCCACCTCCGGCAACACCTATCAGCCCCAACACATCCTCGACCCGCGCACGCTCACTCCCGTCACCACCACCAAAACCCTCAGCGTCGTCGCCAAAAACAGTATGACGGCCGATGCCCTCGATACCGCCTGCCTCATCCTCACCCCGCCCGAGCGCATCGCCCTCGCCCGCCTCTACGGCGTCGAGGTCGTCTCCGCATAACGAATCTGCTTGATCGTCACGCTCTTGCTGTCCCCTTCACCAATCTTTACACTCGCCGCCCGGTCCTCGAACTTCTTGAGAAACTCCGGATCCGACGCCACCGCCGTATCCACCTCTTCAAACGCAAACAGCTTGTATTCCCCCGGCGGCAGGTTCGCAATCGAGAACGTCCCGCTGTCATCGGCCCGCGCCGTCAGGTTCTGATACTCGAGGCTCGAGTCAGCCAGCACCCGCGCCACCACCACACTCCCCGCCCCGTCCTCGGCCTTCTGCTTCTCGATCGTGCCCGTCACCTTGGCAATCTTCGTCGACAGCACCACTTCGAGATTCCCCGCCGCGCCATTCGTCAGATCAAGCCCCGTATCCTTGATCTCCTGCCCGCCCACCTTGATCGACTTCAGATACGCATTCGCCTGCTGGCCCACCGTCAACCGGTACACCTCGTTCGACAGCTCCTTCAGCGTAAACGTCCCATTCTCGGCTACCTCTACCGAGGGCACACCACCCATCTCCGTCTGCAGCGTCAGTCGTACCTGCTTCAGGTTCACCAGCGAGGCATCTCCTTCCACCTTCACCACGCCCTGCAGGTTCGCCGTCGGCATCGGCGCCAGCACCACGTTCTCCACATTCTGGTTGCCCACATTCAGCTTCATGCTGCTCACAATGCGCGGCCGCCCGGCCCCAAACGAATTCACCACCAGCTTGTAGGCCCCCGGCGTCACCCCGGCGATCTCAAACGTCCCATCCGTTTTCACCTGCCCCATCGATCCCATGCCACCACCACCAAACGGCCCGCCACCGCCCCCCATTCCACCAAAAGGTCCCCCGCCCATCGCAATGCCCGTATCCGGCCGCAGCAATACCGTCATCCCGCTGCCGCGTCGTCCGCGCCCCTGCTGCCCATCGGCCGCCGCTGGCTCGGTCGCCACTCCCGATACCTGCCCCTTCACCCGGTACATCCGCGTCTTGCGCAGCGTCATCTGCACGCCGCTAAACTCCTGCCCCGGCCCCACTTCCACCCGCTGGCTCTGTTCAATCGCCTCCACCCCGGGAAAGTACAACCGCGGATACCCAAACTCTTCCGCCCCCTGCTTCATCGTCGCCCCGCCCATCGAGATCTTCTGCACCATCACGTAATACTTCCCCGGCGGCACATTCGTGATCCGAAACTCGCCCCGGTCATTCGTCTGCCCGTTGCCCTGGCTCGCCAGCCGCCGCTGTTGCTGCGCATACTGCATCCGCAGCAGCGACACATTCACGCCTTCCATCGGCTCGCCATCTTCATCAAGCACCCGCCCACTCACTACCCCCTGCGGCACCAGCCGCACCACCACATCCGCCTTCTCGGCCCCCGCGGCCACATCAATGCGCGAAGCAAACCCGCCCCCGCCACCCCGCGGCCCAAACGTCGTTCGGATAAAGCCCGTCTTCTCCCCCACCACCCGGTACGACCCCGGCGTCACATTCTCAAACACAAACGCCCCGCCGTTATCCGTCGCCGCGCTCATCCCCCCGCGCATCCCACCCAGGATCTGCCCCAGCGCCCCCGGCTGCTGCTGTTGCGTGCCAGCGGGCTGCAGGGTGACGGTCGCCTTCCGCACTGGCTCCCCCGTCACCGCGTTCAACACCTTGCCCGTAATGCGTCCCGGCTTCTCGGTCTGCGTCTGCTGCTGTTGCGTTTGCTGCTGTTGCGCCAGCATCAGCCCCGCCAGGGCCAGACCCAAAAGTGTACGCATCGAATTTACTCCTCCATTAGGAAATACGCTTCACCGGCAATCCGTTACGGAACAATACCCGGTCCACCCCTTCAGGGTCCAACCGCGTGGCGTCATACTCCACCATCATTCCGCTCAGGTCCTGCTTGAGCTTGTAGCTCATCACTCCATAAACACTCGTCAGGCGCGAGAGTCGCTCAAATTCCACATCGCCCAGCGGCTTCGTCAGTTCGTATTGCAGTTCAACTCGGGTCATTGTCTTAATTCTCGCTTTTCAGTTTCCAAAGAATTTGCCGGACCATGCCCATCCACATCACCGCATCATGCTGACGAAGTTGCATCCGGCGGCTCAGCCGCCTCAGCTTCTCAATCACATTGTCGTGATGAACGTATCCGGCCAGTTGTAAAGCTTCGTAAAGCCGTTCGACAAACTCGTCAAGCATTGCCGCCGGCGCCAGATCCGTCTGTGGGTTTTGACGGATCAACTCGTAGAGGGTTACGGCCACCGCCTGTCCCAGATTCATACTCGGCGTTCCTTCACCGGTCGGAATCCGCAACAGGCTATGGCAATACGTCATGTCCTCGTTCGACAGTCCAAACTTCTCGCTTCCAAACAGCAGCGCCACCCGCCCGTTATGACTGCGGATCTTCTGCGCCGCCACCTCCAGCGGTTCGATCGCCACGTGCACATCACGCTTCTGTGCACTCGTCGTGCCAATCACCAGCGTCGCCTCGCCAATCGCCTCACGCAACGACTCATAATCCCGCGCCCCCGCCATCACGCCCTCGGCATGTGGCGAGCTCTTGGCCTCCTCGGCGGCCACGCGATAGGCGTTCACCAGTCGCAGGTCCCCAAACCCGAAGTTCGCCATCGCGCGTCCCGCCGCCCCGATGTTCAACGGGTTCCGCGGCTCCACCAGCACTACGCTCAGATTTTCCAATACAGATACCCCATACCCAGCAGATACGCCGTCAGCGCCTTCCACTCCTGGTTCCTCACATACAGCCCGAAGTCAAAATCCCCCACGCCCGCCACCTTCGGCACCGCCGGCCACAACAGCGGTACGCGCTCGGCATACTCGCGATACCCCGGAAAGATCTTCACCAGATGCTGCTCCTCCTGCTCGATCACCGGCAGGTACACCAGCACAAACACCGCCACCGTCACCGCCAGGATCACCCAACTGCGCGCCGATGCCGCCAGCCCCAGCGCCGCGAGCAACGTTCCCAGATACAGCGGATTCCGCGTCCACGCATACGGCCCGCCCACGGTCAGATTCTGGTTCTTCCGCAGATGCCCCGCCGCCCAGGCTCGCAGCCCCAGCCCCGGCACTGCCACGCCCATCCCCGCCACCCAGCTCTCGAGCGTCGGCGCCGCCAGCAATCCAAAACACGCCGCCAGCAGAAACCCGCTCGGCACTCTCATCCGCATCACGCGGTCGGCATAAGCCTTCGGGAACACATGCTTTCTCATGCCAATACCTCGTTCAACGCCGTCCATACGCGCTCCACATCCAGCCCCTGCATGCTCGCCGCGATTTCCTGTCCGCGCTTGTAGGTCGTCTCCGCCCCGGCCACGCGCAACACGCGCACCGTCCCTCCATACGGCCCATTGCGCTCCGGGTCCGTTGGCCCAAACAGCGCCACGCCCGGCTTGGCCAGCAGCGCCGCCAGGTGCATCGGCCCGCTATCAAGCCCCAGCACCGCCCGCGCCTTCCGCGTCGCATCGATCAGCCCTTCAATGCCCGATTCATGCCGCCACAGATGCTCGCTCTCCGGCAGCGTCGCCCCCGGCATCACATTCATCACCAGCCGCATCCCGCGCTCCCGCCACAATCTTTCGCCAATCTCCGCATACCGCTCCGCCGGCCACTGCTTCGATTTCCACCCCGCATACGGCGCCGCCAGCACAAACGGCTCCTCCGGCAATCGCCCTTCGGCAAATCCCTGCGGCGCCCTTACGGCCACCGGCACTTCCCCGCCACCCACCGCCCCCGCCAGCTCCAGATTCTGCCTCACAACGTGCGCGCCACCTGCCGCCACCTGCTCGGTATACAGCACCGCCGCCTCACGCTCGCGCAGCATCGCCGCGTCAAATCCATACCGCGTCTCCGCCCCGCTCAGCCACGCCGTCAGCGCGCTCTTCCACAACCCCTGAAAATCCACCGCCACATCCGGCTTCCACTTCCGCAGCCACCGCGCCGCGATCCACACACTCAGCCCATCCCTCCGGTCGAGCGGCAACAAATGGTTCACCATCCCCGTGCCCGCCACCAGCGGAATCCACCGCGGCTCCAGCACCCACGCAATCTCCGCCTGCGGCATCGCTGCCCGCAGCCGCTCCACTGCCGGGATCGTATGCAGTATGTCGCCCATCGCGCCAAGGCGCACCACCAGCACTCGGCTCAAGGTGTTACACCACCTCGCTTTTGCGAATCACCAGTTGCTCAAGCGCCTGCCGCGCTGCTGCTTCGTCCCCGCGCAGGTCTTTGGCCCCCGCATATTCACCCAGCGCCACATAGCGCACGCTCTTCAGCGCCGCCGCCAGTTGTGCCCGCGATTCGAGCGGCAGATAGGCCTCCGCCCTCTCGCTCACAAACGCCACCAGCCCTCCCGGCAACGCGCTCACCACCTCGGCCAGCAACGGGTCGGCATCCATCTGCACCGCCGTCAGCCCTTCAGCCTCGAGCCGCGACACGGCTTCATCAAACGAAATAATCTTCTTACGGGTATCCAAACTACTATTTCAACAGGATCAGGGCTTCCTGTGCCACCCGCTCCGCTGTGATTCTTGTCATGCACCGGTGATCGATCGGGCATTCCCGCTTCTTGCACGGCGCACATTCCACCGGCTCCCGCACAATCCGCGCGTGTTCCCCCACCGGTCCCGTCCCCACATGATCCGTCGATCCAAACACCGTCACACTCGGCGTCCCCACCGCATAGCTCACATGCATCGACCCGCTATCGTTCGTCAGCATCAGCTCACAGTTCGCCACCAGTTGGATAAACTCGCGCAACGTCGTCCGTCCCGCATGGTTTTCCACCGCCACCCCGCGCCCCTTCACCCCGCGCTCCACGATATCGACAATGTCCTTTTCCCCCGCGCTGCCAAACAGCGCCACCCGGCTTCCGCGCTCCAGTGCCACGCGCGCCGCCGCCTCGGCAAACCGCTCCGGGTACCACCGCTTCGCGCTGCCAAACGCCGCCCCCGGGCTCACCCCAATCACCTTCTCCACCCGCCTCACCACGCCATTCAGCGCAATCGGCGCCACCGGGTCATACCCCTCAATCCACCCCGCCAGCCGCAACAACTCGAGATAGTAGAACCGCTCATGCCCAATTTGCGGCACGGCCACGCGCTCCGTCAGCAGCAGCCCGCGCCCATCCCGGTCATACCCCGTCCGCTGCGGCACGCGCGCGGCAAACGCAAACGCCGCCGCCTCAAACGCATTCTGCAACAGCAGCGCCCGGTCAAATCGCCCCCGCAACTGCTGTGCCAGCGCCCACTTCTCGCCCCACGTCTTCGGGTAGGCGATCGTCTCGTTGCAGAACGTCTCGGTGCCATACAGATCCCCCAGCCACCCGTGCCCCAGGATCGCGATATGCGCCTCGGGATACCGCGCCCGCAGCGCGTGTAGCGCCGGCAGGCACATGATGGCGTCCCCGAGCCAGTTCGTGGCTCGCACAAGAATCCGCATAAAATCTATCTCAGCATGTTAACGGCCCAACAGATTGCCTCCCTCGATCGCGATGGCTTTCTCGTGATCCCAGATGCCCTCTCCCCCGCCCTGCTCGCGGGCCTGCGCGACCGCATTGAAGAGCTCTTCGAGCTCGAAGGCGAGAACGCCGGCGCCGAGTTCAAAAAAGAAGCCGGTGCCCGCCGCCTCGCCAACTGTGTCGACAAGGGCGAAGTCTTCGAACAGGCCATCCAGCTCCCCGCCATGCTCGCCGCCAAGGCCCACATCCTCGGCCCCCGCTTCAAGCTCTCAAGCCTCAACGTCCGCTCCACCAATCCCCACTCCGCCGCCGACCAGCCCCTCCACGTCGACATGAACGCCATCCCCGACAACGAAGGCTTTTGGGTCGCCAACACCATCTTCATGCTCGACGACTTCACGCCCGACAACGGCGCCACCCGCGTCGTCCCCGGCTCCCACAAGTGGGGCCAGCGCCCACAGGAGGTCATGCCCGACCCCTTTGCGCCACATCCCCAACAGATCCTTGTCACCGGCAAGGCCGGTACCATCGTCATCTGCAACGCCCACACCTGGCACGGCGGCACCGCCAATCACACCTCCGGCCATCGCCGCGCCATGCATGCCTTCTTCTGCCGGGCCGACAAACCCCAGCAGCAATACCAGCGCCGCCTGCTCCGGCCCGAGACGCAGGCCCGCCTCTCGCCCGCCTTGCGCCAGTTGCTCGCCCTCGACGATCCGCTCAACGATCAGCTCTCCGCCGAAGTCGCCGTTACCAGCGGCTTTCTTAAATAGGCGGGTCCGTCCCCACCTCAAACCAGAACATCGATCCCCGGCCGGGTTCGCTCTTGACGCCAATCCGGCCACCCATCAGCTCCACCAGCTTCTTCGAAATCGCCAGGCCCAGCCCCGTCCCGCCATAGCGCCGCGTCGTCGACCGGTCCGCCTGTTCAAACTCCTCAAAGATCCCGTCCAGCTTGTCTCCGGCAATGCCGATCCCTGTGTCCTCCACCACAAACCGCAGGTTCTTGCCGTCCGCCATACCCACATCCACACATACTCCGCCCGCGTGCGTAAACTTCATCGCGTTGCTCATCAGGTTGCTCAGAATCTGCCGCAGCCTTACCGGGTCGCCTATACACTTCTCCGGCACTTCGCGCCTCACCTTTACCTCCCACCGCAACCCCTTCTCCTCGGCCGCCACGCGCAGCGGTGCGCTCGCCTCCTCCACCAGCTTGCGCACCTCATAACCGGTCTTCTCAAGGTGCAGCTTGCCAGCGTTGATCCGCGTAATGTCCAGCAGATCGTTCACCAACGTCAGTAAATGCTTCCCGCTCGAGGAAAGAATCTCAAGCAGCTCCCGCTCATCCTCTTTGAGGTCCGCCTCACGTAGCAAATCTGCCACACCCAGAATTCCGTTCAGCGGTGTCCGGATCTCATGGCTCACATTGGCGAGAAACTGCGACTTCGCCCGCGACGCCTCCTCGGCCAGATCCCGGGCATGCCGCAACTCCAGCGCCTGTTGCTCTAGCGCCAGTTGCGTACTCAGCATGCGCCGCAAATGAAAGTGCGACCGCCGTGTCGCCAGCACCACAAATACCCACGACAGCACGAACCCCCACAGAAACCACCCATACTTCTCATACATCGCCACCGTCCAGGCAAATGGTGGCAGCAACATCAGATGGATAAACACCATCGCCATCTTCAGATCGGGCGCAAATACCGTCGCCCCAATCGTCGCCCACACCACAATCCCCATCAGCATGCTCTGCGCAAACTCCGAATGGCTATAGCGCACCAGCCCCGCCGTAATCATCCCACTCCAAAACAGCAGCATCAGCACGCTCACCACGCGCAATTGCTCCAATCGCTCCCGCCAGTCCACGCCCGCATGCTTCAACCGGATCGCGAGTTTCGTCCTGTAGGCCAACACTCCGGCCATCAGCACCGAAAACAACCAGTACAAGTAGGGATAGTCGTGGGTGACACTTGTTTGTGTCCCGATAATGATAAGGATCAGCGGATAGACAAATCCACCGACACGGACGCGATCGCCCAACTCCCGCGCAAGACGGCGCGAAAGCTCCTCGGTCTCCACTCCTGAGGACATTTAGCTACAGTCGACTGTAACATCGTTCACAATTAATGCACCCATAATTATTGTTTTAACGCCTATTCGATTTTCTTGATAGTCTTCAACAGCATGCGTATTTTGTTCCTGACTATCTGGTGCACATTCACCCTCGCCGCCCAGTCCCTGCCGCCCCTGCCTGCGCCTCAATCCATCCCTCGCCCTGCCGCCAAAACCACTGCGCCCTACGCACCCCAGACGATTCTTCCTGGCGGCATTGTCATCCCCCTCTTCCCTCCCGACTCACCGCTCCTCAAGGCCGACAAGATCACCGAGCCCGAGGTCTACAACATGAGCCAGGTCGTCCCCGGCCGCATCTCGAGCATCGTCAGCATCCATAACCCATCGATCGAGATCCACACCGTCGAGCGCGGCATCAACACCGGCGCCGTCGTCATCCTCGCCGCCGGTGGCGGCCACCGCACGCTCAACGTCGGCACCGAGGCCGCCGACTTCGTCCCTTACTTTTACAACTACGGGGTCAACACGGTCATCCTCCGCAACCGTCTCCGCAGCGACGGCTACGAGCCGCGCACCGACGCCGTTAACGACGCCTTGCAGGCCATCCGCATCGTCCGGGCGTATGCGAAAGAGCTCAACTTCGACCCCAACAAGATCGGCATTATGGGCTTCTCCGCCGGAGCGGAACTCTCCGCCCCCGCCGCCATTGAGTTCGCCGCCTTCGACAAGAAGATGGCTGGTGATGCCTATGGCAACGTCTCTTCCCGCCCTGATTTCGTAGGGATTATTTATCCCGGCCCCTCACCCTTTGCCAAGGGTCGTCCTCCGGTCGAGATCCCCGCCAACGTGCCTCCAGCCTTTATTGCGACGCCGGGCACGGGCGATCGCATCCACGCCATCTGGGCGCTCGACTATTTCAATGCGATGTTGCTCAAGTCAGTCCCCAACATCGAGTTGCATGTGTACGGCAACGGTCGCCACCCCGGCGACGCCTTACCGGACGGTTCCCGCCAATCCGGCGGCCTCACCGACCGCAACAATATTCCTTTGGGCACCTGGCAGCACCGCTTCATCGACTGGTTCCGCGACCTCGGCTTCCTCGCCAAACCCGGCATCGAAACCAAAGCCGCCCGCGACGTCGACACTTATGTCAAAAATCCCCCCGCGCCCCCACGGCAGAACTAAGCCTCTGCGGCTAGCCCAGCACGAACAAGCCGCAACCCTCGCCGCCATAAAGCGCGGCCTCAAACAGGTAGCCAGTGGCCAAACCATTTCTCTCGAAGAAGCCGCATCTCAACTTCGCCAGAAGCATGGCTTCGCGACCTGACATTTTTTAT
>CAZBTA010000146.1:0-13054 GCA_964494515.1 uncultured Bryobacter sp.
GGTGCGCTACCAGGCTGCGCTACGCCCCGACATGCTTATACTCTACCATTCCCTAATCCACCCCCGGCAACACCGTCCACTTCCCCTTCGAAAAATACCAAACGCTCGACCCCATCCCCTCCCCATCATTGATCCCCTGATGCTCAAACCGCGGCTCCCGCGGCCCATGCACCGTCATCCAGTGCACCTTCATAAACGCCTCATCCGCCACCCCGATATACCGCGTGTACCCCTCATCCCCCACCGTATCCTTACGCTTCCCCAGCACCACTACCCCATCCACCTCCCCATTCCAGAACACCAACACCCGCGACACCCCCCGCACCGAACACAACACTGCCCAATCCATCTGCCCCTTCTCGCGGAACTCCCCTTTCACAACATTCATCCGCTTATTCACCCCGGTCACTTGCGGCACTCGGCACTTCCGCCGCTCCAGTTCCACCACCACCTTCTCCGGCAACTCCGGAAAACTCCGTGGCTCGAGCCGCACCACCCCATCCCCCATCAGCATCCCCAGCACTGCAAGATACAACATGCCCCCAGCTTACAAAACAAAAGGCCCGGTTGCCCGGGCCCCTCTTTAGTACTTCGCGAAGATCTTCTTCAGGATCTTCACCGCCTTGTCGGCGTGCTTCTCCTTGAAGATATACGCCGGCAGGAATCGCAGCACCGTCTCATGCGTGCAGTTAAACAGCAGCCCGCGCTCGATGCCATCATTCACCATCTGCTTGCCCACGATATCCAGCTCCACGCCGATCATGAGCCCCTTGCCGCGCACTTCCTTCACAAACCCGAACTTCTTCTTCAGCTCGCCCAGCTCGCCGCGGAAGTACTCGCCCACCGACACGATCTGCGGCTGCAACTCCTCGAGAATCTCAAAGAACTCCAGCGCCACCCGGCACACCAGCGGCCCGCCGCCAAACGTCGTCCCGTGCATGCCCGCGCCCAGCGCATCGGCCGCCTTCTGCCGCATCAACACGCCGCCCATCGGCAGCCCGCAGGACACCGGCTTGGCAAACGCCACCACGTCCGGCAACACCGGCCGCTCCAGCGCCTGATACGAGAAATACGTCCCCGGCCGCCCGATCCCACACTGGATCGCGTCATGGATCATCAGCGCCTGATACTTGTCGCACAGCTCGCGCGCCTTCTCAAAGAACTCCTGCGACACCGGCAACACGCCGCCCTCGCCCTGGATCCCTTCAAAAATAATCGCCGCCGTCTTCTCGCTAAACGCCGCCTCCAGCGCCGCCAGGTCATTGCGCTCGATAAACTTCACACCCGGCAGCAACGGCTCAAAGTCCGCGCGATACTTCGGCTGCCCGGTCACGCTGAGGGCGCCAAACGTCCGCCCGTGGAACGAATTCTCGAGCGAGATAATCTCGTACTTCTCCGGGCTGATCTTGTGCCCGTGGCTACGCGCGATCTTCAGCGCGCCTTCCACTGCTTCCGTGCCCGAGTTGCAAAAGAACGCGCGGTCCATGCCGCTCACCTGCGTCAACACCTTCGCCAGCTTGCCCTGATACTCGTGGTAGTACAGGTTCGAGGTGTGCAGCAGTTTCGCGCTCTGGTCTCGGATCACTTTCGTGATTCGCGGATGATTGTGCCCCAGCGAATTCACGCCGATGCCCGACAGCAAATCGAGGTGCTTGTTGCCGTCGACATCGTACAAATAGACGCCCTTGCCGTGCGATAGCGCCAGCGGGTAGCGTCCGTAGTTCTGCAGTAGGTAACTGGTCTCGAGCTCTTGAATCTTCGCGAGCTTGGACGGAGTGCTCATTTATTCAATGTAGCGAACCCTGAGTCCACCAGACGCTGCGTAAACTCCGGTTCGTCAAATTTGTTGATCGCCGCCTTCTGCCGCCCGTTCTCCACCAGCACGAGGAACGGCGGATCCCCAAACGGAAACACCTTCTTCAGCTTGTCCGTTTCCTCCGTCACCTTCGCCTCAAACTTTGTGTCCTTCAAGAACTGCCCGGCAAACTGCTTCACTTCCGTCGGCACCGCGATCGTCTGCGTCCCCGTAAAGTTCAGCTTCGACATCGCCTGCGCCGCATGGAAGCAATGCATGCACTGCGGGTCAAAGAAATAGATCAACTGCCGGCCCTCGCGCAGGTTGTGCGTCGCCCCGCCCACCAGTTGCACGCTCTCCGGCGCCACCGCGCCCGTCTGCTTGCTCAGCGCCCACGCATAGTTGCCCACCCCCAGCACCACCAGCACGCTCAACAGCAGCGCCGGCTTCTTCCACTCAAGGTTCCACTTGTCCCAATACCCGGCCACCACGGCACAGGCGAGCATCAGCCCGTCACCCACAAAGAATCCCGGCCCCACCGCGCGCTTGATCCACGGGAAGCAACTGCACTCCTGCCCCCGCAGCGCGTCGTAAAAGTAGCCCACCCAGATCATAAACGCCACCAGCATCAGCCCGATCAGCCACGCCCCCAGCTTGCGGTAGCGCGGAATCAAAATCAAAATCGCCGCAAATGTTTCGGCGATCCCAAAGCTCACCGCCCCAAATTCGCTCAACGCCCCCGGCACTTTCGCCTGCGCCAGCTTCGCTCCTGCCTCGATCGGGTCCGACATCTTCCACACCCCGGCCAGCAGGAAAAGTGCCGCCACCAGAACGGCCCCCACCCACGCAACGTACTTTTTCCAGGGCTGTGACATACTGTGATCCATGTTTCTTATTCTAGTCCTCATCGCCTCCTCCGCCTTCGCGCAGGTGGCCGATCTGGTCGTTCAGAACGCGACCGTCTATACAGTGGATAAGACGAAGCCGGCCGCAAACAGTCTCGCCGTCAAGGACGGCAAATTCATCGCCGTCGGCGGCGACATGAAGAAACACATTGGCCCCTCCACTCGCGTCATCGACGCCAAAGGCGCCGCCGTCATCCCCGGCCTCACCGATGCCCACGTCCACCTCCGCGGCCTCGGTGACATGCTCGAAACATTTGACCTCCGTTTTGTCAAAACCCGCGAAGAAGTTGCCCAGATCGTCAAGCGCGCCGCCGACAAGCTGCCCCCCGGCGAATGGGTCCGCGGCCGCAACTGGGATCAGACCAACTGGGGCGGGGAATTCCCCAACGCTGACGACTTGAGCAAGGTCGTCAACGATCGTCCCGTCTACCTCAATCGCGTCGACGGCCACGCCGGCTGGGCCAATCGCAAGGCCCTCGAGATCGCCGGCATCACCAAAGCCACTCAGGATCCCCCCGGCGGCCAGATCATCCGCGACAAGGATGGCAATCCCACCGGCATCCTCATCGATCGCGCCATGGGCCTCGTCACCCGCAAAGTCCCCGCCCTCACCTACGAGCAGGTCAAGCGCCGCCTTAAGCTCGCCGCCGAGGCCAGCGTCCGCCTCGGCCTCACCACGGTCCACGATGCCGGCATCGGCGTCGACGAGCGCAATGCCTATCGCGAGCTCATCAAAGAGAACTCCCTCCCTCTCCGCGTCTACGCCATGATCGGCGGCACCGGCGAGCTCTGGCAGGAGTACGCGAAGTCCGGCCCCGAGATCGGCTCCCACCTCACCGTGCGCAGCGTCAAGCTCTACGCCGACGGCGCGCTCGGTTCGCGCGGCGCGGCCCTCTGGCAGCCCTACACGGACGACAAGTCCACCTCCGGCCTCATGGTCACCACCAAGGAGACGCTCGAAGATCAGATCCGCGAAGTCGCCGCCAAGGGCTTCCAGGTCAACACCCACGCCATCGGCGACAAGGCCAATCGCATCGTCCTCGATGCCTACGCCATGGTGCTCAAGGGCAAGAACGATCGCCGCTTCCGCGTCGAGCACGCCCAGGTCATCTCGCTGCCCGATTTCAAGCTCTTCGCCGACAACAGCGTCATCGCCTCCGTCCAGGCCACCCACGCCACCAGCGACATGCGTTGGGCCGAGAAGCGCCTCGGGCCCGATCGCGTCGCCGGCGCCTACGCCTGGCAGCGCTTCCTCAAGATGGGCATTCCGCTCGCCAATGGCAGCGATTTCCCTGTTGAGGATCCCAACCCCATGTACGGCTTCTACGCCTCGTTCACCCGTCAGGACCAAACCGGCTTTCCTGCCGGCGGCTGGATGCCCGATCAAAAGCTCTCCCGCGAACAGACGCTTGAGAGCTTCACGCTCACGCCCGCCTACGCCGCCTTTGAAGAAAAAATCAAAGGCTCGATCTCCCCTGGCAAGCTCGCGGATTTTCTCATCCTCGAGCACGACATCATGAAGATCGAGCCCAAAGCCGTCATCACGGCCAAAATCAAATCCACCTTCGTCGGTGGCAAAGAAGTCTATTCGAAGAACTGACGTGCCGCTTCGCGCGTCGCATCGATGTCTTCGATCTGATGCGCGAAGCCCACAAACCCGGCTTCAAACTGCGACGGCGCCAGATACACGCCCCGCTCCAGCATGTGGTGGAAGAACCGGCCAAACTTCGCCGTGTCACACTTCTTCGCCGACTCATAATCAAACACCGGCTCTTCCGTAAAGAAGAACGTGAACATCGACCCCACCCGGTTCACCGTCACGCCCGGCAGCTTGTCGCTGCACAGTCGCGCCGTCCGCTCCTCGAGCGCCGTGTACACCTCCGGGTGCTCCTTCAGATACTTGAGCATCGCAATGCCCGCCGACACCGCCAGCGGATTGCCCGACAGCGTCCCGGCCTGATAAATCGGCCCGCTCGGCGCCACATAGCTCATCACTTCCGCCTTGCCGCCATACGCCGCAATGGGTAGCCCGCCGCCGATGATCTTGCCAAACGCAGTCATGTCCGGTCGGATGCCGTACCGGCCCTGCGCCCCGTTATAGCTTACGCGGAAGCCCGTCATCACTTCATCAAAGATCAGCATCGCGCCATGCTTCGTGCACAACTCGCGCAGCCCTTCGAGGAATCCCGGCGCCGGCGGAATACATCCCATATTGCCCGCCACCGGTTCCACCATTACCGAGGCGATCTTGCCCGGATGATTCTCAAACGCCGCCGCCACTGCCTCAAGGTTGTTGAAGGGCAGGGAAATGGTCGTCGCCGCAAACGCCTCCGGCACGCCCGCGCTATCGCTCAGCCCCAGCGTCGCCAGGCCCGATCCCGCCTTTACCAGCAGCGAGTCCACATGCCCGTGGTAGCAGCCCTCAAACTTGATGCACAGGTCCCGGCCAGTGAATCCCCGCGCCACACGCAACGCGCTCATCGCCGCCTCCGTGCCGCTGTTCACCAGTCTCACCATCTCCATGCTCGGCACCGCCTCACGGATCATCTCCGCCAGCACGATCTCGCGCTCCGTCGGTGCCCCAAAGCTCGTGCCGATCTCGAGCACGGCCTCAATCGCCTCAATCACACACTTTGGCCGGTGGCCCAGAATCAGCGGCCCCCAGCTCCCGATGTAGTCGATAAACGAGTTGCCGTCGACGTCCGTCATCCGGCATCCCTCACCCTTGGCGATAAACAGCGGTCCGCCGCCTACGCTGCGGAACGCGCGGACAGGCGAATTCACCCCGCCCGGAATAATCTTCCTCGCTCTTTCGAGCAGGTTCGTTGACTGCGTTTTGTTCATGAGTTCTTGCTCCTAGCGAGCAGTTGCGCGAATGCCCACTGGTGGTTCGGGAATGATGCGCTGAAAAATGAAGTTCGCGATCGTTTCGTTCACCGTGCCGTTCAACTGGCGGAACAGCCGGTTGCGCAGCGTCAGGTAGTCCTGCGTGCCCGAAAAGATGTCCTGCATCAGCTCATAAAGCCGCGGGCTGCGCTTCATGTATTCCACAATGCATGCCGGAATGCTCTTGAAGAAAAACCGCCCCAGATACAGCTTCTGCGCAAAGCTCGCGCCAAATTCCAGATCAAGCAGAAAGTCTTCTTCAATGCGCCCGCGATACAACTGCGATGCCGTCGTCGGGTCAAAGCTCGCGCTCGTGATGATGTTGCTTGCCAGATCCCCGCTGCGCAGCGCATAGTAAATGCCTTCGCCCGTGATCGGGTCCACCAGCCCCGCCGCATCCCCCACCGCCATCCAGCGCCGTCCCGCCACGCGGTTATTGCGCCAGCTCTTCCGGCTCAGCGACGGCAGCATGTGGGCATAGAGTTGCCCTTGCCGCCAGTTGATGCCCTGCTTGTCGAGATACTTCTCAAGCCTCACGCGCAACTGCTGCGCCGATTCGCCCCGCCCGCAGATGCCGGCCGACAGATGGCCCGCCCGCGGAAACACCCAGATGTAGCCTTCCAACCGGTCGAGAAACTGGATGTCAATGTGCGCCTGCGTCACCGGGATGTAGTAGCCGAGCGCCACCATCGTGTCATCGGCGGTCCACTCCGTGCCCACCTCGCGCAGCGGATTGCGCGCTCCCGTCGCCACGATCATGTAATCGGCGTCGATGCGCCCCTGCTTGGTGTTCAGCCGCCATCCGGCTTCGCATTGCTCGATCGAGCTCACGCGCGTCTTTTCAATCTGCGCCCCGGCCTGCTCGGCCCGGTCGAGCAGCATCTGGTTCAGCTTTTGTCGCGAAAAGATCAGCAACGGCTGGTTGAGGTCCATCTTCACGTTGCCCGCATTGTGGGCCCCGATGTAGCTCTCCGTCACGATCTTCTTCTCTACCTGGTTCTCGAAGAGAAACGGATACTTCTCGTACGCCTTGTACGTGATCCCGCCGCCGCAGGGTTTCTCCCACGCCAGCTTCTCATCGATCAGGATCGTCTCAAGCCCGCTCGCCGCCAACTTCTCGGCGGCCATGGCCCCAGCCGGTCCCCCACCAAGTACCGCGACACGCTTCATTTCTTCTCACCCTGAGCCGGCGGATGACCCGGCGGCAACCCACCGCCACCACCCATGCCACCCATCCCGCCGCTTGAAGATTTCACCACCCACAAGTCGCCCTCGCGCTCCAGCTTGTAGCTCATGTTCAGCATGTTTTCCGCCGAACCCTTTGCTTTAAAAGCCACTTGCGCGTCAGCCTTGTTCTCCTGGAACGACACATTCGTCACTTCAATGTCCATCCCCGCCATGTTCAACCCCTGCACGTTCGCCAGCCGTTTCATCACGGCCTCCTTCACGGCGTCCTTGTTGTTGATGTCCTTGGCGCAGCCAAACAGAAAGACAAAAGCTAGAGTGAGAATTCCAAATCGCACAAACGAATTATACATAGTGTCCTGCTTATTCCACGGCGACGCTCGGCCTGACGCCCGTCACAAACCGGTTCTCCACCGTCCCCACTCTCACCGTCACATCGAGGTCATCCCCGCGCAACCGGTCTCCGGGAACATAGATGTTGATCTGGTATAGACCCACAAAATTCGGCACCAGTCCGGCCCACTCCACAATCATTTCCGCCTGGCTGTAGCGCTTGTCACCAAAAAACACCTTGACGTCGTCCACCACCTCGGCCAGATTCGTCGCGCTCGCCGCTGTTCCCGCCGCCGGGTTCCGCGTCGTCGGGCCCAGGCCCAAAGCGTATATTACGAGACGCCGGTCGCGCGTCGTTGGATTGTTTTTGTTCACCGGCCGGCCGTTCGTGTCATAGATCGCCGCCTGTCCGCTCGCCGGGTCCACCAGCACCACCGGCGCCGCCCGCACCACGCGCACGGTCGTCGCCGTGCTCGCCAGCCGCTTGTTCGCATCCCGGATAATCAGCGGAAACGCCCCCGCCGTCCTCTCAAACGGAATCTGCACATTGATCTGCCCGCCAGACACCGAATAGATCGGCAACGGCGTATTGTTTAGCGTCACGCACACCCCATCCATCACCGTCGGCAGCGGCGTTGTGGAGGCCGCCTGCGTCGTCCCCGCCAGGCTTCGCCCAAAGATCGACACAATCGCCCCCGCCGCAATATCCGTCGTGTAGCTGCCCAGCGACACCACCCCACCCCCGCTCACCGTCGGCCTGTCCGTTGTCGGAATCGCCTCCAGGCTCACAATGCTCAGCCCGCTCGCCGTTAAGACGTACGCATTCGTCCCCGCCGCATCCAGCACCATCGTCCTGCCGTCCACCGCCGCCCGCGCCGTCCCCACTGCCGGCAACAGCGGCCCCTCGAGCGCACCCAGCCGTCGCGCCACCGCGCCTGAGTCCGGGTTCACCAGCTCCACGCCCGGCAGCGTCGTTACCGCCGCCGTCGCATTCGCTCGCACCGGCACCGAGAATCGCGCATACTGGTTTGCCCCCACCGCCACCACGCTCGCAATCGAAGCCGTCGCCGCCTGCCCCGGCGCGCTGGCCGAGCTGATCGGTGTCAGCGCCTGATTCAGCACCGTGCCGTTCACTACGTAATAAGCCCCGCGTGGCCCCACCGAGATCGCGCCGTAGTACCCCTGCACGCCCGTCCCCGTAAACACCGTGCGCGACTGCACAATGTCATCGGCCACCGCGTCGTACAGGTACACCGCGCCATTGCCGTTCATTACCAGCGCATACTCGCCGGTCGGCGCGGCGGCTATCGTCCGGGGTGCCGGCAGTGCCGCCGTCCCCAGAATGTTCCAGCTCGCCCGCGGCACCAGTTGGTCCCCCACCGACGTCCACAGCGTTCCGTTATTCATCACCACCAGCAACCCGCGCTGCGTTGCGGCAATCTGCGCCGGGTAAACAAACCCCAGGTTCGCCAGCACCGGCATCGGCGGAAAACTGATCCGCCCCGTCACGCGCCCCGTCGCGGCATCGACCACCGATACATACTCCGACCCCGCGTTGCCCACATACAGAAAATTCCCGTCCGGCGACAGCGCCATCGACCGTGGCAGTTGTCCCACCTTGATCGGCGCCAGCACCGTCCGCGTCCGCTCGTCAAACACCTCCACCCGGTTCATCCCCGAGTTCGCGATGTAGATCCGCCGTCGCGTCGCGTCATACACAATGTCCACCAGCCCCTCGGTCGGCACAATCCCCGTCTCAAACGTCACAATGTCGCCCCGCGATTCCGCATCGCGATTGTTCTGATACACCCGCACCGTGTTCGGGATGTTAACCGCCTCGCTCGACTGGATCAGCACATCCGCCGGCGAAGCGCTCCCAAGACTCGTCGCATTCGTCGCGTTGTAGGTAAAGTTCACCGTCGGCCCTTCACTCCCCGTCGCCGTCTGCACCGCCGGCAACGTATTCGCCCCGCCCCCGGGCAGCACTCCCGCCGCCGGTAGCAACGCGCTTGTCAGCGCCGTTGCCGACGCCGTCACGCGCCCCGCCCCCATATTGCGCACCACCACCGCCGCGCGCCGCTGGCTCGACACAATGCCGCATTGGTCATTGGCCAGCAGCACCGCCCGCGAGGCCGGCGCGGCAATCGGGCTCTGCGTCAACTGTCCGATCGGAATCGTTACAAATCCCGACTCCGAAGCCGCATAAATCGTCGCCCCATCTGGTGAGATCACCATCTTGCCTGTCAGGTTCTCTGGCAGTTGCACCCCCATCGTCACCTGCAGGTTGTCCGCATCCGCGATCTGCAACTGGCTGATGTTGGCTCGGGCCGCCGGGTTCTGCGTTGGCGCCACGTTAAACGCGGTATAGACCGTCCGTCCATCCGGCGAGAACACGCTGCCGCCCTGCGTCGCCTGCAGGTTCAGGTTCGCCGTCGCCAGCATCGGGTACGGCACATTCGCAATATTGTGCTGCGCCAGCGCCGCCAGCGTAGCCGTTTCAAACAGGTTCGTCCCCGACATCAGCTTTGCCCCGTCAGCGCTGATCGCCACCACGTTCGAGATATTGCCCACCGTCCGCGCCCGCAGCATCGTGCTCGACGCCACCTCATACACAAACACCGCCCGCGTCGTCGCATTCGGCAGGTTCACCCCTACGATGTAACGCCCATCGGCCGAGCTCACCAGAAAACTCCGGTTCGCCTGGTTCAACGGCCCCGTCGTTGTGGCCGGCGAAGCCGGCGTCGGTGGCACCACCGCCAGCGCCGTCAGTGCCCGCGTGTCAGTGATCGTCGGATCATAGACGAGCAACGTGTTCTGCGCATTATTCACGCCCGTCCCAATCGTCGTGATCACCACCTTGCCGTCCGCCCCCACCGCCACCGCTTCCGGTCGCGAGGGCAGGTTGATGCGGTTCACCACCCCCAGCTGATCCAGATCGATCACATTGATCGTCGACGAATTGTGACACGCAACGTAAAGCGTTTTCGCGTCCCGGCTCATCGCTACTGCCAGTGGCAACGCATCCGTGCGAATCGAGGTCAGAAACCGCCGCTGCGCGATCGAATACACCTCAATCTTGTCCGGTACCCCCACCACATACAAACGTTGTCGGCTCGCGTCCAGCACAATGTCCACCACTCCCCCCGTCAGTGCCGTAACCGTGCCAAACGTTGCCGCAAAGCAGCTGATCGCAAACGCGAAAAGGATGAGTAGACGCACCATGAGCTAACCGTTGTGAACCCTCAAGCGTACCCCAAGTTTCGAGTGGCGCGGATTAATGATCGATTAATGAAGTCTCACTTGTTCCATCTCTGGCGATAAGGCGTTTGATGGCCTCTTTTTCGTCCCTGATCCTTCAACGAGGTACCGTCGGGCAGCGGTTGGCCCGTTTGGCAATCGCCTCCAGTTTCCTCGTCCTGCTCCTCTCCTCCGGCTTCTACTACTCGGTCCACATGCTCAATGGTCAGATCAACTTGCTCACCATTGACGTCGTCCCCGGGCAGGAATACGCCGGCCACATCGCCGCCGACCTTTACAAACACCGCTCCAACGTCTGGCAGCACATCGGCTCCTTCGACGCCAATGTCATGAAGGCTGCCGAAGCCCAGCTTCAGGCCACCGAGAACGAAGTCGAACGCCACTTCACCGGCTACGACGCCACCATCACCGTCCCCATCGATCGCAAAAACTTTGACGAGCTCAAGAACGTTTACAAGAGTTATCGCGATTTCTTCCATACGCGCGTTCTTCCGCTCAGCCGCGTCGGCACACCGGAATCTTCAGCCTCCGCCTACAAGCTCATGCTGGGTGAAGGTGGCGCGATGCTTCGCGATCTCGACCAGCGCCTCGACGCGATTGTGCAGTGGAATGCCGAGAACGGCCGCAACGTCGTCGACGGCGCCAACGCGATTAGCAGCCGTGCCGTAGCCGCCTCGCTCATTCTCGGCATTGGCTCCATCGCTCTCCTCGTTGCCATCTCGCTCTGGATCTCGCGCGGCATCACCAGCGAATTACGACTTCGCATCGCCGAGCTCAACAACAACGCCCACAACGTCGCCAACGCCGCCCAGCAGGTCAACAGCACTTCCACCAGCCTCGCCCGCAGCGCCAGCTCCCAGGCCGCCAGCCTCGAAGAAACCTCCGCCTCCGGCATCGAGGTCAGCTCCATGGCCGAGCGCAATGTCGAGCACGCCCGCAATGCGAGCAACTCCATGAACGAGTCCACTTCCCTGCTGTCCGAGGCCGAGTCCAAACTTTCCAACCTCGTCGAGGCCATGTCCGCCGTCTCGAGCTCGAGCCGCAAGATCTCCACCATCATCAAGGTCATCGACGAGATCGCCTTCCAGACCAACATCCTCGCCCTCAACGCCGCGGTCGAAGCCGCTCGCGCCGGTGAGGCTGGACTCGGCTTTGCGGTCGTCGCCGACGAAGTCCGCAACCTTGCCCAACGCTCCGCCACTGCCGCCAAGGAGACCGCTTCCTTCATCGAAGATTCCGTCTCCAATGTCGAGCTCGGTTCCAACCGCGTCAACGAACTCTCCACCTCCGTGCAGACTTTGGTCTCCAAAATGAACGATGCCCAGCTGCTCGTCTCCGAAGTCTCAAGCGGTAGCGAATCGCAGACCGTCGGCATGACCCAGGTCCGTCGCGCTCTCGTCGAGATGGAGAAAGTCACCCAGCACATCGCCGCCGCCAGTCAGGAATCGGCCGCTGCCAGTGAAGATCTCCTCACCCAGTCCACCGCCGTCCGCTCTTCGCTCTCGCACCTCGAAGAGCTCGTCACTAGCACCCGTTGATAACGTAAGGGGTATGGCCTTCCTCGACGAAACCATATCCCTTCTTTCTCGCACTCCTGCAACGCTAAACGTCCTGCTGCGGGATCTCCCCGCCGCATGGACACAAGCCACCGAAGGCCCCAACACCTGGTCCCCCTACGACGTCCTCGGCCACCTCATCCACGGTGAACATGCCGACTGGATCCCCCGCCTCGAGATCATCCTCACCCACGGCCCCTCCCGCCCTTTTGATCCCTTCGATCGCGAAGCCATGTTCCGCGAGAGCGCCGGCAAATCTCTCCCCCAGCTGCTCGATGAATTCGCTCTCGCCCGCGAGCACAGCCTCGCCCGCCTCGCCGCGCTCTCCCTCACCGAGTCGCAGCTCGCCCTCACCGGCACTCATCCCAAATTCGGCCCCGTCACCGCCGGCCAGTTGCTCGCCACCTGGCTCGTCCACGACCTCACCCACCTCAATCAGATCAACCGCGCCATGGCCAAACGCTACTCCACCGCCGTCGGCCCCTGGGTCGAGTTCCTCTCGATCCTCGCCTAGCCCTACTGCGTCGCCATCGCCATCAGGCCACCCGTCGCCGCAAGCAGGCTCACCCGCGCCCGGTCATACAGATACTGCGCGTCCCAGTAAGCCACCCACTTCTCGGCTTCCATAAAGCGCGCCTCTTCCACCTGCCGCCGCGTCGCCTTGCCCTCTTCCATCTGCGCCAGATAGATCGCAATCTGATCCCGCGCCACCTCAAGGTCCAGCTTCGCCAGCTCGCGATTCTCCTTGTGCAGTTGCAGGTCCTCCACCAGCTTCCGCGTCTCGAGCTCAATCCGGTTCCGCGTATTCGTCACCTGCAGCCGCAGCTTGCTCACCTCATTCAGCGCCGTCGCCGCCCCGGCTCCACTCGCCGGCCCCGGCACGATCGGAAACTTGAAACTCACCCCCAACTGCGCATTGTTCTGCTGGAACCGGTTAAAGTACTGATCGAGGTTGTTAAACCGCGAAAACAACGCATACTGCGCAATCAGGTCCACCTGCGGCACCCACGCCGTCTTGTTCGCCTGCACCTCCAGCGACTTTGCCTGCATATCGCTTTGCAGCTTCTTGAGCTCCCGGCTGTTTTCGAGCGCTTCCTTCACCGCCACCGATTCGTCCTCGCTCACCGGGATGTCAA
>CAZBTA010000147.1:0-13011 GCA_964494515.1 uncultured Bryobacter sp.
GACCGTGCCGGGCACGACGCGTTCGCCGGTAAACTCAGCCACGTTTCACCTCAAGCTCCATGGTGTTCTTTCTTGCGTTCACTTCCACCCGGCAGGGCAGATGCAGATAGCCGTAGACCTGACCTTCGCCATGTCCCATCTGTAGCACGAGGGCGTTGTCGATCCAGTCGCACATCTTGTAGTTGACCAGACTTCCGTCGGCGATGGCCGGGGAGAAGGAGAAATGGGAGGGGTAAAGCTCGGGGAGGTCGATGTGGAAGTCTACGGTGATTGTGTCACCGGGTGCCATTGGTGGCAGATCGTGCCCTTCGCGAATGGTGTTGGTGCCGGCGAAGTCGATGCCCATGTGGTTGCGCATCATGAAGCCGACGTTGGGCAGGGAGATCCACTCGTGGGCGCGCGCGCTGATGCGGACGATGAAGCGCGTGTTGGGCTCGAGCATGGGGGCGGTGTTGCCGTGTTCGTCGAGCACGGTGATACCGATGATCTCGGCGCGATTGTCGCCGTGGCGGTGGTCGATGTTGGGGATGGTGGTGACGAGCTCGGGAGCTTGCCCGACGCTTTGTGAAGACTCGCGACGGTGCTCGGCCTGGTGCTCGACGAAGGTGGAATCCTTGGCCGTCATCTCGGCCAGGTACTTGGAGACGACGATCTCGGTGTCGCCGATCTCGCGGATGCGGCCGTGATCGAGCCACATGACGCGGTCGCCGATGGCCTTGACGTCACCCATCGAATGGCTGACGAACAGGATGGTGACGCCACGCTGGCGGAGCTCATGCACCTTGCGCAGGCAACGCTGGCGGAAGTAAACGTCGCCGACGGCGAGGGCTTCGTCAACGAGGAGAATTTCGGGGTCGACATGGATGGCCACCGAGAAGGCGAGCCGGACGGCCATGCCGCTCGAATAGGTCTTGACCGGCTGATCGAGAAACTCGCCGATCTCGGCAAACTCGGCGATGCTGTCAAAGCGGGCGCGCGTTTCCTCATGCGAGAGGCCGAGGATGGCGGCATTGAGGAACACATTGTCGCGGCCGGTGAACTCGGGGTTGAAGCCGGAGCCAAGCTCGAGCAGCGCGGCGACGCGACCGTCGACTTTGGCATCACCCGCCGTCGGGCGGAGAATGCCGGCGATGATCTGCAGCAGGGTGCTCTTGCCGGAGCCATTCTCACCGATGATGCAAAACGTCTCGCCGGCGCGGATGTCGAAGGTGACCTGGTCGAGGGCCTTGAACTCGCGATGCTTGCGGATGCGATTCAGCGAGAGGAGTTCGACAAGACGGTCGGACGGCGAGTCGTAGATGGCATAGCTCTTCGACACGCCGTGGAACGAAATGACGGACTTTTGACTGCGTTCACTCACTGCTTTGACGTTATGGCTTTCGGTTAGGGTTTGACAACCATGAGGCTTCACAACTAGCCTGAAAGAGTGCGCGCAATTTGCACGCACCCGCCGGCGTAGCTCAGAGGTAGAGCGAGGGTCTCATAATCCCTAGGTCGTAGGTTCGAGTCCTACCGCCGGCACCAAGCCTCCCTCCCTTAATTCTCTCCCAACAACAACTGGTATAGACGATCGAGCTCTTCCTTGGAGTAGTATTCGATCTCGATGCGACCGCGCTTGTCGTTCTTGCGATTGATGGTGACGCGGGTACCGAGAACACGCTGCAACTCCTCTTCAGCGGCGCGCACGTTGGGATCAATCTGTACTTTTATGTCTTCTTTGATCTCACGTGGTTCGGTCATGCTCTGGACGAGCTTCTCGGTGGCGCGAACGCTGAGGCCCTGGCTCAGGATTTTCTCGGCGACGTTGCGCTGGAGCTCTTCGGTGGGCAGGCCGAGAATCGTACGGGCATGACCCATCGAAAGGCGGCCGTCGCTGAGCATGGCCTGCAGATCTTCGGGCAGGCGGAGGAGGCGGAGGAAGTTGGTGATCGTGGTGCGGTCTTTACCGGTGCGGCGACCGATCTCCTCGTGGGTGAGGTTGAGCTCACGGCTGAGGCGATCGAAGGCGACGGCGGTTTCAATCGCGTTGAGGTCGTCACGCTGGATGTTCTCGATGAGGGCTAGCGTGAGGACGTTATCGTCTGCGACATCCTGAATGACGGCGGGCACGACGGCGAGGCCAGCCATGCGGGCGGCACGCCAGCGACGTTCACCGGCGACGATCTCGAAGGCGTCACCATTGCGGCGGACGAGCAGGGGCTGGATGATGCCGTTGACCTTGATGCTCTCGGCGAGCTCGATCAGCTTGTCCTGCTGGAAGACACTGCGGGGCTGGCGCGGATTGGCGACGATGGCGTCGATCGGCAACTGCTGCAGACCGGTGGTGGGAGCTTCGGCGGTGGGTGGCGGCGCGGCGGCGGCCGGAGGCGCGACGGGGCTGGCCGCGGGACGGCTGGGCAGGAGGGCGGAGAGGCCTTTACCCAACACTCGACGAGGATCTTGCGGCTTGCTCATTCGCGATGATCTCCTTTGCCAGTTTGATGTAGCTTTCGGCGCCCTTGGAGCGGACGTCGTAAGAGATGACGGGTTTGCCAAAGCTTGGGGCTTCGGCGAGGCGGACGCTGCGGGGGATTACCGTTTCGAAGACCTGCTTGCCGAAGAACTCGCGGAGGTCGTTGGCGACCTGGCGGGTGAGGTTGGTGCGGTCGTCGTACATGGTGAGCAGGACGCCTTCGATGGGGAGCTCGTGCTGGAACGCTTCGCGGATGCGATTGATGGTGTCGAGGAGCTGTGACACGCCTTCGAGGGCGAAGAATTCGCACTGGATGGGGACGATGATGGAATCCGCGGCGACCAGGCCGTTGAGGTTGAGCAGGTCGAGAGCCGGGGGGCAGTCGATGACGATGTAGTGGTAGCGGTCGCGGACGGAGTTGAGGGCATCCCGGAGGCGGAATTCGCGTTCGGGGACGTCGACGAGGTCGATATTGGCGGCGACAAGATTTTTATCGGCCGGCAGGAGATCGAGGCCTTCGAAGCTGGTGGCGACGATGGCCTGGTCGATGGTGGCGGCTTGGGTAAGGACGTCGTAGCAGGTGAAAGCAAGGCCTTCTTTTGAAACTCCTACCCCACTGGTAGTGTTGCCTTGCGGGTCACAGTCAACCAGTAGTACCTTGAGCTCGCTCAGGGCCATAGAGGCGGCTAAATTGATAGCCGTGGTTGTCTTGCCGACGCCACCCTTTTGATTGGTGATGGCGATGATTTTTCCCACGGGGTATATATTAACACTGCCTCCAAATTTCCCTGTTCCACGTGGAACATTGCGGGTGTGGAACAGAGGGTGCGTGAAACGGCGAAAGGTTCCACGTGGAACAGTGTTGTGTGGCACAACGGGCATGTTTCACGTGGAACCTTCCACGGTTTCCGAGTTTGACAGTATATATATGTCTACTGCGCGGTGCGGGGCAGGGCGAGGTAGACGTCGAGAATGGCAATTGCTGCGGGAGTGACCCCGGGAATGCGGCTTGCGTGCCCCAAAGTCTCCGGTCGGACCCTCTTCAGCTTGTCCTGAACCTCATTGGAGAGGCCAGGGACGGTCGAAAAGTCGAAATCGGCGGGGATGCGTCGCGATTCGCCCTCCTTCAGTCGTTCTACCTGCCGTTGCTGCTGCTGCATGTATCCTTCGTACTTGAGCTCGGTCTCAACCGTCGTGAGAAGCGAGGGGTGGAGGGATTCGCCGAAGTGTTGTTCGAGGTAGGGGCGGATCTGGTCGATCTTGGCCTCCGGGCGGCGCAACCAGACCGAAAGTGTGGGGCGATCGTCGAATCCTAGCTCCAAACCGGCAATTCGGCCCGGAGCAATGCGCTGATCCTGCAGATGCTGCAAAAGGCGCTGCTTCATCTGGAGCTTGTGGTCAAAGCGACGAGAACGCTCCCCTGAGGCGAGGCCGATCCGTTGGGCGATGGGGGTGAGACGCTCGTCGGCGTTGTCGATGCGCAGGTGCAGGCGGAATTCGGCCCGTGAAGTGAACATGCGGTAGGGCTCATCGGCACCCTTGCTGACGAGATCGTCCACCAGGATGCCGCCGTAGGCCTCGTTTCGGGCGAGGACGACCGGTTCGCCGCCCGAAAGCTTGAGCGCGGCATTGATTCCGGCAAGCAGGCCCTGAATTCCGGCTTCTTCATAGCCACTAGTGCCATTGATCTGTCCGGCGAGGAAAAGGCCGGGGTAGCGCTTAACTTCGAGGCGGTGGTCGAGTTCGCGGGGGTCAATCGCATCGTACTCGATGGCGTAGCCGGGGCGGATCATCTCGGCGTCCTCGAGACCCTCAATACTGGCGACCATGGCCATCTGTACATCGATGGGCATCGAAGTGGACATGCCATTGACGTAGACTTCGTTTGTGTCGAGGCCCTCGGGCTCGAGAAAGATCTGGTGGCGGATGCGATCGGGGAACTTTACGACCTTATCTTCGATACTGGGGCAGTAACGTGGGCCGATGCCCTCGATCTGGCCACTGTAGAGGGGGCTGCGGGGAATGGCCTGGCTCAGAACCTCATGGGTGCGCTCGTTGGTGTAAGCGAGGTAGCACTGGATCTGCTGGCGCGTGATCTGATCGGTGAGAAAGCTGAAGGGGGTGGGATGCTCGTCGCCATATTGAGGTTCAAACCTGGCCCAGTCGATGGTGCGGCCGTCGAGACGGGGCGGGGTGCCGGTTTTGAGACGGGTCCACTGGAGGCCAAGGCTGCGTAGTTGTTCGCCAAGCAGATTGGCAGGGGCCTCGCCATTGCGACCACAAGAATAAGTAGTCTCCCCAACGTGGGCCATGCCTTTCAAAAATGTGCCGGTGGTTACGACAACGGCGCCGGCCAGAAGATCCCGACCATCGGCAAGACTAACACCGTTCACCTTGGACCCCTCGCCGATGATAAACGAAGCCACTTCGGCCTGCAGGATGCGGAGGTTGGGTTCCTGCTCGAGCACTTCCTTCATGCGGATGCGGTATTGCTTCTTGTCGCACTGGGCGCGGGGGCTCCACACGGCGGGGCCGCGGCTGGTGTTGAGCAGACGGAACTGGATGCCGACTGAGTCGGTGATCTCCCCCATCACACCCCCGAGGGCGTCGATCTCGCGGACGAGATGGCCTTTGGCGATGCCGCCGATGGCGGGGTTGCAGGACATCTGGGCAATCAGATCGATGTTCATGGTGATCATGGCGGTCCTGAGTCCCATGCGGGAACAGGCGCGCGCGGCTTCACATCCGGCATGGCCGGCGCCGACCACGATCACGTCATAGCGGCTTTGCTTCATCGGAAACTGCATTTTTGGGGGTCTTCAGCCTTATTCTAGCTTTTGGAGGCATTTTCTCTCTTGAACATACTGATAGTCGGATCCGGCGGACGGGAACACGCGATTGCCTGGCGGTGCGCGCAGGAAGGGCACAAGGTTTACTGTGCGCCGGGCAACCCTGGCATTGCGGCGGTGGCCGAGTGCATTACGCCCGCGGGTCAGACGCCGCAGGATTATCTCGAGGTGGCCAATCGCATTGGTGCTGATCTGACGATCGTGGGGCCGGAGGCGCCGCTGGTGGCCGGCATTGTAGATGCGTTCGAGGCGAGTGGCCGCAAGGTGTTTGGCCCGACGCAGCGCGCGGCGCAGCTCGAGGGGTCGAAGGCGTTCTCCAAAGAATTCATGGCGCGGCACGGCATTCCCACTTCGCGCTTTCAGGTGTTCGATGCGCTTGAGCCGGCCAAGGCCGCGCTGGCGCGCTTTGAGTATCCAGTGGTGCTGAAGGCCGATGGGCTCGCGGCGGGCAAGGGTGTGGTGATCGCGAAGAATGAGGCCGAGGCCATTGCGGCGCTCGAAGGCTTGTTCAGCGGGCAGCTGGTTGGCGCGGCCGGGCATCGCGTGTTGATCGAAGATTTTTGGCGCGGCGAAGAAGTGAGCTTCATCGCCATCTGTGATTACGACACCGCGCTCGCGCTGCCGCCGACGCAGGATCACAAGGCGATCTTTGATGGCGACCAGGGCCCCAACACTGGTGGCATGGGCGCTTATTGTGATGACCGCATTTTGACGGCCGAGCAGAAGGCCTACATCATGGATCACATCATTCACCCCACGCTGCGCGGCATGGCCGCCGAGGGCAATCCGTTCCGCGGGTTTCTCTATGCGGGGTTGATGATGACGGCGACGGGCCCGAAGGTGCTGGAGTACAACGTGCGCCTGGGCGATCCGGAAACGCAGGCGCTGCTCTACCGCATTGACGGCGGGTTTGTGGAGACGTTGCTTGCCGCTACCGAACGGCGTCTGCCGACGGCGCATCTGTCCTTGCCCCCCGGCGCGACGGCTTGCGTGGTGATGGCGGCCCATGGTTATCCGGCGCAGGTGCGCACGGGTGATCTGATCCGCGGCATTGATCAGGTTGACACTGCCAACGTGTTCCATGCGGGAACCAAGCTGCAGGACGGCCAACTCGTCACCTCGGGCGGCCGTGTACTGGGGGTCACCGCTCGCGGCTATGACCTGCGCGAATCCCTCAATCGCGCCTACGCCGCCGTGGGCAAGATCCAATTTGACGGCATGCAGTTCCGCCGGGATATTGGCCAGAAGGGCCTGAAACGCTACACTGTTTAACGAGTGGGGACGTAGCTCAGCTGGATAGAGCGTCCGCCTCCTAAGCGGAAGGTCGGCAGTTCGAATCTGCCCGTTCCTACCACTCCTCTCTTTACTTCTTTCCCTTTTCGTAAATCAGCTCAAAGCCCGGCTTGCTGAAGGTAACGCCGCTCGAGCTTTCCTGCAGGGCGGGCGTGGCGCGCTGGCCAGGGTTGGGCACACGCGGCTGGCTGAGCTGTGCGTTGGGGTCGGTGTTGGTTGTCTTTTGCTCGCGACGCACCGAGGGCTCCTGCTTGCGCGCTTCTACTTTCAGAACATCGTCCTTGGCAATCGAGGTCTGCTCGTTCTTGACGACGATGACCATGCGCTCGTCGTTCGCTTCGTCAAACTTTGCCGTGATCGGATTTTTGACACCCACCTTAAGGACCTTAACTTCGGCACCACTACGAAGGTCGCGCACGCGCTTCCATGCGTCGTCAGCCGCAAACAGGAGCAAAGAGGAAGAAACCAGCAAAGCAAAAAGCTTCATACAACAAGGATGCACAGGGAATAAACCTGATGCAATCCGTGCCGGAACGGCAACGGCGTAAGTATCTTTTCTCGTTGTAACTAAACCGCTCTTAGTCCTACCATCGCCCACAGTGTATGGGACGCAGATCAAGTTTTTATAAATACATCTTCATGATTGCGCTCGTGTGGTCGGCACAAGCGCAAACCGTCACCATCTCGCCAACGAGCGCGACGGTGACACTGGTGAGCACGCGGCAGTTCAGTAAAACTGTCACGGGCAACGCCAATACGAACGTCACCTGGGCGGTGAATGGAGTCACTGGAGGCAACGCTACTGTTGGAACCATCAGTACGGCCGGGCTCTATACACCGCCGGTGGCGATGCCGAATCCCGCGACGGTAACCGTGCGCGCCACCAGTGTGGCAAACACGACCAAGTTTGCCGAAGCCACCGTCAGCCTTCAACATCCTCAGCCCACCACCACCGCAATCACGCCGACAGACCTCAACATCGGCACGCACACGCTGGTGGTGACGGGCACGCGCTTCTATAGTGGGGCGACGATTCTGCTGCAGGGCACAGCTGTGACCACGCAGTTTGTAAGCGCCACGGAGTTGCGCGCCACCGTCAGTCTTCCCAATGCGCAACAGTATTGCGTCGTTGTGCGCAACCCCGCGCCGGCCGCGGCCGATTCGACATCGCGGTGCTTCACGGTACGTCCTCTGGTGAGCATCAAGATTTCGCCGACTACGGCCACGGTGCGCGGCGGCACCACGCGTACGTTCTCCGCCACCGTCAGCAACACGAATACGACAGGTGTGACGTGGTCGGTGAATGGCGTGGTTGGTGGTAACAACACCGTCGGCACGATCACGACGGCTGGCGTCTACACGGCGCCGCTCAACATTGGCGCCGTCGGCGGCTCGGTCAAGGTGGGTGTGCGCAGCGTCAAGGACACGAATGCGTTTGCTGAATCGGTGGTCACACTGCAGAACCCTGTGCCCACGATCAGCTCGATCAACCCCACCACATTGCCGCTCGGCAGTGTAAGCTTCACGATCACCGGCAATGGCTTTGCCCCCGGTGCCACGGTGAGCATCAGTGGCAACCCGATGACCGCCACGGTGAACTCGCTGACCAGCATCACCGTCACCGGCACCACCAAGGCCTTCCCCGGAGGCATTGCGGCGATCAGTGTGGCAAACCCCGCGCCGGGGCCCACCACTTCGGCGCCGCTGGTGATCTCGGTGTTGCCCGCCAATCCGAAGGTGAGCTACACGGCGGCCAAGCGGTTTCTCGAGCAGGCCACCTGGGGTGCTTCGCCGAGCGAAATCTATCGCGTCATGCAGATTGGCTTTGACGCCTGGCTCGACGAGCAGAAGAACCTCAAGGAATCCGACTACACGATGCCCACGCCCAACGGCAACATCCCCGTTTATGACATGCAGTCGGAATTCTTCAACAACGCGATGGGCAAGCGCGACCAGTTGCGGCAACGTGTTGCCTTCGCACTGCACAAGACGTTTGTCGTCTCGGCAGTGGAAGTGCAGACCACGCGAGGTCTTGTGCCGTACCACCGCATTCTGCTCAACGATGCGTTTGGCAACTATAAGAAGTTGCTGAAAGACATCACGCTTGATGTCGCCATGGGCCAATACCTTGACATGGTGAACAACGACAAGGCCGATCCAGCGAAGGGTCTTTATCCGAACGAGAACTATGCTCGCGAAGTGATGCAGCTGTTCACGATCGGTACGGTGTTTCTGCGGGCCGATGGCTCGCCGTTGCGCGACGCCAACGGCACGCCTTATCCCGCCTACTCGCAGGATGACGTAATGGATCTCTCTCGTGTCTTTACCGGCTGGACGTATCCTCCCGGCATGGGCACCGACTCGAAGGCGCATAACAAGGAAAACTATGGCGCCCCGATGGTGGCCGTCGAACGCAATCATGACAACACGGCCAAGAAGGTGTTGGGTCGTACGATCATGGCCGGCCTTACCGCCGAGCAGGATCTCGACCAGGCGCTGACGATCCTGTTTGAACATCCAAACGTCGCGCCGTTCCTGTCGATGCGCCTGATCCAGAGCATGGTCACCTCCAACCCGTCGGCGGCGTATCTCATGCGCGTCAATGCGGCGTTCAACAACAATGGCCAGGGCGTGCGCGGTGATCTGTTCGCCGTGGTCAAGGCAGTGCTGCTCGATCCGGAAGCACGCGCTGGCGACAACCCGGCCGTGGCCAATCCGTTCAATTCATTCGCGGGCCATTTGCGTGAGCCGGTGCTCTCGTTCATGCACATCATCAAGGGACTTGAAGGCACGGTCGTGGCAGACAACCCGATCGAAGCCGACCTTGAGCGCATGGGCCAGAAGGTGTTCTATCCAGCCAGCGTGTTCAGCTACTTCTCCCCGCTGACACGTGTGCCGGGAGCGGCGAGTTTCTATGGCCCCGAGTTTCAGGGCTTGACGCCGGTGACGGCGCTTGAGCGAGTGAACTACATCGACTACCTGCTCAAGATGAACCAGGGAGCGGAGGCAATTCCCAACCTCACTCCTTACATCTCGGTGGCCACCGATGTGGAAACGCTGATCGCCATGATCAACGCCCACTTCATGAACGGCGTGATGCCCGAGGTGCTCAAGCAGGGCATCCGCGACACGCTGGCCACAACGACCAACCCCACCACGCGGGCACGCATGGCGCTCTATCTCGCGCTGTCGTCGATGCACTATCAGATCCAGAACTAGGTTCGACAGAGAAAGGCAATTTCAACCATGGATTCGTTCAAACTCAAAATCAGCCGCCGCGCTCTGTTGCGCCGTTCGATTGCCACCGCGGGACTCGGCTACTATGGCGTGCTCGATGCGCTGGCGCAGACGGGCGATTACAAGGCGCTGGTATGCGTCTTCCTGTTCGGGGGCAACGACTCGAACAACATGATCATCCCGATGGGCAGCCGCTATGCGGATTATTCGAAAGTGCGTGGCGCGGCCACGGGCATCCCCGAGGCCCAGCTGTTACCCATCGTCGATCGTGGCGCCAACTACGGCATCCATCCGCAACTCGCGCGCGTGCAACAGCTCTACAACCAGGGCAAGGCCGCGGCCGTGCTCAACGTTGGCCCGCTGATCCGGCCAATCACCAAAACGCAGTATCGCCAGAACATGGCGGTGCCCTCGAACCTCTACTCGCACTCCGACCAGCAGCAAGCCTGGCAGCAGGCCTCGACCAGCGGCGTGCGCAATGGCTGGGGCGGCCGCACCGCCGACGCCATGCAGGCGGCCAACGGCAGCGCATTGTTGCCGATGGCGATTTCCGCCGCCGGTGGGTCGCTGTTCACGATCGGGCAGGTGACGAGCCCGGCGATTGTGAATGGCACTTTCGGCCTCGGGTTGAGCGGCTCTGATGGCAGTGCCACGGCGAACGCGCGTGATAGCGCATTCCAGCAGGTGGTGAACTTCCAGTCGGGCCTGACGCTGGTGCAGGCGGCCAACAAGACCGTCAACAACGGCATCGAAGTGGGCAAGGTGCTTAACAGCGTGCTCAACGGGCCGAGCGGCATCAACACCGTGTTTCCGCAAAGTGGCCTCGGCAACCAGCTGCAGCAGGTGGCGCGTATCATCCGTGCTCGCACCACGCTCGGCGCCAGCCGCCAGATCTTCTTTGTCTCCACCGGTGGTTATGACAATCACGATGGCTTGCTCGCCGCCCAGCAGGGCTTGTTTACCGGGCTCAACGCGGCGTTGTCGGCCTTCTATGACTCGACGATCGAACTGGGCGTTGAGAGCAGTGTGACGACGTTTACCGAATCAGACTTCAATCGCACCTTTGGCCCCAACGGCAACAACGGTACCGACCACGCCTGGGGCGGCCATCATCTGGTAATGGGGGGCGCGGTTCGCGGAGGCAGCATGTATGGCACCTACCCGAACCTCGCCATCGAGGGCCCGGACGACGTGGGCAATCGCGGCCTGTGGTTGCCCACCACGTCCGTGGAACAGTACGGCGCCACGATGGCCAGCTGGTTTGGCGTCAACTCGGCCGGGCTCGATCAGGTGTTCCCCAATCTGGTGAACTTCTCCAATCGCAACCTCGGCTTCATGGTCTAGGGCAGAGCAGTATAAACGCTCAGGGCGGGTGACGATGCACCGCTGACAGTAACGCGGAGCGCATGTTCACCCGCTGGTAACGATTCGGGCACGATCAGGTTGGCTTGTGACAACCCGATAAAGCCCGGAGTCGGCCCCAGATAAAGCCCAGTGGCGGCAATGTTACCAACGGTAACTTGCCACGGCTGGTTGTTCGCAAGTCCAATTCCCGTCAGGTAAACAATCAGGGGCCGTCCGGCACGCACCGGGCGGTCCTTTTGATTGATGTCAGCGCCATCGAAGTTTTGCGCAACAAAGATGCCGGGGTTGGCCTCGGTGACCCAGAACATCGCCTCGGCGCTGCGTACGCCATCGCGGATGACCTCGAGCCGCGCGCTGCCGGTGCTGACGCCGGCGGGCAGTTGAAAGTTTACCTGGTTGGGCGTCGCGGCGAGCACCGTCGCGTTGAGGCGGTTGTTCACGACCACTTCGGTGCGGCCGTTGGTAGACGCAAGATCGACGCCAAAGACGCTGACCAGCGCGCCCGCTGTCAGCGGGCCAGCCGCGAAACTGGCGGCATTCAGTATGCCATCGCGGGCAATGCAGGGCGGGGTGTTTACGCCAGCGGCGGACTGGGTGACCTCGATCACTTTGCCGGCGATACGCACGTCGGCGCGGCGCAGTGTAGTGCTGGTGTTGGGTTGGGTGATGATCTTGCCGCCTGCAACGCTGATCCAGCTTGCCGTGAGCTCCACCCAGACCTCGCAACCGCGCGGATTGGTGAACTCGACCAGCGTCTCGCCCCCCGCGGCCCCAAAGCAGTAGTTGCGACGGGCGAGATCGATCGAGCAGCCGCTCGCGGCATTTACCGTACGGCGCACCTCGGGTAGCCAGGTATAAAGTCCGTTGCCGGGGCACTCGGTGGTGCCGCTCGCGCGAGTGCTCAGGCCTGCGTCGCGATGGCCGCTGATCACGTTCAGCGTCAGGCCGCTCGCCGCGTGCAACGTCTGGCCGCTCGGGTCGAGGTTCCAGCGCTGGGCCTTGGCGGTGAGCAGTTGGCTGAGGCTCGTGATCGCGGCAGGCGTGGGCGGCTGGGTGCTGTAAGTGCCAACCAGGCAGACGCCCATGGTGCCGGTGTTGACGCCCGAAAAGTGCGCCCCGATTACGCCATCCCCGCCGGCGCGGCCCTCGTAGATGACGCCGTTCGGGTCGATCAGAAAGTTGTAGCCGATGTCGTTCCAACCGTTGCCCTGCACGTGCAGCACCCAGATGCTGCGGATCACCGCCGGCCAACTGGTGGCCGTGTTGGCGCCGGCTGAATGGTGCACGACCAGATGCGTGACATTGGCAAAGATCGGCGCCTCGCGCGGGGCGCATTCCGCGCCACAACCCCATCCAGCGCGGGGCACAATCTCCGGTTCGGCGCCTCGACGGGGCACTTTGGAGTTCGTCGCGCGGGACATATCAGGGTTGATCAGCACCATCCGCAGCGGCCGCGGGGCGATCCATTCGATATGGCGGGCAGGGATATCAAACCAGGCAAGCGAGCCGCCCTCATGGCCGAGCTCGAGCTGTTGCCAGGGCGTCCACGTAACGCCATCGGCGCTCGCGCGCAGCCGGACGTGAAAGTGTTCGTCGGCGATAAGTCCTACCGCATGAAAGGGTTGTGGAGATTCGCGCCGGGCGACGGGTTGGTCGGCGTCAGGCGTATAGCGGTGCTCGAGAACAAGCTCCTGCGCGCCAAGCAAAAGGGGGAAGAGGAGGAAAAACCTCACAAAGGGAAGGATACAACAAAGGGAGGATGGCGTCCCCACGGGGATTCGAACCCCGGTTATCGCCGTGAAAGGGCGGTGTCCT
>CAZBTA010000148.1:0-12972 GCA_964494515.1 uncultured Bryobacter sp.
TGAATCGCGGATCTCGACCAAGCGGTTTGATGAGGCCGAGCAATTGCTGAACAGGGCGATGCAACTGTATCCCGAGCGGGAGGACCTGGTGATGCAAAAGGCCCGCCTTGAGCGGGCCCGGCGGAATTAGACTTCGGGGTGGACCCAGGGTTTGCGATAGGGGCGACGGAGGAGGCGGGTGGCCTCGGCGTCGCCGGTGACGATGCGTTTGGCATGGTCGTAGCGCAGCGTGCGACCGAGCTGCATGGAGAGGTTGGCGAGGATGCAACTGGCCGTGGAGATGTGGCCCTGTTCGATGTCGGCGACGGGCTTTGAGCGTTTGTCGATCGCGGCCAGCAGGTCGCGCATGTGGCCGCGGATGGCCGGGGCGACGTGGCGCTCGAGGTCTTGTTCGGTGCGGTCTTCGGGGTATTGCTCGAACTCGTAGGTGACGTCCTTGTGGACGGGGGATTCACCCTTGGCCATGGGCACGTAGTCGTAGCTCTGGACGGAGGCCTTGAGGGTGCCCTTGTCGCCGTAGAAGGTGGCGCCCCAGGGGTACTTGGGATCGGGCGGAGCGCCCCAGGAGCGATGGGTCCAGACGACTTTGACGTTGGGGAAATCGAAGGTGGCTTCCTGGGTGTCGGGGATGTTGGCCTTGGAGGCCTTGTCGACGAGGATGCCGCCGGCCGAGGAGATGCTGGTGGGCCAGCCGAGGCCCATCATCCAGCGAACCATGTCGAGCATGTGGACGCACATGTCGCCCATGATGCCGTTGCCGTACTCGTTGAAGGCGCGCCAGCGGCGCGGGTGGACGAGCGGATTGTAGGGGCGCATGGGGGCGGGGCCGGTCCACATTTCGTAGTCGAGGTTGGCGGGCGGAGCGGTGTCGGCGGGGTTCTCGCGAGCGCGCATGTGGTAGTAGCAGTAGATCTCGACGTAGGCGATGTTGCCGAGCTTGCCGGAGTCGATGAAGCGCTCTTTGGCCTCGATGAGATGGGGCGTGGAGCGGCGCTGGGTGCCGATCTGAACGACGCGATTGTTCTTGCGCGCGGCGGCGAGCATGGCTTCGCCTTCAATGACGTCGACGGAGATGGGCTTCTGGACGTACATGTCGATGCCGGCTTTGGCGGCGTCGATCATGGGCAGAGCGTGCCAGTGGTCGGGCGTGGCGATCTCGACGATGTCGAGGTCTTTCTCGGCGAGCATTTTGCGGTAGTCGGTGAAGGTGCGGGGGCGCTTTTTGGAGACCTGGCGGGAGGCGATGAGGTCGGCGGCCTGGTCGAGCATGACCTTGTCGACGTCGCAGATGGAGACGATCTCGATGGGGGCGACCTGTACGAGGCGGAGGATGTCGGACTTGCCGTACCAGCCGGAGCCGATCAGGCCGACGCGACGTTTCTTTTGTACGTCGAAGGTCTGGGCGGAGACGTTGTAGGCGAGGGAAGAGGCGAGGAAGGAGCGACGGAGCATGGGGCGATTACCGTTTCAGAGTATATGCCTTTTTGCTGGCGAGGCCGGTGATCAGGGCAGTGAGGCCGCGCTCGAAGCCACCCTTGGGGCCGGAGGCGCCGAACTTGCCGGAAAACTCGAGGGCCATGTAGCCGTGGAGATAGGACCAGAGGGCGACAGCGGCCGCGGTGTCGTCCTTGTTGCCGGTGATGGGGCTGATGGTGGATAGCAGGAGTTGCCAAAGCTCGCGGCCGGCCGGGGCCTCGTCGGCGGTGGAGGGGGCGCTGGCGATGAGGTGGTAGAGGGCGCGGTTGTTGCGGGCGAAGTTGCAATAGGCGCGGGCCATGGATTCGAGAGTTTTGGCGCGGCGCATGGCGTCGAGCAGGCCGGAGGCGGCACGTTCGCCGAGGGCGGCTTCGATGGCTTTGCGGTCTTTGAAGTGGTGGTAGAGGCTGGAGGCGCGGACGCCGAGGCGGGCGGCAAGCTCACGCATGGAGAGAGCGTCCCAGCCGGACTCTTCAATCAGGGCGATGGCCTGATCAAGGACGGCGTCGGGATTGGTGCGAGAGGGAAACGGCATATTGAACAGTGTAAGGCTTGACACGGTTTTGTGGAAGCCGTACAGTGTTAGGCATGAAGCAGAACAATTTCAGTATGTGGTTGAGAGTGGAAGCGGCGGTGGTGTTGGTGGGGCTGCTGTGGGCCTACTCGCGGATGGGGGGAGGGTGGTGGTGGATGTTGGGGTTGTTTCTGCTGCCGGATCTCGCGATGTTGGGGTACCTCAAGAATGCGCGGGTGGGGGCGTGGGCGTACAACGTGGCGCACAGCTATGCGGTGGCATTGCCGGTGCTGGCGTTGAGCGGGTTTGATCCGCTGTGGATGGTGTGGCCGGTGCACATCGCGTTTGACCGGATGATGGGGTACGGGTTGAAGAGCGAGGAGGGGTTTGGCGTCACACACTTAAGGAATCTGGGGGGATCGTAACTTCATCCAAGAGGGTAGACAATAGGGTTGCGTATGAGAAAGCTCATTCAGAAGTTGATGCCGGTCGCGCTAGGCGCGATCTTTGCCATGGAAGGAGAAAAACTGATGGCTGCTGATTTTCCGGATCCGAAAGTCGACGCGCCGCTGGCGGGGAAACCCGACAAGGCGACGGCGGTGCTGGCGGGCGGGTGCTTCTGGTGTACCGAGGCGGTGTTCGAGATTATGGAAGGCGTTGAGGACGTGGTGAGCGGGTACTCGGGTGGCACCAAGGAGACGGCGAAGTATGACATCGTCTCGAGCGGGCGCACGGGGCATGCGGAGGCGATTCTGATTACCTATGACCCGTCCAAGGTGAGCTATGGTCAGTTGCTCAAGATTTTCTTCGCGGTGGCGCATGACCCGACGACGCTCAATCGTCAGGGCTATGACGTCGGGCCGCAGTATCGCAGCGCGATTTTCTACGTGAACGATGAACAGAAGAAGATTGCCGAGGCCTACATCAAGCAGCTTGATGAGGCGAAGGTGTTCAAGAACCCGATCGTGACGCAACTGGCGCCGCTCGACAAGTTCTACACGGCAGAGGCTTATCACCAGAACTACTCGGCGCACAACAAGACGTCGTATGTGGTGAATGTGAGCGACCCGAAGGTGGAGAAGCTAAAGAAGCAGTTCCCCGGATGTGTGAGGAAGCGCAAGTGATGACGCGACGATTGTGGAGTCTGTTTTCGCTCGCAGCCGTGGGGCTGCGGGCTGCGGTGAAGAAGGTGAAGATTGTCGAGTTTGACGCGGCGGGGAAGAAGACCGGCGTGGTCGAGGTAGACAAGATCGTGAAGGCGCCGGCGGAGTGGAAGAAGCAGATGGACGCGCTGACTTACCACGTGACGCGGGAGCAGGGCACGGAGCGGGCCTTTACCGGCAAGTTGAACAAGAACTATGCCGATGGCTTGTACCGCTGTGTGTGCTGTGACACGGCGTTGTTTGATTCGAAGACGAAGTTTGATTCGGGCACGGGATGGCCGAGCTTCTGGGCGCCGATCGCCAAGGAGAATGTGCTCGATCTGACGGACAGCACGTTGGGCATGGAGCGCACGGAGAATCGCTGTGCGCGGTGTGATGCGCATCTGGGGCATGTGTTTCCGGATGGGCCGCGGCCGACGGGGCTGCGGTATTGCATGAACTCGGTGTCGCTGAAATTTGTGCCCCGCGGTTAGGGCAGCCAGCGATCACAGGCAAGGCAGACGAGGGCGCAGGGCTTGAGATGAGCCGTGCGCCCTTCGTATTTGCTTGAGGGGTTGGTGACGTTGACGTAGACGAAGCGAGTGTCGGGGTGGGCCTGGAGAAGCAGAGCCTCAAGCGGGTAGATGAGCTGGAAGCGGTTGATGTCGAGGGCGATGGTGCGGCAGGGGGACGCCTTGAGAGTGGCGAGCGTCTCGTCGTATTTGTCGCGCATGCCCCAGGTGGTCATGTCGGCGAAGTATTGGTCGGTGCGTGAGACGCGTAATACCGACTGGGGGCCGAGCAGGGGGCGGATCCAGCTCTTGAGCAGGGGGAGGCGCGCGCCGTCGAGCAGGAAGATGATGATGGCGCATTGGAGCCACCAGCGGGTGCGTGAGAGGGCGAGGCCAGTGATGGCGCAGGAGGTGGCGAACAGAGGCAGGAACATGCGGGCCATGAAGGGCTGCCACTTGAGGTAAAGGCAGAAGAGCAGGAGGCCCGAGACGAGGGCGAGGGTGAGGCGGGTGGCCTGGGGGTGGCGCTGCGTGAGGAGGTAGGCGGCGGCGCCGAGGAAGAGGAGGAGGTGCCAGCGGTTGTTCGCGTCGGTCTCGTGGTTGGCCTTGCGGGGGGCGGCGAACTTCTCATGGGGCCAGGTGGTGGCGGGGGATTGGGGGTCGAGCCCGAGGGCGTGGTGGGTAGCGAGGGCGGTTGCGAAGACGGCGTTGTTCCAGGCGGGGCTGCCGGAGCCGAGCTGTTCACTGGTGTGGCGGATGAGGTTGGAGGCGAGGGCGGCAGGGCCGAGGGGCTCGTTGCGCCAGCGGAAGCGGCCGTCGGCGTGGGCGGAATCAAAGCCGAGGGGCGAGCCGCTGAGGTCGATGTTGCGGGCGAGGAAAGGGGCCTGGATGAGGATGGTGGCGAGGGCGACGTGGGGAATGGCGCGGGGCAAGAGCAGGAGGATAACAGGGCCGGCGAAGAGATAGGCCGTGCCTTTGGTGAAGCAGGCGAGGCCACAGGCGACGGCGAGGCGCCACTTATCGGCGGCGAGCGCGTAGTAGACGAGGGCGGTGAAGAGAAAGGCGAGGAGGGCTTCGTTCTTGGCGCCGGTGGCGGCGAGCAGACCATTGGGCAGGGTGGCGGTGAGCAGGGCGGTGAGGGCCTGGCCGCGTGAGGAAGCGCCGAGGTGGCGGGCGATCAGCGTTGAGCCGAGGATGTAGCCGCCGGTGGAGAGCCAGGCGATGGTATTGGCGAGGAGGTCAGAGCCGGCGAGGAGGTAGAGGTGCAGCGTGAGGTACTCGTGGAGGGGCTGCAGCATGATCTGGTTGAGGTAGGGAGTGGGGAAGAAGTCGACGCTGCGCTGCTGGATCCACATGAGGACGCGGGGCATGTGATAGGCCATGGCGTCGGAGGAATTGGGGGGACTGGAGAGGGCGATGAGGCCTTCGGTGAGCCAGATGAGCGTGGTGAGGCCTGTTGGTATGGCGACGGCCCAATCGCGGGTGGTGGGGAGGCGGAGATGGCGGCAGTGCCAAGCACCGAGAGCGAGGATGGTGATGGCGAGGAGCCAGGAGGTGGCGGGGACGAGCAGGTGGAAGTTGCTGAGCGACTCGGTGAAGAGGACGGTCAGCAGCAGCGCGGCGAGGGCGAACTCAAACGCCCGCTCGCGCATCGTTGTCTCGCCGCCAGCGGATGGAGGTGATCAGGGTATCGCCACGGAAGGGCGTGTCGACGAGGATGTCGCCGAGGGTGATGAGCGTTTCGCGGGGGCTGATATGGGTGACGTGGAAGTTGCCGTGCATGGCGTCGCCATCGCGGGGGACGAGGATGCGTTCGGTGGCCTTGAGCAGTTGGCGTTTGCGGGTGTCGAAGACGGCGAGGTAGGTGGGGGTGCGCCAGCGCATGATGTTGAGGTTGGAATCGTCGCGGCGGGTGTAGGTGAGGTAGAGCTGCTCGCGGTGGCGGATCCAGTGTTGCTGGGTGGTAGAGGTGATGAGGGGCGAGCCGTCGTCGAAGGTGTAGGTCTCAAGCGGGCCCCAGGAGAGGCCGTCGCGAGAGGACGTGAAGTGGGCGCGATCGTCTTCGGAGCGGATCGTCATCCAGAACTGGCCGGCGTAGCGCGTGATCGAGGGCTCGAGCAGGCCGCGCTTGACGGGGAGCTTGAGGATGTTGCCGATGCGGAGGGAGGTGAGCGTCTCGCCCTGGAGGCGGCAGAGGAGGGTGCTGACGCTATGGTCGGGACGGTCGGTGACGAGGCTGACGGGGATGAGGACGTCGCCATTTGGCAGCGTCCAGCGCTGGCCGCAACCGGCGCTCATCATCTGGGAGGCCTCGGGGTGTTGGAACTCGAGCTTGCGGGGAGTGGACCAGGAGCCGTCGTGGCGACGGACGAAGTAGCGGATCCAGCGGTCTTCACTGGGGCGGATGAGTTTTTCGTCTTTGTAGTGGACGTCCTGGCCGAGGCAGAGGACGTTGCCGGATTGGGGGTGGAACTCGGGGACGATGTCGCTGGTGACGTCTTCAAAGCCGCCACCGAGGACGCGACGCTCGAGGGCGGGGATGGGTTGGCGGGGCGACCATGTCTTGCCGCCGTCGAAGGAGTCGGAGAAGTGAGGCTGGTGCATGACGTCGGAGGCGGTGAGCAACTGGACGGTCATGAAGAGGCGGTCGCGCATGACGGCGACCTTGGGATGGAACCAACAAGTGCGAGCCCGCTTGCCCTCCCAGAGCAAGCGGGTCTCAATGGATTCGATGAGGTTGAGTTGGGGGGCGGCTAGAAGACTAACCGCGCTTCTTCTCGTAATCAGCAAAGCGTTCCTTGAACTCGTCCCAGCCAGCGCGGCCCATGAGGGCGAAGGTGAACTTCTTGCCCAGCTCGACGCCTTCCTGGTCGAAGGCATTGATGTTGAGCAACTCGCCGATGAAGGCGGTTTCGAATTCCATCAACTGGAAGAAGGCACCGAGGTGTTCTTCGTCGACCTTCTCGAGAGTGAACGTGCAGTTGGGGCGGCCGTTCGAGGCGAGGGCGGCTTCAGTGGCGCGGCGCTCGGCATCGAGCAGCTTGCCCATCTGCTGGCCACCGAGATAGTCAAAGCCATCGAGGCCAAGCTTGGCCTTGGGGATCTTGATCTGCTTCTTCGGCTTTTCGACGACCCAGAAGGAGAAGACCTTGTCGTTGGGGCCTTCCATGTAGAGCTGGACCTGGGAGTGTTGGTCGGTGGTGCCGAGGGCGGCGACGGGCGTCTGGCCGACGTTGACGGTGGCGCCGGTGCGGTCCTTGGCTTTGCCGAGGGATTCAGCCCAGAGCTGGCGGAACCAGAAGGCGGTGCCCCAGAGGAAGTTGCTGTAGGGGAAGGCGACCTGGATCGACTTGTTCTTCCTGGTCCAGATGAGCCAGTGGTGGAGGGCGGCGCTGAGGGAGATGTTCTCCTCGAGGTTCTCGCTCCAGGAGGTCTCGGTCATGGCGGCGGCGCCACGGCAGAGCTTCTTGATGTTGACGCCAGCGAGGGCGGCCGGCACGAGGCCGACGGCCGACAGCACGCTGAAGCGGCCACCGACATTCTCGGGGATGTGGAACGTGGTGTAGCCTTCTTTGGTAGCGAGGACTTTGAGGTCGCCACGGCCCTCGCTGGTGACGGCGATGATACGGCTTGCGGCCTTTTTGCCGAGTGAGTTCATGAGCCACTCACGCATGACGAGGAAGCCGGACATCGTCTCGGCCGTCGAGCCGGACTTGGCGATGACGACGACGATGGTCTTCTTGGGCGACATGCTCTCGAGAGCGTTGTGGATGAAGTCGGGGTCGACGTTGTCGAGGATGACGATGCGGGGATTCTTGGTGGAGTGCAGGCCCTGAACCGGGTGCGGCCCACGAACGGCGCAGTCAACGGCCCAAACGCCGAGGGCGCTGCCGCCGATGCCGACGACGCAGATCGTGTCGTAGGTGCCGGCCAGTTTCTTGGCGGCCGACTCGATCTCGGAGATCAACTTCTTCTGATTTGGCAGATCGGGGAAGCCGTACTTGCCTTCGTCAAACTGCTGGCGAAAGCTCTTGAGAGCGGCGAGGGCCGCGTCTTTGGCTCCATCGATTTCGGCCTGGGTAAGGCCGTTTTCTTCGCCCACCATGGACGCAAGCAGGTTGCGCGGGTCAAAGCTGATCGACATGCGATGTTCTCCTAGGATTTCTGCAACGTAGCGAGTTTACGGGCAATGAAGGTGGTATCCATACGGCCAGCGGCAAAGTCCTCATCGTTCATGATTTTTCTTTGCAGCGGGATGGACGTATAGATCCCCTCCACGACGAACATATCCAGCGCGCGCTTCATGCGGGCGATGGCCTCGGCGCGGTCCTTGCCATGGACGATAAGCTTGGCCGCGAGAGAGTCGTAATAGGGCGGGATGACGCCGTCGGTGTAGATGGCGGTATCGACGCGGACGCCGATGCCACCGGGGATATTAAGGCCAGTGATCTTGCCGGGGCAGGGAGCAAAGGTCTCGGGATGTTCGGCATTGATGCGGCACTCGATGGCATGGCCGGTGAGGGTGATGGGGCCGCCGAGGATATCGGGCAGCTTCTCACCCGCGGCGACGCGGATCTGGGCCTTGACGAGGTCGACGCCGGTGATCATTTCGGTGACGGGGTGTTCGACCTGGATGCGAGCATTGACTTCGATGAAGTAGAGCTTGCCCTTTTCGTCCATGAGGAACTCGACGGTTCCGGCGTTCTGATAGCCGATGGCTTTGAGGGCCTTCTTGAGGGCGGCGATCGTTTCCTCACGCAACGCAGGCGTCATCGCCGGGGAGGGCGCTTCTTCGATGAGCTTCTGGTGGCGGCGCTGGATGGAGCACTCACGCTCGCCCAGGACTTCAACGTTGCCGTGTTCGTCGGCGAGCACCTGGAACTCGATGTGGCGCGGGGCGCCGATGTACTTTTCGAGGTAGATGTCGGGAACGCTGAAGGCGGCGCCGGCTTCAGACTGCGCCTGCGCGAGCAGGTTGGGCAACTCGGAGGCGGCATTGACGACGCGCATGCCACGACCACCACCACCGGCGGCGGCCTTGAGGATGACGGGGTAGCCGATCTTCTCGGCGAACTCGAGGGCTTCTTCGGCGCTCGTGAGAGCTTCCTGCGAGCCGGGGAGCACGGGCACGCCGGCGTCCTTCATGACCTGGCGGGCCTTCTGCTTGAGGCCCATCATGCGGGTGACGTCGGGGGGCGGCCCAATGAACTTGATGCCGCTCATCTTGCAGACTTCGGCGAACTTGTCGTTTTCGCTCAGGAAGCCGTAGCCGGGGTGGATGGCTTCGGCATTGGTGATCTCGGCGGCGCTGATGACGCTGGGGATGTCGAGGTAGCTGCGGGCGCTCTTGGCGGGCCCGATGCAGACCGCCTCATCGGCGAAGCGCACGTGAAGGCTGTGGCGATCGGCCTCGGAGTAGACGGCAACGGTCTTGATGCCGAGTTCCTTGGCGGCGCAGATGACGCGGAGGGCGATCTCGCCACGGTTGGCAATCAGAATCTTTTGAAACATGGGTTTCTAGTGGGGGCGGACGGTATAGAGGGCTTCGCCGTATTCAACGGGCTTGCCGTTCTCGACGAGGCAGGCGACGATGGTGCCCGAGATTTCTGCTTCGATTTCGTTCATGAGCTTCATGGACTCGATGATGCAGACGGTGCTCTTGGGGGTGACCGAATCGCCGGGCTTGACGAAGGGGGCGGCTTCAGGAGAAGGAGCCGAGTAGAAGGTGCCGACGATCGGCGACTTGATGGTGTGCAGGTTATCCACGGGGGCAGCCGCCGGAGCAGCCGTTACCGCCGGGATGGCGGCAACCGGAGCGGCCACGGGGGCGGCGGGAAGCACAACCTCCCGCTGCGCAACGGCGCGCTGGATGCGGACACGATGTTCGCCACGTTGTACTTCAAGTTCCGCCACGCCACTTTCGTTGGCGAGCTGGATCAGTTCTTTGATCTCTTCGATAGTCATTTTCAGGGTCTAACCTACTATTGTCCAATCTTTTGGAGTCTTTGTCAGAATGTCGACGCCCGTAGGGGTAACGAGCACGGTGTCTTCAATGCGCACCCCACCGAAGCCCTCGAGGTAAACGCCGGGTTCGATGGTGATGGTCATGCCGGCGGTAAGCCGGGTCTTGTCCGCCTTGCCAAGCCGCGGGCCCTCGTGAATCTCAAGCCCGAGGCCGTGGCCGGTGGAATGGATAAAGAAATTGTCGAGGCCGTGGCCCTTGAGGGCTTTGACGGCGGCTTCGTGGATGCTGGCTGCGGTTTTGCCGGGGCGGACGGCATCGATGGCGGCGAGTTGGGCCTCGAGCACGGCCTTGTAGACGCGGACAGCCTTGCGGGGCATATCGCCGACGCCATAGGTGCGCGTCATGTCGCTCATGTAGCCATGGAGGCAGGCGCCCATATCGATGAGCAGGTAGCCGCCGCGCTCGATCTTGACGGGGCGGGGGTGGGCATGGGGCAGGGCGGAATGGGGACCGCTGGCGACGATGGTGTCGAAGGCGGTGGATTCCGCGCCGAGCTTGCGCATCTGGAAATTGATTTCGCTGGCGAGATCTGATTCCTTCATACCGACCTTGAACTTGCGCATGGCGGCGGCAAGCGCGCGATCGTTGAGATCGACGCTCGAGCGGATGGTGGCGAGTTCGGAATCGGATTTGACCATGCGCATCTGCTCAATGGCGTCGGAGAGCTCAACGAGCGTGCCCGAGGCGGAAAGAGCCTTCCATTGTTGATAGGAGATGCGGCGATCCTCGAAACCGATGCGCCGGGCCTTGAGCTTTTTGAGGTGCTTGAGGACGGCGGGCAGCAGCGGGCCGGAGACGATCTCGACAGGGAAGGAGGATTCCTGCTGGGCCTGGATGGTGTAGCGGGGATCGGTAAACAGACGGCTACCGCGCTCATGGAGAACGAGGACGGCGTTTGAACCGGTGAACTTGCTGAAATAGCGGATGTTGACGAGGGTTGAGACTACTACCGCGTCCAAGTTCTGGGAGGAAAGGGAGGCAGGTACCAAAAGGACATTGTAGCACTGCGGTATGCGTGGGTATCCTGTAAGGTAAAGCACTTAGCCTTAATGAAGTTTGCCTGGTCAGTAGCGTTGTGCCTCTGGCTCGCCTCGTGTGCGAGTGAGACTGGCAAACAGCCGAAGGTGGCGGCGCGGTTCCACGCGGAGGAACTGGCGGAGAACCACCAGGTGGACCTCAAAAAGCGGCCGGTGTTTCCGTTTTCGGTGGTGCCGGGGGGAACGGCGAATCAGGCGGAAGTGAAGCAAAAGGTGAAGGCCGACAAGGTGGTGCGGCAGCACTATCAGGGGATTCAACTGGACAAGTTGCGGCCGTTCCGACTGATGGAGCCGGGCAAGGCGTATGTGAGCTATCGCGTGGGGACGCAGGTGTTCTGGACGGGAAAGCCGGTGGCGCTGAAGGCGGGTGAGGTGTTGCTGAGCGATGGGCAGAATGTGTTGCGGGGCCGGTGTGGCAACCGCGTCTCGGCGACGCCAATGGAACCCGTTCTGCGGGGCGGCGAGCCGGCGCAGGCGCTGATGGATGCGCCGAGCTATGAGGTGCCAAACGGGGTGTTGCCCGATGGGCTGATGTCGCAGATGGGGGGCGATCTTTTCCGGATGAACCCGAATGCGCCACAAGCGCTGGCGACGATGAGTGGGGGCACACTGCCGGAAGAGGCGCTGGCCGTGGCGCCACCGCCGACGGCGGGGATGATCGGCGGTGGGTATCCGGGTGGGTTGCCGCAGGCGCCGAGCGAAGGGGGTATTGTGCTCGAGCGTTATTGGTGGTGGCCGTTTTATGTGAGGCCGGAGCCGAGCCTGCCGGTGGGTGGGTACAATCCGCCGCTGGTGGTGGGGCCAGGGCTGCCAGTTGAGCCTTTTCCGCCGGTGACGATGGTGACTTTTCCGCTGGGGAGCGGGATGGTGTTTGACGGGCCGGTGGGGCCGAGGCTGTTTCCAGCGCCGCCGCTTGAGGCGTTTGTACCGAACTATCCAACCTCGAGCGGGACGCCGCCGATTGTGGTGGCCGGGGTGACGCCGCCCGGGGAAAGCAATGGACCGAGCGGGCCGGGGAATCCGGGTGGAGGGGGAAATCCTGGCAATCCTGGTAATCCGGGGGATCCAGGAACGCCGGGCGGGCCGGGGAATCCGCCGACGAATGGTAGCGGTGGTGGTGGCGGTGGAAAAGAAGAGCCGCCAGGCTTCACCATTGTGCCCGAGCCCGGAAGCTGGGGGATGGTGGGCCTGGCGGCGCTGTTGCTGATCGCTACGAAGGGCTTTAGAGGGCGGCCTTAGCGGCGGCGAGAGCGGTTTCGTAGTTGGGGTGATCGGCGACTTCGCCGACATATTCGACGTGGCGGATCACGTTTTCCTTGTCGATGACAAAGATGGCGCGGGACTCGATGCGCAGGGGCTCGATGAGGGTGCCGTAGTTGGCGCCGAAGCTGGCCGTCTTGTGGTCGGACAGCATCTTGACCTTGTCGACACCGAAGGCACCGCACCAGCGGCTCTGCGCGAAGGGCAGGTCCATGGAGACGGTGATGACTTCGAGGCCGTCGAGCTTGGCGACTTCATCGTTGAAGCGCTTGGTCTGGGCGTCGCAAACGGGGGTGTCGAGGCTGGGCACCACGGAGAAGATGCGGACAGTGCCGCCGGGGCCGAGGGTGACGGGCTTGAGGTCGGAGCCAATCAGCTCGAAATCAGGGGCCTTGTCGCCAACCTTGAGTTCAGGGCCAACCAGGGTGAGGGGGTTGCCCTTGAGGGTAGTCGTACGTGCAGACATATCTCCCAGCTTAAACGAGCATGAACTGCAGGCGCTTTTCGTAGAGGTCAACTTTGACGAGAGCGACGCGGACCTTGTCGCCGATGGCGAAGGTGCGCTTTGTGCGCTGGCCGATGATGCGGCGGGAGTTTTCCTGGTACGAATAGCTGTCTTTGGGCAGCGTCTCGATGGGGACGAGGCCTTCGATGAAGAGCTCTTCGAGCTCGACGAAGCAGCCGTATTTGGTGGTGGAGATGATGAGGGCGTTGAACTCGTCGCCGACGCGCTCGCTCATGAAGCGCATCTTTTTCCAGTCGACGAGCTCGCGTTCGGCCTCGGCGGCGCGGCGCTCGGAGAAGCTGGTGTCGTCGGCGATCTCCTTGAGTTGCTGCTCGTCGTAGGGCATGCCGGCGAGGATGCGATGGACGATGAGGTCGGGGTAGCGGCGGATGGGCGAGGTGAAGTGGGCGTAGGACCTGGAGGCGAGGGCGAAGTGGCCGACGTTCTCATTGGAATAACGGGCCTGACGGAGAGAGCGCAGCATGAGGAAGCTCAAGATGC
>CAZBTA010000149.1:0-12654 GCA_964494515.1 uncultured Bryobacter sp.
GACTCACGCCGTTGACGATCGCCATATCGTGGCCGTGGCTGTAGCGCATCTTGAGTAGCTCTGGGTTCTTCTTGCCCGTCGGTTCGTCGCCTATGGGCTTCGTGTAATCCACGCGGATCGGATCTTTGGGGTCGAGGTTGACCACTCGCCGGTCCTTCACATAAACACAGGGGACGCGATCTCCAGTAGCCGGCATCAGGAACGCCGAATCAAAGCCCACCTCGAGCGGCCCGGGCTTGATCTCGCCATTCCAATCCACATTCCCCTCACCCAGGCCAAGATGCCACTTGCCTACCACCCCCGTGCGGTATCCCGCACTACGCATCATTTCAGGCCAGCTCAGCCGTCGCGGATCGAGTATCAGTCGCGCATCACCTGGCAGCACGCCGGTGCCCTTCTTGCGCCAGGCGTACTCACCGGTCAGCATCGAGTAGCGGCTCGGGGTACACGTCGCCGATGAGCTGTGCGCATCAGTAAAGCGGACGCCCTGCTTCGCCAGCCGGTCCAGATTGGGCGTCTTGACGGCGGTTGCGCCATAGCAGCTCAGGTCGCCGTAGCCAATGTCATCGGCATAGATCAGCACGACGTTGGGTCGGGCTGACTGGCCTGCCAGAGGAGCCAGCGTGGCGCCGAGACCGGAGAGAAATTGACGTCTGTTCATGTGTTTAATTTAGTACTTACTTCCTATTGCTACTAAGAATACTAGGCGCAATCCTTAAGCCATGCGCACTACTCTGCTTATCGTACTTACCTTAATCGCGCAGTCCGTTTTCGGCATTACCGTTACCAGTGGCGGCACTGCGGTGACCAACCAGGGCCTGTTCACCCTGGTCTCGAACACCATCACCATCGACTTCAACAACGGCCTGCTGCCCAACAACGCGAACGTGGTTTATGAAGGGCTTGCGACGAATATTATCACGGGTTCGACGGCATCGGTGAGCGCCGCTCCGCCCAACGATACGTCCGCCTATCTGACGATCGGCCCCGCCCGTGGACAGAGCGTCAACGTGCGCTTTGCCGCTGCGGTGAACTACTTTGGGTTCTTCGCCGGAAGCCTCGATACTTACAACTTTGTGGATTTATACTTAGGTAACACTAAGGTGAACTCCCTAAGTGGAACTCAGCTTGCCACCTTAGGTGGTTTCCCCGCCGACGGCAATCAGGGGCGTGGGATTTATGTCAACGTGTTTGCCGACACGGTTGCCGAACAGTTTGACCGCATCGTCCTCTATTCCACCTCGAATGCCTTTGAGACCGACAACCATTCGTTCCGCTTCGTAAACACCCGTCCGGGAGCAGAAGCGAGCGTCCCCGAGCCCGGCTCGTGGATGATGGCTGTGATTGGCATGGCGCTGATCGCTATCGGTAGAAGGGCTGCCAGGTAAGCCAGCGCGGGCCATACTTCGGCAAAGGCCTGCCCGTCTCGAGTGCGCCGAGATCGGGTGCCTTGCCTGAGAAACCTTCGTTGATGGTCGGAATAGGCTTACCGGCGTCTACGGCCTTGCTGTTGGGGCGCAGAGCAAAGTTGAGATCCATGGCGTGATACACGGCATGGCGTTGTGTGGGGTCGGGCGGCGTCATGCGTTCAAAGATGTCGTAGTCCACCTCGATGCCGTGCGCCTCCTGCCCGGTAGCAGCCTGCAGATCTTTGATCGTCGCAAACGTCTTCCACTCTTTCGCATCGGCCGTATAGGCAGTTTGCCCTGCCGCGGGCGCCAGCCAGGCATATTGCGCGGCCACGCCACGATTGGGGCGATAGCCGTTGTAGTCGCTGCTATAGACGCTGGTGGCATTGGCCCAGGTCATGATCCCCCGCTCAGGCGTATCGCGTCCCAGAAAGAGATTGTTCGCCCAGTGTACCCCCGAATACGGGTCACGCACGGTTTGCTCACCAATGAGGGTGTTGTGCCACACGAAAAGGTTGGTCGGCTTGGCCGAGAATTTGAACGCCACCCCACTGGGCACGTGATACAGCAGGTTGCGGTAGAAGTACACCGGCCCACCGAAGATCGGCTGACAACTGTAGCCACCCTGCGCCGCGTTCACCCCGCGATTTTCAAACACACGAATGTTGTGCACGCCGCCATCAGTCTCGATGTAGTCATCGTTGAGCAGGTGCATATCATTACCGTAAATGTCGATTGAAGAGGCGCGCCGCTCGGGGTCAGCCTCCGGCGTGCCGTAGGTGGAAATGCCAATCGCATCGTGGAAGTAGGCGATCGCATTGCGCGCAATCACGTGGCCCGGGCCGTAAACCTTGATGGCGTAGTAGCTCACCATCTGGTGCGAGCCGTATGCGCCGGCGCTCGCCCACAGCGGCCCCGTCCAGCCAATCAGACGGAAGCGATCATCGCGGCCAATAAACAGGTTGTCAGCAATGTAGAAGTCGCTCGAGCCGGCGAACTCCGTCCACACCCCAAAGCCGATGTTCTCAAACCGGCAGTTCTTCACCGTCAGGTTCTTTGCTCCGAGCACTTCCTTGGATCCCGCAAAGATCGCGATACCCGTATTGCGGAACGTCAGGCCTTCGAATATATGGTGCTCGCTCGCCATCACATCAAAGAGACGGGCATTGTTGTCGCCGTCAAAGATCACCTCGCCATCGCCGGCGGCTTTGATCGTGATCGGCTTGTCCAGCGTACCCTTGAGCGTCAGCGACATCGTGCCGTCAAATGGCGCCATCATGGGGTCGACGTAGTTCAGGCGCTCGGGCTTGTAGAGCCCGGCATGCACCACAATCGTGTCACCCGGCTTGGCGCGGCGCTCCCACACCACACTCCAGTCCCCAAGGCCAGCGCCATAGTAGGCCTGCAGCAAGCCAGTAAAGCTGGGCTCGGTGCGTGGGCCCTTGTAGTCCGGCGCGTAGACGTGCAAAGTGCGTCCGGCCGAGGAAGCCATCGGCTCGGTACGCGTCTTCACCTTTACCGTTTGCCGGGCGGCCCCACCGACGCCATCCGGGTCGGTCATCGTGAACTGGCACTCGTATTCAGTACCCGGTTCGAGATTGAGAATGCTGCCGGCGAAGCCATGCGGCACGGTGTAATCGAGGTTTTCGCGCTGGCGGAATACCCGCTCGCCCCCAACTCGGACCAGTGGTAATCCCTGGCGCCAGCTGCTGGCGCCTACCTTGCGGAACTGCACGTCCACCGTGGCGTTGCGATTGGCATCACCCGTAATTGACCATTCAAACCCGAGGTTATGCAGCGTGGGATGTTCGACATGGAAGCGGCCCGCCTCCACCCGGTCTTGCCCCAGCAACAGCGGGGCCACAAGCAAGCAGAGCAGAAGCGAGCGGCGCATCGATGAGTTCTCCTTAGAGCACAGTCGGCCAGATCTCGAGTTCAGGAACGGCCGCGCGCGGATGCAGCTTGGCAACGCCGTAGATCATCTCGGCCACATCCTCAGGCTGCAATGCTTTGCTCAGCGTGTCGGCGTCCGGCTTCACCGGGCGCTTCTCCATCAACTCGGTATCAACCAGGCCCGGGCAGACCACACAGGTGCGGATGCCATGCTGGCGCTCTTCCTGGCGGATCGCCAGCGCGAGGCCAAACATGCCCCGCTTGGAGGCCTGATAGGCGGCGCCGGATACATCGGCGTACTTGCCAGAGATTGACGAAACGTAAATCAGGTGGCCCTTCTTTGCGTCGCGCATGGCCGGCAGCAGCGCCGAGGTCAGCGAAAAGGCGCCGTTGAGGTTCACCTCAATCAATTCGTTCCACACTTCACGCGTCAGCCGTGTCAGCGCACGATTGGGCGTGTTGGTGCCGGTGACGTACACCATCACATCCACGCCACCCAGCTTGGCGACGGCATCGGCGGCCAGCGCGACCATGGATTCGTGGCTTGCGGCATCGCTCGTCCCATAGACGATGGGGTGGCCCTCGGCAGCCATCTCCTCCGCCAGTTGAGCAAGGCGTTCTTCACGCCGCGCACTGGCATAAACCTTTGCGCCATCACGCGCAAACATCTTGGCGGCCTCGCGACCAATACCGCTGGAGGCGCCTACTACAAGCACTCGTTCGTCTTTCAGTGAAACAGGCACCATCAACCTATATCATTGTTAGAACCCCATGTCTCAACCGTCATTGATCTTCGACGCGCACCTTGATTTGTCCATGAACGCCATGGAATGGAACCGCGACATCCGCCTCCCGCAGGTGGAAATTCGCCGTCGCGAGATCGGCATGAAGGACCTTCCCGATCGTGGCAACAACACCGTTTGTCTGCCCGAAATGCGCAAGGGACGCATTGGGCTTTGTGTCGCGACACAGATCGCGCGATACTCGTCCCGGTTCAGCCGTCTGCCGGGCTGGCAAAGCCCCGAGCAGGCCTGGGCACAGACGCAAGGCCAACTCGCCTGGTACCGCGCCATGGAAGAAGCCGGCGAGATCGTGCAACTGCGCACCTGGCAAGAAGTCAGCGCCCATGTCACGCTTTGGCGCAACGCCACCAATACCTCCAAGCTCCCCATCGGATACCTGCTCAGCCTCGAAGGCGCCGATTCCATTCTGTCGCACAAACACCTCGACGTCGCTCGCGGCTATGGGCTCATCGCCCTCGGCCCGGTGCACTACGGCCCGGGCATCTATGGCCACGGCACCGACGACGAAGGGCCGCTCACGCCGCGAGGTCATGAGCTGCTGCGGCAGATGGAAGAGCTGCACATCATCCTCGACGTAACCCACCTCTGCGATGAGAGCTTCTGGGACGCGCTCAATCGCTTCCGCGGGCCCGTATGGGCAAGTCACCATAACTGCCGTGCGCTGGCCGATTGGAATCGCCAGCTCTCCGACGACCAGATTCGCGCTCTGATCGAACGCGGCGCCGTCATAGGCATGGCATTTGACGCGATCATGATGGTGCACAACTGGGTGCACCACAAGTCAAAACCACAGGACTTCAACCTCAAGCTTGAGAAGATCTGCGACCACATCGATCACATCTGCCAGATCGCCGGCAATGCCCGCCACGTGGGTATCGGCACCGACCTCGATGGCGGCTTTGGCACTGAGCAGACGCCGATGGATCTGAACTCGATTGCCGATATCGCAACTCTTTCAACGCCGCTCGCCGAGCGTGGCTACAAGCCAGCGGATATAGACAACATCTTCTCCGGCAACTTCCTGCGCTTTCTCAAAGACAATCTCAAGTGACGCCCGCCACCCGCATTCGCTACGCGATCCTCGCGATCGCCACCACCAACGCGTTTCTGCTGTACCTCGATCGCGTCTGCATGAGCGCGGTCATCCAATCAACTCAGTTCCAGACCGAACTCGGTCTCACCCGACAGCAAACCGGCGACATCATGGCGATCTTCTTCTTCGCCTACGCGCTCGGGCAGATGCCTGCCGGCTATCTGGCCGATCGCTTCGGCCCGCGTCGCATGATCGTCGTCTACATCCTGCTGTGGTCGCTCGCTACCGCCGCCACCGGGCTCACTTCGACACTCATCGCCATGGTGGCCGTTCGTGCGTTGTGCGGCCTGGCTGAGGCGGGCGCATACCCGGCCAGCGCGTTGCTGATCTCGCGATGGTTTCCGTTCAGCTTTCGCGGCCGTGCCAGCAGTGTGGTGGCCTTTGGTGGTCGCATCGGTAATTCTCTCGCGCTATGGCTTACTGCTCTTGCGATTGCCTGGTTGGGCTCCTGGCGCGTGGTGTTGTGGATCTATGGGGTCATCGGGATCGGCCTTGCCGTTTTGAGTCATCTGGTGTTCCGCAACACTCCCGCCGAACACCCCTGGGCCAACGATGCCGAGCGCGAGCTCATCGGCGTCACTGAGAGCAAACAACAAGCCTTCCCGCTGCTCGCCCTCATCAAACACCCCGGCTTGTGGCTGCTCAACCTCGCCTCATTGGGCATGAATTTTGGTTGGGCCTTTCTGATTACCTGGTTGCCCACTTATCTGATTGAAGTGCGCGGTCTTGATACGGTGACTTCAAACCGGTATGTCTCAACCGCCCTCGCCTTCAGCATGTTGGGAATGCTGTTTGGAGGTTGGTGGTGTGACATGTTGACACGCAAGTTCGGCGCCAAATGGGGGCGGCGGCTTCCCTTCCTCGCCGGTGGCACTTTTGCGGCGGTTGCCTACTTCATCTGCCCACTCTTACCCTCGCCTGTTGCGGTGGCCGTGGCTTGTGCGCTGGTGGCCTTCGCCACTGATAGTGTGATGCCGGCGGTATGGAGCCTAGCCCAGGACATCGGCAAGACTCATGTGGCCTCCACCATGGCCTGGTCCAATATGTGGGGCAATTTTGGGGCTTCTGCTATCGCAAAAGTGATCCCGCTGGTGATGGCCTCAAGCATGCACCAGCGGGATTGGAATGAGATTTTCTATCTCTGTTCCGCAGGATTCGTGGTGTTGGCGGTGGCGGGGTCCACCATCGACAACACCAGAACTCTCGACTCTCAGACCTAGAAGATAAACTTCGCCGTGAGCTGGATGCGACGCGGGTAGTTGGCCTGGTTGGAGGCAACCGCCTGCCCGAACGCCGCCTGCGTGACCGAGGTGTTCGGCGCCGGCAGCAACTTGTGGTTCAGCGCGTTGAGGAACTCGGCGCGGAACTGGAAGTTCATCCGTTCGCGGATCAGCGTATTCTTGATCACCGACAAATCGTAGTTGTTGATTTTGTCGGCGCGAATAAAGCCAAAGCGCAGCGGGAAGGTGCGGATGTTGCTGGCCAACTGTTGAGCGGCCACCTTGTTGAATCCGGCATCCGTGTTGAACCAGCGCTCCACCGTCTGCTGGTTGCCCGGCAGCTTGATGTTGTTGATGTCACCCGTGAAGATGATGTTGCCCCAGTTGATTGGCGCGCCGCTCTGGAACGTGTAAACACCCGACAGCTGCCAACCACCGACAATGCGATCGGCAAAACCATTCAGGGTGGACAGGAAACTACGACCGCGGCCGAAAGGCAGCTCGTAGATGCCGCTTACCGTCAGGCGGTGCGGACGGTCCGAGTCGGAGATCACTTCCACTGGCCGCAGGTCATCGGCCTGGTAGGTTTCCGTGGCCTGCATGAACTTGGACAACGTGTAGTTGCCCATGATCGTGTAGCCCTTCGAGAAACGCTTTTCGATGCTCATCTGCACCGAGTGGTACCAACTGTAGCCATCAAAGCGTGACTGGTTGACCGAGTCAAACTGCGGGAACGGACGCAGCAGGCGTTCGCGAGCAATGTTGGCGCCAGTAAAGGTAGCCGTGGCGCCGGCAGGCATCAGACCGCGGAAGGGGTTCGGCAGATTCGTGCTGAGGTAATCGATACGAGCCTGGTCGCGTGTCGGGCTGGTCGACAGAAAGCGTTGCGGCGTCACATTGATGTTCTGGCCAATTTCGATATGGGTGCCGCGGTTGCCAACGTAGGTGACATCAAGCGTATAGCCCTTGCCGATCTCGCGCTGGAAACCAGCCTGCCAGCGCTGCATGTAGGGAGGCAGCGGATTTTCGTTGAAGAACGAAACGCCCTGGCCAAGGAACGTCTGAATCCCAGCCCCGGCGCCCAATGGATCGAGAATGGGCGAGGAGAACGGATTCGAAAGCGTATTGCTGAAGGTAAGGCCGTTATCGTTGGTCGGAATGAAGTTCGTCACCCGGCTAAAGCCGATCTGGTTGACGTCACCACGACGCTGGCCGAGGAAGCCAAAGAAGATGCCATATCCACCACGGAAGACCGTCTTCTGGTTCAGGCGATAGGCGAAGCCAAAGCGTGGCATAAAGTTCGTCTTCGGCGTATTAAAGAGAGCGCGGGGCGAACCGTTCACGTTGGGGAAGGTCAGGCCACCACGAACGTTAAAGGCCGACGCGGCTACCTCAGGAGTTGGGTTGTTCGCATAAGCAGCACGAGCCGCTGCTTCGATCGATTGCGTTGCCCCGAAATCAAAGCCGCGAACACTGCGGTCAAAGCGTTCCGTCAGGGCGCCTTCATATTCCCAGCGCAGACCAAGGTTCAGCGTGAGCTTGTTGGTGATGCGCCAGTCATCATGCACGAACAGCCCCCAGCTGGTGGACTGTTCCGCATAGCTGGCCGCGCGAGTAACGCCGCCGCTGGTGGGAATGCCCAGCAGGAAGGCCGCAACACTCTGGCCGAGCGAGCCAGGAGCCGCCGGCGAATTGTCGAGCGGACCACGCGTGTAAGCCGTATCAAAGACAAACTGGCCGGTCTGCAGATTGGAGAACTGCTGGCTGGTCTCGCGATAGGCACGGAATTCGAGACCCGTCTTCCAGGAGTGCTTGCCTTGTACCTTCTGCAGCGTTGCGTTGAAGGAATGAGTATCGTTCGGCCGTGTTTCGCCACCACTCGCCGTGCCCTGATAGCCAGCGATGTCAAAGCGGGGGAAACGGCGCAGATCCGGCGAGATCTGATTGGCATAGCTGGCCGGGAAGCCCAGCGACGTCAGATCGAAGCCACGCTGATCAGGATTGGAGTTCGTCGCGCGGATAAAGCGGTTGTAGCCGTAGCGCATGTTGATCACCGTGGTGGGTGTCAGCGTCCACACATGATCGAGCGTCGCGGCTCGTGAAGCGAACGTGAAGTATTCACCCGTCACGAGGTTGTTGAAGTAGTTGTTGTAGTCGCTGTTGCGGTCGTAATAGTTGATGCGACCAAACAAACGCTGCTTGTCGTTGATGTTGTGATCCACACGCAGGCTATGCGTGAAGTAGTTGGCACGCTCGACAAGCTCCGGGCGCAGGTAATTGTTCGTTCCGTCCGGGTTGCCAGCCGTCAGCGGGCTCGGGTAATACGTATCCAGAACCTTCTTGGCAATCGGATTGAATAGCGACGAGGGGATCACATTGCCCGGGAAGGGATCCTGCTGGAACCGGCCACCGGCCACTGCACGGCGAGTGAATGGGTTGTAGATCTGATAGCTGCTATTGAGACCAAGCAGTTGCGAGAAGTTGCCCTGCTTCATGGCATCTGTCGGCACGGTGGGCGTACCGTTGTTGCGCGGACGAGCTTCCTTGATGCCTTCATAGCCGTACATGAAGAACGTGCGGTTCTTGCCGTTGTAAAGTTTCGGGATGAAGATCGGGGCGCCAGCGCTGCCGCCGTAGCGATGGTAGTAAAAATCAGGCCGCGGAATGCGGTTCGCGTTGGCAAAGAAGTCGTTGGCAAACAGCGAAGGGTTCATGTTCACGTAGTAGGCCGTGCCGTGGAATTCGTTCGTGCCCGACTTCATGCTGATATTCGTCACGCCGCCTTCGGTATTGCCCATGCTGGCATCGAATGTCGCCGTCTGCACCTTGAACTCGGCAACGGTGTCAGCCGGCGGCACATACGAGGCAATTACCTCGCCGGCATTCGCTGTCGCCGTGGCCACCGCGCCGTCAATCGTAACGTCGCTGCGATTGGCGCGCGTGCCATCCATCGTGTAGCCAACAATGTGCGTCGGCTCAAAAGGACGATCGAGACGAGGGTCGCGCGTAAAGGATACGCCGTTTGCCAAACCGATCAGGAACATCGGATTGCCGTGCGGTAAGGGAAGCTCTGCCACCCGGCGTCGATCGATCACTGTGCCTAACGAGGCAGACTCAGTGTTGAGTGCCGGGGTTTCATCCGAAACCGTGACGCTCTGGTCAGCAGCACCGACCTGCAAAGTCACATCAACAGTGAGACGGTCATTGACTCGCAGTTCGATGTTCTCCCGAACAAACTTGCGGAAGCCCTGGTTCTCCACAACCACCCGATAGGTGCCCGGGATCAGAAAACTGGTCACATACTGGCCAGCCTCATTGGTCTTGAGCATGGACTTGGTGCCCATGGCGACATTGGTGACTTCGACGTTCGCGCCAGCCACCACCGCGCCTGAGGAATCAGTGACCGTACCAACGATGGTGCCACGGGATTCCTGCCCCATTAATAAACTTACACACAGAGTAAACAGCAAAAACAGGTTGCGAATCATAACCGCGTTGAACTTTATCGCGATTTCAATCGCATGACTAGCGAAAGTACTTAAAGCTACTGTTTAGTTTTTCTAAACGATGAACATTTTCATCGCAGGGCATCTTTCAGGAATCCACTCACGGCATGCAGCAACGGTCGCGGGGCCGATCGCCGCAAGGTAGCGATCGCCTGCTGGCGAAAAATCCGGCTGCGTGCATGGCGCAAAACGCGGAAGAACCGCGGACTCCGACGCAACGCATACGCCGGCAAAATCGATTGCCCGAGCCCCGCTTCCACCATGCGAATGATCACTTCCGTGTCAGCCGCCTCCATCGCTACCCGTGGCGTATGCCCAAGACGTTGAAAGTGCTGGTCAATCAGGTTTCGCATATTGGAGCTTTCCGGATACAACACATAAGGAAACGCCGCCAGATCGCTTACCTTTACGTTGCCGACGCGCCATCCCTGAAACGGCTTGTCAGACGGCTGAATCATCAGCAACTCCTCTTCATAAAGCGGAGTGATCTGCAGCCGCTCATCATCAATCGGCAATGAGATCAGCGCCAGATCAAAGCGTCGCTTGATTATGCCTTCCACCATCTCTTCTGTGTTAGCAATGGTGACCCGAAACTCCGCCTGCGGAAAACGCTTGTGCAGCGAACGCAGCGGCCTGCTGAGAGCATGAATGAACGTCGTGGCACCGGTTGCCAGGTGGAACGGCGCCGTATCGCTCTCCACATCCCCCGAAAAGCTACGGCGCAGGTCCTCCACATCACCCAGCAACTTCCGCGCCCGCTCGGCAAACTGCCGGCCAGCGGGGCTCAGCGCAAGACCACGACCTGATTTGAGGAACAGCGGCGTACCCAACTCACTGCTCAGCTTCTGCATCTGCTGGCTGATGGCGCCCGCGGACAAGCCGCAATCCTTAGCCGCCTGCGTCAGGCTGCCCGCCTGCAGAACACCAAGAAAGAGTTCCAGCTGATAGATTTCCATGCCATTTCAAATCATGGCATTAGTTGATCGCTATCGTCTGCGTGCTGGGATTCTGGAACGCTCCCACCGTAATGCGCACGCTCACCCTCCCTCGCCCTCGCAAAGATGGGGGCACGCGCAAGTTGATCTGGAGCAACCCCGGAATGCCCGGCGTCTGCCCCGCATACAGCAACTCCGCGCCTGTCCCGCCCACTTCGACCCGCACCGGCAGGAATGGAATCGTCATCCCGTTCACCTCACGCTGCAATCCATCTCCCGTGCCATAAAGCACCAGAACATCGCCGGCCCGGGCTGGATTCGTATCACTGTTCAGCCGGCCATCCGGCGTCACAGCAATCACGCCGCCATTTGCCTCAAAGAATGCCGGCGCCGCGCCTGCTACATCGAGCAGCGCCCGCCACACCAACGCCCCGCCCACGCGCAATTCCATTGCCGTCTGGTTACGCCCCGCAACATTCAAGGGCACCTGAAAATTCATCTGCGTCCTGCCCGCAAACGATACCGGTGCGGCAACACCATCAAACGTGATCTGAGCCAGCGCAGGATTAGTGATGTCACTGGCGAGCAAGGTGGCAAATTGCCCTGGGGCAAGCGCCCCCTCCTGAAACGTCGCCGCGTGTACTACCCGAAACGCCTGCGAATTCCCACTCTGCACAATTGCTGGAGGGGTCAGCTTTCGCAAACGATCATTCAATCGGTCCGCAACAATCAGCGCCCCCTCTCCATCAAGGGCCAACCCGGCCGGCTCATTCAGCGTCACCGCCACAGCATCACCAGAATCCGTATTGAACCCATTCTCATTCGTACGACCCGCAATAACGCTCAGATCGCCGTTGAGCTCGATCATCCTCACGCGATGCCGCTGCGTCTCGGCGAGATAAACAATGCCCGTCGGCGTAACAGCCAGCCCTTCCGCATTGGCCACATCGCTCAACAAGGTCCGTATGCGTCCCGTCGCCTTCTCCATCACGCGCAGCGCCTGATTGCCGCTATCCACAAAGTAAAGGTTCGCCTGACTATCGAGAGCGATCGCCCCTGGAGCATTCAACTGCGCGTTCGTCGCCAGCTCTCCATTCGGGCTGAACCCGCGCAGCGAAGTCCCCACCACAGTGTTCACCACGCCGTTTGCCTCCACTGCGCGAATCCGATGCCAGCCGCGCTCGGCCACGTACAACACACCCCTCCGGTCAAAGGCGATGCCATGCGGGGTATGGACGGAAGACTCGCTCCCGCTTACGCCCTCGCGCCCCAGCTCGGTCCGCCCATTGCCTAACACCGTTCGAATTGCCCCGTCCACCGCAAACACCCGCACCCGGTGATTGCCCGTATCCGCGACATACACGTTGTCGAACGCGTCTACGGCCACGTAGGTCGGGCTCGACAATTGACTCTCGCGCGCCAGCCCGCCATCCCCGCGATACCCCGGCTCGCCGTTACCTGCCACCGTCGTTATCACCCCATCGGCCCCGATGCGCCGCACCCGATGATTCGCGGTATCGGCAAAGAACACATTACCTCGCGAATCCACCGCCACACCCGTCGGCCGGTTCAGCCGCGCCAGTGTAGCCAGCCCACCATCCCCCCGGTAACGACTGAACACCGGGCTGATGATGATGCTGATCAACCCCTTCGTATCAATCCGCCGCAACCAGCTCCCCCCAGCGGTCAGAATGTTACCTTGCGTATCCACCGTCACATCACGGCCACCGATCGGCTCCATCGATCGACTGCCATTGGCCTGCAACCGCCACAGAAAATCCCCGCGCGTATCGGC
>CAZBTA010000150.1:0-12604 GCA_964494515.1 uncultured Bryobacter sp.
GTGGCGACATCGCTGCGTTCGGTTTTGAGGATGCCGGCTTCGGCGGAGACTTCGAGCGTTTGGGAGACATCGCCGATTTGAAGCTGCATCTCGAGGCGGGTTTCGTTGTCGACGGAGACGCCGACGTTGTCCTGAACCAGGGCCTTGAAGCCAGCGGCCTCAACGCGGACGCGATACCGACCAACGATCAGAAAGCGCTGCGTGAAATTGCCCGATTCGTTGGTGGTGGTGTTCATGGTGACATCACGACCGGTGTCTGTGATGGTGATCCTGGCGCCGGAGACCACCGCGCCTGTAGAGTCGGTAACACTACCGACAATGCTGCCGTAAACTGCCTGAGCATATGTTGAGGACGTCGTGGCCAGCAACAAAACTGCCAGAGCAAAGGTTTTCATGTTGACCCCCCAGGGGATTGTTGTCTGCAATCCGTGATAACTGGAATGCGGAGGGAAGCTATCAGATCCACCGATGGAATGCAATGAGGGGTGGCGTTGGGGGCGGCAAGGTTGAGGTGTGGAGCCATGACGTGGAGACAGGCATGCTTGCCAACGTGATCGACGGCCTGCGATTGATATCCTGTGAAGTCATTGGAGGTGAACAGGTGGACAACGCGCGGGTTTACAAGATGATCTTTGCGGGGGTGTACCCGCATTACGTGGCGAAGGTGGAGAAGAAGGGGCGGACGAAGGAAGAGCTGCATCAGGTGATGTGCTGGCTGACGGGGTATGACGAGAAGGGGCTGGCCAAGCAGATCGAGAAGCGGGTGGATTTTGAGACGTTCTTTGCGGAGGCACCGGCGATGCATCCGAATGCGGTGAAGATCACGGGAACGATTTGTGGGTATCGGATTGAGGAGATCGAGGATGAGCTGATGCGGAAGGTGCGGTATCTGGACAAGCTGGTGGACGAGTTGGCGAAGGGGCGGGCGATGGAGAAGATATTGCGGGCTTAGTTGGCCGATCGAATGTTCAGGGCCTTCAAGGATTGCGCATTCGTGAGGTGTTTGAAGCGCAGGGCGCAGCCGGCGGCTTCAATCGGAGATCAGAGCAAGCATGTTGCTCGAGGCGGGGCGGAAGCCGAGTTGGGCGGAGACTTTGAGGGCGGCTTTGCGGATCTGGTTGGTGGCTGATTCGATTGAGGCGTCCGTTAAGACTTGTACCGGAGCGCTCATGCTGAGGGCGGCGATGCTGGTGTTGCTCGCATCGAAGATGGGGGCCGCGACGCAACGGAGGCCGATGACGCCCTCTTCGTTATCAATGGCGTAGCCGCGATTGCGGATCGCCTCGAGGTCTGACTTGAGGGCGCTGGGCGAGCAGATCGTGTTGGGCGTGAAACGAGGGAGCTTGCGGGCGGCGATGCGATTGATGAAGGACCTGGGCTGCCAGGCGAGGATCGCTTTGCCGAGGCCCGTGGCATGCAGGGGGCGGCGCTCGCCCGTGTCGGCATAGAGATAGAGGCTGCTGGGGCTGCCGACGGTGTGGAGATAGAGCAGCCAATCTGCATGAAGTACGCCAAGGTGGATGAGGCCGGGACTGGTGCGCGCGGTCTCCTGCATCACCAGAAATGCAGCGCGGTAGACCGCCGAGTTACGAAGATAGCCAGCGCCAGCCCACAGGGCTTTGCCAGCGAGACGGTAGCGGCGACTGGCTGGATCCTGCTCGACAAAACCTGCTTCCACCAGAGTGGCCACCAGCCGGTGCATCGAGGCCAGGGGCTGGCCAAGACGTGAGGCGAGATCGGAGAGCGGGAACTCGTAGGGGTCCTGCGCGAGGAGCTCGAGCGCCTCAAAGCACTTTAGGGTGGAGGACATGGTTTCGCGACGGGCGGATTTTTTGGCGAGAGTAGCCATGGGGATCAGGATATCGTAATTCCGCATTGCGGAATCTGTTTCTATTGACAGCGATCGGCATTGTGGCTAGACTCCGGGGGAAATTGACTTCTTGCAGGTTCAGCAATTTGAGGAGGACGTGGCGGGATGATTTGGACGGCTTTATTGGTGGTGGTGGCGAGTGTGCATGAAGTTCGCCCGGGGCAGAGCGCGCAAGCGGTGGTGGACGCGGCGCGGGCGGGCGACAAGATTGTGTTTCGGCCGGGGGTGCATGTGCAGAAGCTGGGCAAGCACCGGTCGATGGTGTACGTGGACAAGCCACTGGAGATCGAGATCGAGGCGGGGGCGACGCTGAAGCTGGCCGATGGGCAGTCTCAACTCGAACGCAGCCCCGAGATCACAACGGACCATGGGGCGCCGAAATCAATTGATGACTTTGAGGCAGGCGGCGAATATGACCTGGGGCTGGGCGAAGTGATCTATACGATCCGCATTGATGGCGAGGGGACGTTCTCGTGGGGCAGTGGGGGGACGTTTGACTTTCAACATGCCAAGGTGCCGATTACGGGTGAATGGCAAGAGTTGAGCCACGGGGTGAAGGTGCGATTCCCGAGCAAGAGGGGTTACAGCATGGGGAGCTTGTGGTTTCTGTCCTACGATGGGCCGGAAGCTTACGGGATTCGCATCGGGCATGGCACGCAGCAGGAATACATCGAAGGTGTGCATATCTTTGGGAGGGGCACGATCGATCTCAACAGCCAGAACAATGCGCAGCCGAGCGGGCTGGTGAAGAACATCAACGCTTGTGTGCTGGTGCATGGGCGAGTGAGGAAAGTGCGGATTGAAGGGATTACGATGACCAACACGATGCGCTCTGTGATGCTGTATGGCGAGCATACGGGCAAGTTTCTACAAGGCGGAGAGGTGGGCCCGGGCGAGAGCTTTGATGCGGAGGAGATTACGATACTGCATACCCGGACCATTAATCCCCGTGGCAGTGGGTATCTGCTGGGGCATCCGTCGCATCGCGGATGGCTCAGAAAGGTGCGTTGCAGCTACAACTACATGGAGACGGCGACGACATCAATCGAGCCCAATTTCCAACTGGATGTCTACGTGGTGATTGGCAATGTGATCCAGAGCGCGGGGCATGCAGTGCATTGCTGGAGGCGATCGACGAATGGCGTAGTGGCGGACAACATCCGGATCGAAGACCAGACGGGCAAAGAAGTGGTAGTGGTGAACGCGCCGGGGGCGTGGCGAGCGCCGGAGAACATCGAGGTGCGGAACAATCGCAATCTGCTGAGTGACGCGGTGGGGCCGGGGCGCTGGTAGGTAGCCTAAGGGATTTGCCCGAGTACCAATGCTCTATTGCCTGCAGGGAATTGATACTAGATCCTGACCTTAATGGTTCTAAAGTTCTTTGCGGCACTCTTATTAGGTACTCTTGCCTATGCTTCTCCGGTATATGAGCAACTGTATGGAGGGCCCGGGGCATCGACTTCGACTGATACGTTATTCAATCTGGTTGGCGGGACGACGTATGAGTCTTTTGGGTTTGAGGTCAGCTTTAATGGCACGCAGGATGCGCGGATCAATGCGTTGAACAGTGCAGGGACGTTTGTGTTCAGTGCAGCGCGGGTGGATGTACCGACGTGGGTGGCGGGTCGGACGTATCACTTCAGCCAGAGCTACTCGGGCGATGCGCAAAAGCAATTGAACATCAGCGTGACGGACCCGGTGACGGCGATCACTTATACGATTCCGCAGTTCACGGCTTCATTTGGCAATGTGCGTTCGCTGGTGGTGCGAATGGTGGCGCCGGACCCGGACATTACCGGTAACACGCCACGGCCGACGGCGGGCAGCTTGAGCTTTGAGAACTGGCGGCTGAGCGGGCAATCGATCGGGGGCATGCCGCAGCCGCTGACGATCGCGACGTCGAACAATCCCGCGGTGGATGACATACGGTTGATCAATTACTTCGCAATCGAAGGGATTGACTTTACGCAGGCGTGGACGCTGACGGGGTCCTTTACGATGGACTGGAGCGGGTCCACTGTGCCGGCGACGAATGCGAACCCGTTGCCGGGCGCGAATGATCTGGCGTTCCAGATCAAGGCGTACCAGCAGGACATTACCAATGTGCCAGAGCCGGGGACGTTTGCGCTGATTGGTTTGGCGTTGGTGGGGATACGGATTTACTCCAGACGATCGCGCTGAGTTTATTTTTGATTTCGGGAACTTAGTGATGCGCCGGAGTGTCAAATCAGGCGCACTCTATGGCGTATCGGAACCCAAGCGCTGTTCCCTTTGTAATCCTGGCGTTGGTGGGGGCGGCGGTGTGGCCGTTTCTGCCGGCGGCGGTGATTGCCAGTTCCGCATCGTGGGCCGTGGGGTTGATGGGGTTGGCGATGGTGTTGACTTTACCGGTGTTGGGGCTGGTAAGGCAGGTGGGGTTTCTGCCTACGGTTACCGCGGTGCTGTGGTTGATTCCGCTGCTTTATGGTTACTTCTTGCGAGATCCGCTCTGCCTGCTGGCGCTCGTGCCGATTTGGCGGAATTTGAGTGCTTATCTGCCCGATCAGCCGGTGTTGCCGGGGCAGGGGTTTCTCAGTTCCCTGCTCCTGCAAATGGCGTTGGTGCTGGGGGTGGTGGGACAGATGACGTGGGCGGTGTTGCTGGGGGCGGTTGGGCTGGGGTTGATTGCCTGGGCGAAGGAACCGGTGGCGGGGCGACGGTGGGCAGCGGCGCCGTGGACAGTGCTGGCGGTGGTGGTGACCTTTGTGCTGTTTAGCCCGCCGGCGCCGAAGCAGCGGGGGTCGAGTAAGGTGGAGTCTGTGGCAATCGCCAAGAGCCCGAAGCTGCTGAATGGGGGTAGGAGTGAGAATGCGCATATGGCGCTGGTGGTGAGGCCGAAAGTGCGCGCCGAGGATCAGCCGCTGCCGCCTCCGCCGCGGCTGCAGCCGCAGGAGGCGGTGAGGCAGGAGGCGTTGCCGCTGGAGATTCCGTTTAGCGGGGTGTACTGGTTGTTTCAGGAGCCGTTGATGCGGGTGCCGGCGGGGGCGCCGGAGTTTGAGGGGACGCCGGCGGATTACCGGTTCCACTCGGATGACAAGACGACGATCCGGATGCAGGCGCGGCAGACGTTTGGGGTGCGGTATCCGCTGCGGCGGGTGAGGGCGATTGATGTGAAGATGCGCGGGGCGGATCTGGCGGGGGATACGCTGGCGGTGGAGATGTGGCTTGAGGATTCGCAGGGAGTAAATGAGTGGACGAAGCTGGAGACGGTGCCGGTGGAGGGGATGGGAAAGCAGACGGTGCGGTTTGAAGTGAATCCGAAGCGCTGGATAGAGAAGTTTGACACGATTGTGTTGCGATTCCATGTGGGTTACTCGCGGCGAGATGTGGCGCCACGGGTGGCGATTGAGTCGTTTCGCTTCCAAACGAGGTAGGTGCGGGCTTTGGTGAGGTAAAATTCACGAGGCCGATTTCCACTTTGGCTTCAAGATTCGTCCATCTCTTCCGATTTGAAACAGTGAATAGGGTCGGGAAGACTCGCAATTCAATGAATCGAAGGTGACACGTATGGCCGTTATCGAGAAGTACAACATTGACGAAGTAATGAACCGTTTGGATCGCAATGAGATCGCTAACCTCCCCTATGGAGGTGTCGAGCTGGACCGGAACGGGATCATTCTCTTTTACAATCAGGCTGAAGCCGATATCTGCAACCGCTCGTCGAGCGGCATGGCAGGCAAGAATTTCTTCCGGGAAGTGGCGCCTTGCACGAACCGCCCGGAATTCAAGGGCCGCTTTGACGAAATCGCCAGCGGCGCCAAGTCGATGGCGATGTTTGATTACACGTTCGACTACAACATGAAGCCGACCCGGGTGACGATCCAGATGAAGAAGTCGACGCAAAACGACAGCATCTGGGTGTTCGTCAAGCGCGTCTAGCAGCAGTTTGCGCCTCGAATTCGACGGCGAGTTCCCATCTCTATTGGCCGGCTTTCCGCACTCCGGATAAGCCGGCATTGTTGTTGCCCGGAATCCTGAGGAAAAGAGTACCGGATTGTCCCAACGTCAGGTCTGGATCATTCCCATTGTGCATACGCTGGCCGATATGGGTTCACTGGCTCCCGCGATCGCGGCCGCGCGGGGGGCGGAATCCACTGAGCTGATCGAGGACTTCTGGGAGCAGATGCAGCAGATGGTGCTGCATCTCGAAGTGGATTTTGCCCGGGTGAGGTTGTATCAGGACAGTCTGCCCGAGTGTGGACGCGAGGAACAGATCGTCGAAGAAGTGGCCCGGCAAGGCAGCGCGAATTTTCGACTGCTGCGAATGCTGATGCGCAAGGGAGCGCGGCTTGAGGGTACGGAATCGGCCGAGTTGCTCGTGGAGGAACTGCGGCTGATCCGCGAGGGGCAAACCGGTCAGGCGGAACGCCTGAAGGCACTCGGTGAGGCGCGGGATCGCTACATAGCGGGTCGAATTGGCCAGACGCTTGAGCCGGGGGAAGTGGGCCTGGTGTTTCTCGGCATGATGCACAACATTGTGGGGTACCTCGATCCGGAGATCGAGGTGCGCTACCCGTTTCACATCACAGCCTAGCGAGAGCTACTGGACGACTTCTTCGAGGCTGAGATCGAGGCTGACGAAATTGTGAGGAGCCCAGGGGCCGTTGTAGTCGAAGGCGTAGTTGCCATCGAAGCCGCTGGCGGCCTCGACGACGCGGGAAACGAATTCTTCCTGACGGTTGCGCTCAACCAGACAGGCAAGATTGAGGATCTCGTTTTCGGCGCGGGGCTTGGCGCGGTGGATCTCGCGGCAGGCGCGCTCGAGGATGTCGACGACCTGTTCTTCAACATGCTCCCGTTCCTGCTCGAGGATACGTTCGAAAGTACGGCCGAGCTCAATGCGGGACTGATGGAGGGGGCCGGAGGTAGCCTCCTGCTCGCGGATCTGGTCGCGCATGGCGGCAAGGTCCGCGTGGCGCGATAGCAGGAACTCGAATATGTTCTCGACGTCCCAGCGGACGCGCAGACCCATTTCGACGGCGCCACCGACACGTTCGAGCTGCTCGGTGAATTCGGTGTGATAGTGACGCAGCAGTTGACGGGTGGCCGTCTCACTGGCCGAGACCATGCCGAAGCTGATGGGCAAGGGGGTTGTGGACTCGAGCACCTGGCGGAGGATGCTCTGGTGAGCCGTGAGGTGGCGGCGCTCGGGACGGAGCCGACGCTCGGCCATATCGCTGACAAGAGCGGAGAGATTGCCTTCGACCAGGCGAGTGACGGGGGCGCTGTTCAGGCCCGCAAGGCCTTCGGGAATGACGGCGTCATTCGCGATGACCGCATAGAGGTATTGACCCATGGTTGAAATCCTGATGCCTGGAGGCTAGTAACGAATGCGAAAGCCGGGTGTCGCCTCGGCGGTGGCGAGAGCGTCATCGATGGGGGGCAAGGCGGGCTGGAAGCCATCGAGCTCGGGCAAAGTGCCGCGGCTGGCAAGTTGGGTGAGCAAATGCACACGCTCGTGCTCAACCTCGGCCAGACGCGCATCAATCTCGGTGATGCGAGTCATGGCGGCCTTGCGTTCCACCGTGCGACGGACCTTTTCCATCTCAAGGCAGGTGATCTGCATGAAGAGCTCGTGATCGCGAGCCTCTTTGGATACCCCGGCACGGGTGGATTTGCCGGCCGAGGATTTGGCGCTGGAGCGGCGTAAGTTTCGGAGTCCGCGAATCATGATGGTGTTCCTTTGCGACGGGAATGCTTACTGCATACCGGCGAGGCCGGAGCGGCTGGCGTGGACGGCTTCCTGATAGAAGCGGACGACAATCTCGTCGATGACGTCTGCCGGAAGCGCCTGACCTTCACGAGTTACCTTTGCAATTGTCGTGCCAAGAACGTCGCGACAGACCCAGCGGAAGGTCTCGTCTTCGAGGCGGGCTTCGGCGCCACGCAAGGCGAGCACTTTGGCGATAGCAAGGCAAGCGCGGATGCTGGGCTGGTGACCGGTGGCGCTGGCGGTGCGGAGAGTGCGGACCAGATTGACGACCGAGCGGCTTTCTGAAAGCGCGAGTCCCGTTTTGGATGAAACGATGGACACTTCAGTCTCAAGATCGAACTGGCCAATCTGGATGGTGACCATGCGATCCATGAGGGCGTCCTGGCCGCGATGGACACCGGCGTATTCTTCCGGATTGGACGTGAAGATCGCGCGGAATTCCGGATGGACGCGGATATAGCCCTCACCGGAGCGGCGCAGGCCAGGCACATCGAGGATGCGCTCTTCGAGCACGCTCAGCAGCGGGTTGTTGGCCTCGGCGCGGGAGCGGGTGAATTCGTCGTAGATCAGCGTGTAGCCAAACTGGCAGGCAGTGGTGAGACGGTTATCGGTCCACACGGAGCTGACTTTCTCTTCGGTGCGGAGAACGGAGTGGATGTAGTTGTCGACGACCTTGGAGCGGCGAAACCCGGAGTCGCGCCCGACCAGATCGGAGCTGCCGAACTCATCATCGCCATGCATGAGCATGACGGGCCGGCCAAGCTGGGCGGCGAGATGGAAGGCGAGGGTGGTCTTGCCGGTGCCAGCAGGACCTGCAAAGTGCACAGCCGAGCCGATGGCCAGGTAGGTGAGCGCACGCTCGGTGATCTGTTCGATCTCGGGAGTTGTAACAAACTCGCTGCCGGCCTCGAGACAGACCTTGTCTTCGGGAGTCATCTGACGGTGTGGCGGGGCCATCTCGGTGTGTGGGAACGCGCTGTTTTTCATGGCGGTGAGGGGGTGTCCTGAGTGGGGGAGATCAGTAGCGTCCTGACGGCCCGCAGCCTGACGCTCGGCCTGAGCGTCCTTGAGTTCGCTAACCATCCGCGAGAGGTTGGAAAGCAGCTGTGAGGGCGAGGGCGGCTCGGGGGGCGGGACCGGGCGAGGCGCGGGAGCCTGGTTCTCAATGGATTGGAGGAGTTCCTTGACGCCATTCTCGATGCGACCCATGCGAGAGTGCATGTCTTCGGGAGCGGGAGGAGCCGCGAGGGTGGGAGCTGGACGTGAGGATTCGAGCCGCGCAAGGCGCGATTCAAGGCCGGCAAGCTCGACCGGGCGCGTCTGCATGGCGGCCACATGCTCGGCAAGCATGACTTCGAGTTTCTCGATCCGGCGCTGCTGGGATTGGCAGGCGGTTGCCTGGGCTTCGCAGGCCGTGAGGCGGCTGATCATCTCGTCGGCGAAGGACTGGAACTGCGAGGCCAGATTTTCAACCAGCTCCACGGTGGCCGCGGGGCTGGTGTTTGCGGCCGAAAGGCGGTCGAGCGCAGCGGCCAGGTCGCTTTGCCATTGCGCGGTAAGGGCCTCGGAGGTGCGGGCGGATTCTTCGGTGATGCGCTGCTCGGTGCGCGTCGAGAAATCCTGCTCAAGGCGCGAGGCAAGCTCGTCCCACTTGGCAGTGAGATCGAGTTGATCCTGAAGGGCAGCGAGGAGGCGGGAGTAACGATCTTCGAGCGCGACGACACGATTGTCGAGAGCGGCATTCGAAATAGAGGCGGGTACGGCAGGTGGCGGGGCGGCAGGAGCCGCGGGCGGAGTGGCGGGCGGTTTGGGCGCAATGGCCGCAATGGAGAACTCGGAGACGGGCGGACGAGCCGGGGCAACGGGAGGAGGAGGAGCGGCGGGCTTGGCGGCGACGGGCTGGGGATTGGGAGCGGGGCTGGACTTTTGGCCGGGCTGCCACTGACCCGGTTGCCATTGACCCGGTTGCCATTGACCGGGTTGCCATTGACCGGGTTGCCAGCGACGCGCTGGTTGGGAAGCATTTGGCATTGGAGCTGGACGCGAACCACGGGGCGCCACAGAGGATGCCGCCGGGGCCGGCGTGGGCCGGTCATAGCGATCGGATTTTTCCTGAGCCAGTTGTTCGAGGTGCGCGCGGGCATCCGAGCGGGACTGCGTCACATCGGCCGAGATCTTCTTGAGCGTCTCAAAGCGCGAGTCACGGAGTTCGGCAGCTTCTTTTTCGCGCGATTCCGCCGACTGGTTGAGCATCTGGCGGACCTGGTGACGGCGCTCCTCGGCCTGACGGGCGAGTTGCTGGAGGAGGTCGCGACGTTTGGCGCGGAGCTCAGTGGAGGGATCAACAGGTAAATCGGGGGATGCTTTTTTCTGTGGCATCTGGGCTCTCATTCCAGCACGACAGAAAAGCACTCAGGCCGGGACTGGATCCAGCGCGATCCAGGACCACGGGCTTGAGATTAGCGTGAGAGACATCGCGCGGCTCATCCGTCATGAATTTGGTTTAGGGGGCGCGATCCCGCAGGGGGAGCGTACCGGCGGTTGGATGTTGGCGGCGCTCTGGAAAGGATCCAGAGCGCCGCGAGGGCACAGGCTTGGCACTTCGGCCGAACTCAGGCTTCGAACGGCATTGCCCGATCAACAAAGCCACAAACGGACATGCGCACCAACAGAAAAGCTTCTGTTAGGCAGGCATGGCGGCGGTGCTGGTCAGACCAATCGCTTCGGCGTACTTGAGGTACGTTTCCACCGAGGCGATGACGATGCGGGCTTCCACCGACAGCAGCTCAATGCCAACGAGCGAAACCTTCGCCCAGGCATCGATGACGATACCCTTGTCGAGGATGCGATCCACGACTTCGGCGAGGCTCGAAGAGTCGGTTGATTTGTTCACTTTTGCCATTTTGATTCTCCTAATTACATGGTTTGTACTGTGCTTTTCAGCTCTTCCGGGTTCGAAGCGAAGGGTGGTAGTGACCAGCCCTCAATTGCCCCCGAGGGAGGCGAAACTCTGAGTTGTTACCGGACCGGTCTCGGCCGCATCCCGGGCCTTTGGGCTTGCCGCAACGGAAGATGCCGCGGAGAAGCTGTAAGGAGGCCATGGTCGCGAAACATCGAAGCGAATGCCCGACTCTAACTCACTGGACATTTCGACCACTTTGCAGATCCCTTGACCCGTTTTCAACATTAAGAAAACTCGAGCTTGATTCGGACGAATGGAGACGGCGCGCAGCTCGTCGAGAAGGCCGGCGCGAGAGCGCTCTTCGAGCGCCGAGGCAAGGCGGGCCCAGGCTTGTTCGGTAACTTCAGCCTCGCGAGCGGCGAGGTCGCGTTCGACGGCACGCTCGAGCAGGTAGCGACGGCCGGCACTGAGGCCGGGGCCCTGGGCGGCCAGCATTTCGGACAGCGCTTGCTCGCGCAGATGATCGAGATCGACCTGCAGGCGGACTTCGATTTCTTCACAGCCATCGAGGAAGGCGAGGCGTTGGGCCCAACTGGCGGCATCAGCAAGCAGGGTATGACGCAAGTCTGGTTCTGAGCGAAAGGCGCAACCAAAGGCAAACGGCACGATCGTGGCCTGGGCGTGTGCCCATTCGACGACGGCGTGATGGGCGAGGGCTGCTTCAGCGGCGGCAACGGGATCGAGCAACTGATCGTCGGAGACGACCTGGGCGGGAACGTGAGAACAGATCGCGCTGAGGGCAGCGTCAAGCGGGAGCACAAGAACGGGCGCACCCGCCAGACCGGGAGGCGGCGGAGGCGCGGGATCGAATCCAGCCGCGGGGCCCGCAATAGCGTAGACGTACAGAATATTCACTGTGAGATTCTCCTAATCCTTCGCGTTGTTTTTACGGGCGGTGGCGGAAGACGGGGCGAGGTGCTCGCGCGCCCCGTCAAAGTCTTCCGCAGTAATCAGCAGCGGATTGCCATGCCAGGCGCGGCGCAGGGCGGCCATGGCAGCCGCATCGACCCAGGCAGCCAACTGGGCGCCACTCGAGCCGGCGCTCTGGCGGGCCATCTCGCGGGCATCGATGTCCGGAGCCAGCGGCTTGTTGCGGAAGTGGACCTCGAGAATGGCGCGACGGGCATCCTTGTCGGGTAAAGGCACCTCAAGTACGGCATCGAAGCGACCCGGGCGCAACAGTGCGGCATCCAGTCGATCGCGGCGATTCGTAGCGCCGAGAACGAAAACGCCATTGAGCGTCTCGACCCCATCCAGCTCGGTGAGCAATTGGGCGAGGACACGATCGGCAACCGGATCCTGCCCCTGGCCGCGCGCCGGAGCGAGGGCGTCGATTTCGTCAAAGAAGATAATGGCCGGGGCGGCGCGACGAGCCTTGCGGAAGAGCTCGCGCAGGGCGGACTCGGACTCACCCACATACTTGTTGAGCAGCTCAGGACCTTTGACACACAGGAAGTTGACCTGACTCTCAGTGGCCAGCGCCCGTGCCATTAGCGTCTTGCCACAGCCGGGCGGGCCGACCATCAGCAGACCCCGGGCCGGCCGAATGCCGGCGCTACGGAATAACTCTGGTTTGGCAAGGGGCCAGAGGACGCTTTCCTCAAGGCGAGCGCGCAGCTCGCTGAGGCCACCAATATCCTGCCAGTGAACCGGGGGGACGTCGACAAAGCTGCCGCGCATGGCCGAGGGCTCAATCTCGTCGAGGGCAGCCGCGAAGTCTGCCGCCGAAATTCGCAAATTGTCGAGAGCGTCGAGCGTCCAATTGCCGGCACCGCCACTGGCCGAGGCGACACGACGCAGACAGCGCATGGCGGCCTCGCGGGCCAGACTTTCGAGGTCGGCGCCGACAAAGCCATGCGTGCGACTGGCAAGCTCATCAAGATCCACATCCGGCTCGAGCGGCATGCCATTGGTGTGGATCTCAAGGATCTCGCGGCGACCCGTACGATCGGGAACGGGAATCTCGATCTCGCGGTCAAAACGGCCGGGGCGGCGCAAAGCCGGGTCAAGCGCATCGGGC
>CAZBTA010000151.1:0-12383 GCA_964494515.1 uncultured Bryobacter sp.
AGCCAGGTCCGTCCTGGCATCACCGAGATATCCATCGGCAGCACGCTCCAGCCCATCGATACGCCACAACCCACCCCGAGCAGGGTCGGCGTATAGGAAGTCATCGTGCTCAGTGCGCTTCTCCACGTCGTCAGCGAGGGCATCGAAGTCAATACCACCGTCGGCAATCCGCTTGGCGGGGCCGAGAGCACCAAAAAGCCTGCCACACTAACCGGCCCGGCATCAATGCTCACCTGCACTGTGATCGAATCACCGCCCAAGACCGTCGGTGCCGGCCCAAACAGGTACGCATACTGCACGCCAACCCCTCCTCCAATGTTCGTCACAAACCCCATCGAGAGACTCCCGTACAATCCAACCTCCACCCCGGGAGACTTCGACCAGATGTAAACACCAGCCCCCAACGAGTAAGCCAACCCCGCTCCCCCGCCACCACTCAATCCCTCAGCTACCGTAAACTCCCTGCTCGGCCGAATCGTCACTCCGGGAATCGACCCCATGATCGATAATGCGCTGCCCTCATCGCACGCATCCATTGCGCTCTTCATGCCGATGCCCGTTCGGTTTCCCGTCGCTGCCAGGGCCCGTATCCCGTTTCGCAACACGGTTTCTTCTCCCAAAGAATTCGGTCGCCGGCGCGGAATTGTGATCGGCATCGCAGTACTGTAATCCATTCCTCTAAACCCGTTAAATCGGATTCGAATCGGTTCCGGCATCTCGCCCTCCACTGATTTTGATCCGCTGAATTCTAGCGCTTCCTCACCGCCGCCACAATCGGGGCTCGTATTCACTGAGCTTCCCCGCTAACCCCGATTTCTCACAGATAACCGGCAACAGGCCTTCGCTCTGACAGGATGTATCCACGAACGCTGGAAGTGGATCAGCAGGACCCGCGGAGCAACCAGCAACACCACCCAGATCACAATCCGCTAGCGCCCCGTCCGCGCTTCAAACTCGACGAGCGCCTTCTCGATCAACTCGCGCAACTGCTTCGCCCCCGCCGGCGTCAGCGCCAGCGCCTGTCGCTCGGTTGCAATCGCCTCGTCCACGCGCCCCGCCCGATAATACGCCCACCCCAACGTATCGAGCGCGTTCGCGTTTTTGCCGCCCGTCGCCTCAACAGCCTTCAGCGCAAACCGCAGCGCCACCTCCGGCTGCCGCAACTCCACAAACGGCACCTCGTTCAGCGCGTTCGCATACTCGTTCCAGTCAATCAACGCCGACTGCGGCGCCTCGGCCAACTGCCGGTATACCGCCAGGCTCTCCCCATACAGTTGCCGCGCCTGCCCGCGGTTCTGCGTCTCGAGCACTCGCGCCAGTCGCGTCGTCGCCGCAGCCAGTTGCATCAGCATCGGCCGGCTAAAGCTCTTCCCCTTGGCCCGCCGCATCTCACCCGTTGCCAGCGTGTAGCCTGCCGCCGCTTCCTGCGCGCGTCCCGCCTTCAACAACACATCCGCCTTGTACATGCCGATCGTCGCCATTTGCGAGCGCAACGCCCCATCATTCGGGTTCCGCTCAAGCGCCGGGCGCAGCGATCGCTGTGCCCGCTCCAGCTCCTGCAGCCCTTCCTCCACCCGCCCGTTGGCCGCCCACATCCGTCCCAGCATGGCCCGCGAACTCGCCAGACTCGTCGCCAGCCAGTCATCAGCCTGCTCCGAGCCCTCAAGCGGCGCCAGATGCTTCACCGAGCTCTCACAGATTCCCTCAGCCGCCTTCAGATTCTCCGCGCTGATATACCCACACTTGCGCCCCTCGAGAATCCCCAGCAGCTTCACCGCCTCCGCGCTCTGCTTCTCTCGCTCCACCACCTGCGTCTGCACCTTCAACCACTCATCCACCGTCCCGATCGCCTGCCTCGCCCCACCCGCGACAAACTGTTGGTCGAGCATCCGCGTCACCGCGCTCGCGTTCAGCCTTGCCGAGGCCAGATTCCGATCCGCCCGGCTCACCTGCGCCGCCAGCGCCGTCGCGCGCTGCTCGGCCAGATCACGCTGCCGTCGCGCCTCCACACTCATCGCGTCCGCCCGCTGCCGCTCGGCCTCCGCGCGCTGCAGCGCCTCCTCCGCCACTGCCCTTTGTCGCTCGGCCTCCACCTGCGCCCGCTGCGTCAACACCAGCGCCACCACCGTCGCCACAAAGATCAGCGCCACCGCCGACAGCGGCAACCATCTCCGCGCGGCAAACCGGCGCAACCGGTACAACGCATCCCCACCCCGCGCCTCCACCGGTTCCCGCCGCACAAACCGCTCCACATCCGCCCGCAACATTTCCACCGACCCATATCGTCGCCCCGGCTCCTTCGCCAGCGCCCGCGCCAGGATATGCCGCAGATCCGTCGGCACACTCGCCTCGATCCTCACCTCGGCATCCATCAGCTTCCTCACCGCCTGCTCGAGCGGCATCCCGTCCAGCTCAAGCGGCGTCCGCCCCGTCACCAGCTTGTGCAGCAACACCCCTAGCGCATACACATCCACCGACGGGCTCGGGCTCTCTCCCTTCACCTGCTCGGGCGCCGCATAATCGAGCGTCATCGCCACTGTTGTCGGCTGCTCCTCACTCTCGGCCTGCACCTGCGCAATGCCAAAATCGAGCAGCTTCGCCACGCCCTCCTTCGTCACCAGAATATTCGCCGGCTTCACATCCCGGTGCACCACCAGATTGCGGTGGGCATGCTCGAGCGCTCCCGCGATATCGCAGAACAACTCAAGCCGCGCCCGCAACTCCAGCTTCATCCGCACTACATACTCATCCACCGGCTCGCCTTCCACATACTCGAGCACGAGATACGGCTGCCCTTCCGGCGTCACCCCGGCATCAAACAACTGCGCGATATGCGGATGCGAAAGCCGCGCCAGAATGTTCCGCTCCCGCAGAAACCGCCGCATCTGCCCCGCCACCCGCTGGTTCAGGATCTTGATTGCCGCCCGCTGCCCAAACGCTTCATCCACCCGCTCGGCCAGATACACGTTCCCCATGCCGCCCCGGCCAATCAGCTCACCCACGCGCCACGCCCCGATCACCAGCCGTTCGCTACCCCGCTCCATCGCCTGCGCCGCCCGCTCCACAATCCCGCGCAAACACTCCTCAGCCCCCACGTCACAGGCAAGCAACTCCTCCACCTCACGCCGCAACGCCACATCCGCGCAATGCGCATCCAGATAGCTCGCGCGCTCGGCGGGCCCCAGATCCGCCGCCGCGAGAAACAACTCTTCGGCCCGGTTGCTCCTCACGCCTCGCCTCGCATCTCGCGCCGCATCCACGCCTGCGCCACGCGCAACTCACGGTGCACGCTCGCCACCGACATCTCGCTCACCGCCGCAATCTCCTCCAGCTTCATCCCCGCGAAGTACCGCATCTCGATCAGCCGCGCCCGGCTCTCGTTCTCGCGCGCCAGCCGCTCGAGCGCCTCATGCATCGCCAACACTTCCACCGTCCCCGCCTCGCCGCCACGCGCCTCATGCGCCTCGCTCCACTCCACCCGCACACCCCCATCCCGCTTGGCCGCCTGCCGTCCACGCGCATGATCCACCAGAATCTGCCGCATCAGCCGCGCCGCAAACCCGAGAAAGTGCGTCCGGTCCCGATACTCGTTCGCCTGCTGCCCCGCCAGCCGTAGCCACGCCTCGTTCACCAGTGCCGTCGCCTGCATCGTGTGCCCCGCCCGTTCACCACTCATGCACCCCGTCGCAATCCGGTGCAGTTGTTCGTAAACAAGCGGGGTCAGCTCATCGAGTGCGGTCACATCACCGTCCCGCACCCTCCCTAACAGCAGTGTCACCGCGCTCGCCACGTCCCGACATTTTCATCCGGGCCAGACCAAGAATCAAGCCACCCACCAGCCATGCCATCGCCGGCTCCGGCACTGCCGCCGCGTCCGATCCGCGCAGGATTTCAATCGGTCTCCCCTGCCCGTCAAACGCCTGCACACTCAACACCTCCATCGTCCCGCCAAACAGAATGTCGATATCCGAATTCGCATTCGCATAAGCCCCCGCATACAGATAAAACGCCCCTTCAAACGCGGGGTTGCCGTCAAATGGCACTTCAAACACAAAGTTGCGGTTCACACTCACGCTCGACGTCCCGACGGTAATTCCGTCACCGGTCACGTATTGATACTGGCCAAACACCTGCGCATACGTGATCCCTGGCGCCCCCACTCGCCCGAAGTAAACCGGATAGAAGAAGGACTGTGCCAGATTGCGCCACGCCAGATACACAAACGCCTCTCCGGCCGGCGTCACTCCCGGCGTAGTCGCGGTAATCTCCTGCGAACCGTTCAGCCCAATCTCATAACGAATCTTGCCCCCGTTGACAGTCCCGCTCAACGACGACAACGTCTCCGAGAACACCGCCAGCGCCTCCGCGCCCCGTGTCGTCTGCGAGTCCGACGTGCCAAACAGCGAGAACTGCGCGTCCACTCCCAGCAGGTCCTCCTGCGCTTTCGCCTTCGCCGATCCCGACCCCGAGAACGCGCCATTCACCCCCACAAATGATCCCGCCACATTCGTATTGGCGGTCACCAGATTCACCGTCCCCAGATTGTTCTTGAGGTCCTCCAGTTGTCCACATCCTGTGCCGCCCTGCGCCACACCAAGGTTCAGTTGCGAGCCCCGCATCACGGTAGTGGGCCCGAAAGTTGTACATCCCACTCCCGGCGCCGTCCCGGCAATCCCGATCGTCGAAAAGCTGTAAGCCTGCGTCATTGAGGCCGCCATGCCGATTCCGGCGGTGGCCAGTAACATCCAGATCATTCGCATAAATTGCCCTCCACTCCCAAGGGCGAATTCCCGCGCGATTTTTTTCACCAGCCCCAAAAGAATTTCTCCGGCTGTTATGCTGAGTCGTCTACCCCGGCCCTCAATGCCCGACCCAACCTTCGCCTCCCTCCACCATCACCTCCTCACCCACGGCCTCCCTTCCCTGCTCGCCAGCCTCGATCCCGCCCTCACCCCTCTCCTCAACGCCCTCACCGCCGCCGGCCCCATCCTGAAGCAGGATCCCCACGCCCTCGCCGATCAGCTCATCTCGCGCTGGCCCCAATCCCACCTCACCTCGCCCCTCGCCCAACAACTCCTCGCCGCGGCCTGTGCCTCGCTCTCCTGGGCGCCCTCGGTCGGCACCCTCACCCATCCCGTTTTCATCCGCAGCTTCCCCGGCCACACCAATTCGATCGGCGCCCTCACCACCAGCGGCGCAACGCTCATCACCGGCGCTTGCGACAACTCCATCCGCCTCTGGTCGCTCGCCACCGGGGAACCACTCCACACCCTCACCGGCCACACCGGCTGGGTCAACGATCTCGCCGTCTCGGGCGACGTCCTCGCTTCGGCCTCCGAAGATCATTCGATCCTCCTCTGGCATCTCCCCACGCGCTTGCCGCTGCGTCGGCTCACCGGACACCGGCTTGCCGTCAACTCCGTCGCCATCTCGGGTGATCTGCTGGCCTCCGCCGCGTGGGATCGCACCATCCGCCTCTGGAGCCTCTCCTCCGGCCAGCCCCTCCGCACACTCGAAGGCCATTCCGCCAGCGTCAACGCCGTCGCCTTCTCGGGCCCGCACGTCATCTCCGCCTCCGGCGATCGCACCATCCGCGTCTGGCATGCCGCCACCGGTCAACACCTCCACACGCTCACCGGCCATACCGCGGGCGTCAACACGCTCATCGTCGCGGGCGAGCTGCTCGTCTCCGGCTCTTGCGATCACACCATTCGCATCTGGCATCTCCCCTCGGCCCAACTGCTCGACACGCTCACTGGCCACACCGATTGGGTCCAGAGCCTCGCCCTCTCGGGCGACACTCTTGTCTCTGGCGCTCGCGACAACACGGTTCGGACCTGGAGCCTCTCCACCGGCACTCTGCTGCGCACCCTCGACGCCCATGCCCGCGCAGTCAATAAAGTCGCCATCACCGACGAGTACATCCTCTCGGCCTCTGAAGATCGCACCGTCCGCCTGTGGCGCCTCGCCTCCGGCGACAATCTGCCCACCCGCGAATCCCATTTCCCCGTCGCCCATCCCGTCACCTTCTCCGGCGGCTATGCCATCTCCGCCAAGCCCAACCACACCATCACCATCCACAACATCGACACCGGCGCGCTGCTCCACACCCTCACCGGCCACACCGCGCCCATCCACGCTTTTCACATCTGGGACCAAACACTCTATTCCGCCGGCGCCGACGCCACCATTCGCACCTGGGATCTCCTCACTGGCGCCCCCGGCTACACCCTCCGCCAGCAATCCGGTCCCATCTACGCCCTCGCCCGCAGCGGCGACACGCTTCTCTCCGGCGCAACGGACCACACCATCTGCCTCTGGCAGCTCCCCACCGGCCGCCTGCAGCGCACGCTCCATGGCCACACCGGCTCAATCACCGCTCTCGCCGCCTCCGATCACCTCATCGCCTCCGGCTCCGCCGACTCAACCATCCGTCTCTGGACCTTCCCCACGGGCGAGCCCATCACCACGGTCCACCGCGACCTCCCCATCCTCACCCTCTCCATCCCCTCCCCCGATCTCGTCATCGCCGAAGATTCCCTCGGCCGCACCCACCGCCTCCACTACCGCCCCTGATCTTGCGCCTCTGGCCCTGTCTCCAATTCCCCCTCCTCCGCCAGAATCGCGTAGCACACCAGCACACAGCGCTTGCAGATGCATACCTTCCCGCCATCACGCGCCGCATGGATCAGCTTGCCCACCGCGCTCTCGGCCTCATCGCAGAACGAGCATCTCACCTCACGGTCCACACTCACCCCCTGATCTGTATCTTCCTGAACCACACATCACAAGCATGGTTCTGCAGCGAGATCGCCGACTTCTTCTTCTCGGCGAGCTCATAGCTCACCAGCTTCTCCCCGTTGATCCAGTGCTCCACCCGCATCCCCTGCAACACAATCCGCGCCGTATTAAACTCCCCCATCCTCACCTGCGCCCGCTTCACCGGCGCGATCTTGTTATACAGCGCCCCACACTGCTTCACCGGCCCCTTCTGCGCATCCGCGTTCCGCTCATCATCCACCAGTTGCATCTCCGCCCCCCGCGCGCGTATATGGAACCCCTTCTTCCCCGGCGGCTGCCACTTGTCAGACTTTTCAATCTGATACTTCACTCCGCTATTCCCCTCCGGCAACATCTTCCACTCAAACTCGAGCTCAAAATCCTCAAACTCCCTTACCGTCCGGATGTCCTGAAACGTCTCAAGCCCCCCCACCGCCTGCATCCCCTCCGCCGTCATCTTCCACGACTCATGCGGAAACGCGCTCCCATCCGCCGCCACCCACTCTTCGGCACCCAATGCCGCCAGCGGCACCATGAGCAATCCTCTCCGCGTCCACATCGCTTACTTCCTCGTCGGCACCGCCGCCGGCAGCTGCTTCTGCATGAGCACCTGCACCTGCGGCACCAGCGCGTTAAAGCTGTCGAGCAACGCCGAGGCGATCACCTTGCCCTCATTCGTCGTGCCCCATCCCCCCAGCGCCGCCCCGCCCAGCGAACCAATCATCAACCCGCCAGCCCCCAGATCCGTCGCCCGCGCGCTCCCTGTCGCGCTCGCCACCTGTTCGCTCGTCTCGTTATCTGTCAGGAAAAGCACCGTCTGCGCTTCTTTGAAATTCACATTCCCCAACAACCCGGCAAACTCCCGCACCACCGGAATCCGCGTCGCCAGCCCCCCAAACGTATCCCCCGCGTTCTTCTCGCTAAACACCACCGTCGTCAGCATCGAGTACTGCGCCTCGATCACCTGCCGCTTCCGGATCGTCTGATCCTTGCGCAGCATCCCGCTGTCGTTCAGCTCCTGCTCCCGCTTGGCCGCCTCAATGCCCGCGCTGCGATCCACCACGCGAAAACACCCCGACTGCTGCATCATCAGCCGCAGTAGCGGCAACGGCGAGGGCAGGTTGTAGCGCGACATATACGCATACCCGTTCGGGTCCTCCACCAGCGCAATCGTCGCCACCGGCGCCGCACAACGCATCAGATCCTTGGCCGCCCCGCGCGCCCCCGCGCTCCCTCCCGATCCGGTCACCTCGCTACCCCCGGCGCCCTTTTCGGTCTGCCGGCAGCCACACATCACAACGATCAGGAGAAGACACGCAAGCTTGTGCACTCTCTATGTAATAACACTCCACTCGCGGCCGATCTCGTGCGCCACCACTCTTTCCGGCGTTCGCCCGATGCTCGCCATAAAGCGTTCAATCGGCTCCTCGACCGGTTCCCGGCTCAACACAAACGTCTGGTGATGCACCGGCATGATGCGTTCGGCCCCCGCCATGTTCGCCATCTCGATCGCCTGCTCCGGCGTGCAGTGGTTCGTGATCCACGGGTTATACGCCCCAATCGGCATGATCGCCACATCGATCCCGCGCCCCTGCCGCAACTCACGGAACGATTGCGTCATCGACGTATCCCCGGAGAACAACACCTTGTAGCGTCCGCTCTCGATCAGATACCCGTTATACCCGCGATGCGTATCCCGCCTCACCCGTGCGCCCCAGTGCTTCACTTCCACCCCGCGCACCGTCACCGGCCCATACTGCGCCGTCTCGCGCCACCCCAGCTCCCTCACGCTCTGCCACCGCGAAGCCGTCAGCAGGTCCGACGTCTCCCGCGCACACACCACCGGCACATCCTTCCCCGCGATCGCGCGCAGGCTCGGCATGTCCCAATGGTCAAAGTGCGCATGGCTCAGCAGCACCAGGTCAATCTTCGGCAGCTCCCCCGGCACGAGCGCCGGCGCCACCATCCGCTTCGGCCCCAGCGTCCCCACCAGCAGATCAATCCCACACCGGTTGCTGAACACCGGGTCCGTCAGGATCGTAAACCCATCCATGCGGATCAGCGTCGTCGCATGCCCCAGCCAGGCCACGTGCAATCCGCTCGTGCCCCACGCCGCCACATTCGGCTTCGCTACCGGCTTTGCGATCTCCATAAACAGCTCATCTCCAAACTGGTCCCAGAACACGGGCGCCTGCCGGTAAATCGCATAGCCCGCCATTCCGACAGCCCCACCAAAGAACACCTGCCGCCGGCTAATACCCAAAACGCTCCTCCTTCCACGGGTCGCCGTGGTTGTGATACCCATTCCTCTCCCAGAATCCCGGCCGGTCCTCGGCCATCAGCTCAATCGCCCCCACCCACTTCGCGCTCTTCCACGCATACAGCAGCGGCACCACCAACCGTGCCGGCCCGCCGTGCTCCGGCGTCAGCGGCTCGCCATCATGATGCGTCGCCACCAGCGCGTCCTCGCTCATAAAATCAGCCAGCGGCAGATTCGTCGTCCACCCATAGTCATACCCGTGCGCGCTCACAAACTTCGCCTCCGGCTTTACCCCGCCCGCCAGCTCGAGCAACGTCTTCACGCTCACGCCTGTCCACGTGTTGTCCAGTCGCGACCACCGCGTCACGCAGTGAAAGTCGCTAAACACCTCCACCTTCGGCAGCGCGTTAAACTGCTCCCACGTCAGCGACACCTCGCGATTCACCAGCCCAAACACGTCCAGCCGCCACTTCTCCATATCGATCGGCGGCGTGCCACTGGCGTCCAGCACCGGCCACTTCACCGTCTGACTCTGCCCCGGCGGGATCCGCTGGGTCCTTTTCGTATCAGGCGAAATAATCATCTTTGTATTTGGATGAGCTCACTGTTCTTCTGGATGTTTCCAAAACGCAAAACCGTCATCGGGCATACCGTCACGCAAATGCCACACCCGATGCACGACGAGTTCGCATTGTTCAATTCCCTTTGTTGCAGGGCATAACTCATGACGTCAATCCCCACCTGGCAGTTCCGTGTACATTCCCCGCACGCAATGCATTTCTCGTTTGCCTCAATGCGGAACCGGCTCCACCGCATCCGCGTATACACCCCCGCCCACATCTCCATCAGCTTCGCCAGCGGACACCAGTACCGGCACCACACCTTCCCGCCCAGGAAAGGATACAGCGCCACCGGCACAATCCCCACCAGCCACGTGTCCACCACCAGCCGGTAATACACAATCCCCTGCCCCGCCGGCTTGCGAAACACCGCCACCACATCCTGCCCCAGCATCAACACCGTCACCACCACCGCCGCCCCCAACACCCACCCGTTCATCCGCTCCCAGGCGATCGCCACGCGCCCCTTCGGCGCCAGATGCCGCCACCGGTCGCCCAGCGTCTCGGCCAATCCCCCACACCCGCAGATCCACGTGCAGTACCGCTTGCCATAAAACAGCACAAACACCGGCAACAACACAAAGCTCAACACCACGCCCCACACCACCCACACCTCATGCGGGTTCGAAAAGAACGTATAAAAGAACAGCGGCCACGCATACACCAACCCATAGCTCCGCCACGCATTCCCCGCAAAATTCCCGTCCCGCGCCAGCGCCTCCCCCACCCACTGGTATTTCACCGCCCACCCAAACAGAAACTCCGGAATCAGAAAGAAAAACACCCACTGGAACCCGATCAGCGACGTATACCGCCACACCTGCCACCGGTCCCCCTTGTCCCACCCCCACCGCTTCATCGCCTGCAATCCAAACACTGTCACGATCAGCGTGTACAGCACCGTGTACCAGAAACTCCACCCCCGCCCAAAGAAGCTCAACGCCTCATAGCCCCACCCGCGAAACGGCCAGAATTCCTCCCCCTTCCCATACTTGATCCCGTACACCGCATACGCCAGCGCAAACGATGCCGCAAGGCCGGCCCACCGCTGCCAGCCCCACTCATTCTCAAGCGCGATCCCCATCGCCTTCAGATACCCCACCGGCGCCTCCGCCCCGATCAGCACAAACACGGCATCGTATTCACACCCCTCCAGCGTCTTCACCGTCTCATTCAGCCGCACGTCCACCCGCCGCTCGCCCAACTGCCGCCGCAGCTCGGGCCATACCCGCTCCAGCGCCTCTCCCCGGTGCACCATCGTCACCGTATTCTGCTCGGCCAGCGCAATCGCCGCCTCCGCCGCCGTGTTCCCCCCGCCCACCACCAGAATCTTCTTCCCCCGGTACGCCCGCGGATTGTAAAGCCGGTGCATCACCTTCGCCTGGTCCTCCCCCGGCACCCCCAGCCGCCGCGGATTCCCGCGCATCCCGCTCGCCACCACCACGTAGCCCGCCTGGTACTCGCCCCGGCTCGTAACCACGGTCTTCACCGCCCCCGCCCTGAGCCCCGTCACCTCCGCCCCACACCCCACCACCAGCCCCGCCTCCCTCACCTGCCTCTGCCACCGCTCCACCAGTTCTTCCTTCGGCCCCGCCACAAACTCGAGCACACTCTCCCCGCCCCGCCCCTGCGGCTCGTCGTAGATCCACTTGCCTTCCGGAAAATCGCGAAACGTCGTCGCAATCTGCCCCTTCTCCACCACCACCACGCGCCATCCGGCCCGCTTCAGCCGCAACGCCACCTCGAGCCCCGCCGCCCCCGCGCCCACCACCACCACATCCCACACCGCCGCCGCCACGCGCCCGCGCGTCTCAAGGTGTGTCGCCACCGCCGCGCCCTGTTCGATCGCCAGCCGGATCACCGGCGCCCCCGCCAGATCGCCCACCACAAACACGCCGTCCACCGACGTTTCCTGGTGTGCGCGCATTACCGGACGCCGTCCGGTCGAAATTATTGAGATCTTTTCCACAGACTTTCCACTACTCTCCTGATGAGCTATCGCTTGCCATTACGTCTGGAACTCATACTCTGCCTCATCCTCTGCCTCCTCGCCCTGCATGCTGCTGATAGTAAAGCAGAATTTGTGGGTGGCACGCTTTCTGAGTTCAAAACCGGCCAGGATGGACAGATTGGTCTCACCTCTGCCGACCAGATGACGTATGGTACTCGCCAGCGCCAAATTGCGATACCCTATACGCAGGTCCGCTCCATAGAATACGGGCAAAAGGTCGACCGTCGTTACCTCGAGGCGATCTTGATTTCGCCCATGTTTCTGATCAGCAAGAAGCGCGACCACTTCCTCACAATTCATTTCCGGGACGACAAGGGTTACGATCAGGCGATCGTCCTCCGCTTGCCAAAGTCAGCTGTCCGTCCCACGCTTGCGAGTCTCGAAGCGAGAACCGGTTTAAAGGTAAAGGTGCAGGACGATGAAGCCAGGAAGGCGTACCGCGGCTAGACAGCTGCTCTTGGGATTCGGATTTACAGGTCTTGCTGCCGCTGCTGAGAAGCCCGCGGCTACTCCGGAACAGCCACCTCCCCCCGCTGTCCCTACGAAGAACATCTCTCCCACCCCCTTCAATCCCATTGAAGAGGGGTTATTGAGCCTTTTGCGCATCCGCCGTCTCCATGTCAGCGAACTCTCTGGTGGTGAGGCCGCCAACCAGATCCGCGACATGATCATCGCCTCCTTCCAGGCCTCCGGTCTGTTCGCCGTTACCGAG
>CAZBTA010000152.1:0-12372 GCA_964494515.1 uncultured Bryobacter sp.
AGAATTCCACGGTGTACTTTCCGGTGATGACGTGTGTGTTGTTGAGTGTGATTGGTTCGGTGGTGATGTGGTTGGTGGGGCGGCGCTAGGCGCCGGGGGAGAGCTGGGCGAGGAGAGTGGCCATGTCGTTGTGGACCCACTCTTCGATGATGAGGTTGTCGCTGAAGCGAACGACCACGGATTGCGCGACGGCAATAGAGCGGCCGGTGGGTGCGATGTCGAGAAACGGGCCAGTGTGGCGGGCACGCACGGTAGACCAGATGGACGCCTTGTCGCCGTCGATGAGGATGTGGTGGATGGTGTGGGTGATGTCGGAAAAGTTGGAGTAGAACCCGCTGGCGGCGGCGATGTAGGCGTCGAGAGGTAGGGGAGCAGGATCGGAATTGAAGTAGACCCTGAGGTCTGGGTGCATCCATCGCGATGCTACCTCGGCATTGACGCCGTTGTGGTCCACATCATCAAGCCATGCTTGGACCCGGTGTCGCAGCGTATTGGGATCTGGTAGTGGCATTGCGGTGAGGCCTTCAGGTGGTGGGGTAGTGTTCGGGGGAGACCTGTTCGAGCCAGTTGCTGTCGATGCCGTCGACGATGGGCTGGAGGGCGATGTGGGTCATGGGGCTGTCGGCGGCGGCGCCGTGCCAGTGTTTCTCGTTGGGGGCGAAGACGACGACATCGCCGGTGGTGATGGCTTGGGGGGCTTCACCTTCCTTTTGCACCCAGCCGCGGCCGCTTGTGATGTAGAGGACCTGACCAGCGGGGTGGGTGTGCCAGGCGGTGCGAGCGCCGGGGGTGAAGGTGACGCGGACACTCTTGACCGACATGGGGCCGCCCATGATGAGGCCTTCGATCCAGACCTCGCCGGTGAAGTAGTCGGCGTTGCCGCGCTGGGATTTGAAGTCGGCTGCGTGCTTTAGTTCCACACTCGCATTATGGCCCAATAGCCGCGGAAGAGGATGTCGCCCCAGCCGTGGGACGGGAGAGTTTCTTCGATCCAGGAGCGGATGGAGGATTCTTCGATGCCGCGACGGAGGGCGTAGGCGACGTTCGATTCAGTCATCATGTAGCGGACGTAGAACTCGCGGGTGAGTGGGACGGGGATCTCGAAGTGTTCGCTTGATTCGACACGCCAGCCTTGGCCGAGCGCGGCGAGGCGGGCGGGGTCGAGGAAGAGGGCTTCGCTTTGCTTCCAGGGATAGCGGGCGACGAAGCTGTCGAACCAGGCGTCGAGGGCGGGGCTGGCGGTCATGGTGCGGCCGGGGGAGAAGTCGTAGACGACGAGGGCGCCGTCACGGCGCATGACGCGGCGGGCTTCGCTAAAGAAGGGGTCGAGGGCGACGTAGTTGAGCGAGCCGGCGGCGGTCATCCAGTCGAAGGCATCCGAGCGGAATGGCATGGCCTCGGCGGCGCCGGCGACGAAATGGGCATCGCGGACGATGCCGGTGGAGACGGCGGCCATGGAGGCGGCGGGTTCAACGCCGACGCGCTCGGTGGCGAGGCCTTCGAGAGCGCGGGTGGAAAGGCCGGAGCCGCTGCCGATGTCGAGCACGCGACCACCGGTGGCGCCCATGGCGCGAGCGGCGCGCTCGACGACGAGGCGGTGGACAGGGGGGCGCGATTCGGCATAGCCGATGCTCATGCGATCGGTGGCGAAGGGGTTTGCCATCTTTTCCTTCTACCATGCGATCCTATCTGCCATGTCCACTCAGAACTATCAAAATCACACGCAACGTGTGCCGGGGTTTCTTGCGCTTGGGTTGGTTATGCTGATTGCCTTTATCGGGGCTTGTGTGAACCTGTATCAGTCGCTTGGGGATCACCAGCGGGTGTACAGCGCGTCGCTGCTGGTGGTGGTGGTGGGATGTGTGTTCTTTACGGCGGCGTTTGCGCGGACGTTTGCGCTCAAGGCGCAGGACCGGGCGATCCGGGCTGAGGAGAACCTGCGGCATTATGTGCTGACGGGCAAGCTGCTCGATGGGCGGCTGACGGTGCCGCAGATTATTGCGCTGCGGTTTGCGGGGGATGAGGAGTTTCCGGGGCTGGCAAACGAAGCCGCCAGTTCCAACCTCGAGCCGAAGGACATCAAGCTCAAGGTGAAGAACTGGCGGGGTGACTTTTACCGGGTTTGATCTAGCGCTCGACGAGTGTCGGGGGCTTGGGGGCTTCCGGAGACTTGGGCGACTTGGGCGGCGTGACTTCGGTCATGCGGGTGGCGCCGATGCCACCGCGGGTGACGGTCATAGTGCCGCGGTTGGTCTCGAGCACGATGCGGGGGCCGCCGTTCTTGCCACGGATGGTGCCGCCGCGATCGTCTTCGCGACGCTCGAGCGCGCCACCGTAGTGGTTCTCGATGTCGCCACGACGGGTGGTGGCCTCGAGGTCGTACTTGGCGTTATCGGGCAGGTGCATGGTAACGGCGCCGCTGGAGGTGCGGGCGGTGATAGTGCCGAGGGTGGAGCTGTTGGGGGCGAGTTCGATATCGCCGCGGTCGAGCTCGATCTCAAGCGGCACGCTGAAACCGGTGACGCGGACGTCCTTGGAGCGGCTGCGCAGGCGCATGGAGCCCAGGATGTCCTCGACCTCGAGATCGCCATCGGAGAGATGGGCGCGACCCTTGAGGCGATCGATGGAGAGGTTGGTGGCTTCGCTGACGAAGCGCATGGATTTGTCGATGCGGCGGAAGTCGACCGAGCCGGAGAACTGGCCTTCGACGGTGACGATGCCCGCGATCTCGTCGAGCTCGATGTCTTCGGCGCGAGCGCCCTTGACGTCGACGTTGCCCTTGACCTGCACGAGGCGGACGATATCGCTGCGGCGGAGATCGATGCGGACATTGCCGCCGATATCCTGGCCGCGGACGCCGGCGTTCTCGGAGCGGACCTCAAAGTTGCCGCTGATGTGGCTGACGTCGAAGTCGCCACGGGTGCCACGGCACTCGACGGAGGCGTTCTTGGGGATCTGGACTTCGAGATCGGCGTCGACGCGGTTGTCGCTGCCGGCGCGTTCCTGATTGGTGCGGATGACGATCTGTTCGCCTTCGACGACAACCTCAAGAGGCATGCGGTCGTTGATGCGGTCGGCCTCGGATTTGTCGATGCTCATGACGCTCTTGTGGCCGCTGACGGCGACTTCATCGCGATCGGAGCCGACGAGGCGGACATTGCCGCGACGGTTTTCGACGATGATGCGCGGATTCTTGGGTGAGTTGACCTTGGCGCTTACCGGATACTCATAGGTCTCGCCGAAGATCTGGAGACCACGGAGGTTGACCCGGCCGGAGCGGATGCGCTCGCGGGCATCGGAGGCAAACCAGACGCCGGTGGCGACCATCGAGATGAAGATGATGAGGGCCCACTCGCCGCCACTGACGCCGCGACGGGGCAGAGGCTGGTTGCGCGAGGCAAGCCAGGCGATCTCACCGAGGCGGAGAAAGCCCCAGAGGATGAGCAGGTAAGGCCAGTATTCAAAGAGCATGCGCCAGGGGGAGAGCTCGGGGCGCAGATTGTTGAGCAGGAAGATGAGGCCAACGCCGATCAATACCAGCGGGCCGACGAGAGAGTTTCTCATTGCTGGCCACCTCCCATGTATTCAGCGAGTTTGAGCAGGCCGAACAGGATGATGAGGATGGGCCAGGTGCGGCTGAACTGGAGGCCACCGGCGTGGTCGATGGCGATGAGCGTGCCGAGGCCGATGAGGATGACGGGGCCGCGGACGGCGCCAATGAGAGCGACGTTATTCGACATGGACGCTGTCCTCCTTGGCGGGGGGGGCGGCGGCCTGCAGGCGCTGCATCAGCATGATGACGCCGGCGGCGATGAGAAGGACGGGCCAGAAGCGCAGCATGTCGTCGATGCGGAGCAGCCCGAGGTTATCGAGCAGGAACACGACGCCCATGATGATGAGCAGCAGGGGGCCGATGGGCAGCTTGCGCATGCCGGCGGGCAGGTCGATGAGGCCGCTGGTCTCGTCGACGGCGATGCCGCGCTGGCGCTTTTGCGCGGTGTGATAGGCCTCAAAGGGCATGTAGAAGAACCAGCCGGCGATGAGGAAGCCGAAGAAACTGGCGGTGCCCGTGGGGCGATCGGTCATCGACACCAGGGTGGCGAAGATGATGATGTGCATCAGGCCCTTGGCGTATTGCTGGTTGTAGATGGCGCCGACGCCGGGAATGAGGCCAAGAACAAAGGCCCAGCCGGGGGAGATGTCGGCGGTGCTGCGCGGCACCGAGACCATGGGTTCGTTATAGGGCGAGCCCGGGGCTTGAGCCTGGGTGCGCTGTTTGAATTTTTCGGCTTCTTCTTTGGAATAGAGGATGCCGTTGACGTATTCGGCGTTCTCGGCAGTGAGGGGTTTACCGCTGGCCCGGCAGTAACCGATCACGGGAGCTGAGACAGGCGTTTCCACTACTTCCGGTTGTTGGGGCGCCTGGTTGTTGAATTCGGTGGGGTTCATCGTGACTCTCCACTCTTTTTGGGATTGGTGCTGCTATTGGTTTCTTCCGGCTCGCCCTTGATGTCATCAATGGCGGTCTGAACTTCGTAGACGAGCTTCATGTTGTCCCAGTACTTGACGACGCGATCCCACGTGCGGTGGGCGGAATCGTCAATGTTGCGCCAGACCTTGGCGGGGTCGAGATCGCTGGGTTTCAACTGACGCACGGGCGTAACAAATTTGCCGAGCATCGAGAAGCTCAAGATCGTCATGGCCATACCCATGGCGAAGCGGGGAGCGAGCAGGGGAGCGATCCACTGCTTGATCCAGTCGGTTTTGGCGAGGGCCTCGAGGAGGGGCGCCTGTTTGGGGGTGTGGTAGAGGATGCGCGTGACGAGCTCTTTGGGAACTTCGACGTCCGAGACGCGCTCCATGAAATTGACGGCGCCGGCGACGTCGGCCACAAGTTCCTTGCAGCCCGCGCAGCTAGCGGCATGGGCTTCAAAGGCGGCCTTCTGATCGACGGTGAGTGTACCGTCGACGTAGTCGCAGAGCAATTCGTCAATATGCGAACAGTTGAAGTGTTCCATGTTTAGATCACCACCTTCTGTCGCTTGAGAATCTTGGCCAGTTCGGCGCGGCCGCGATTGAGCCGGCTTTTGACTGTGCCCTCGGGTACGCCCAGGGTCTGGGCGATCTCCCGGTATTCCATTTCCTGCAAATCCCGTAAAATCACGGCTTCTCTCAACTCCGGTGAAAGTTTCTGCAGGGCGGCCTGCAGCAGTTCGCTTGCTTCCCGCCCGGCGAGTAACCCGTCGGTGCGTCCCCCGGCAAGCGATGTTTCTTCGATCATGGGCAACTGGGTTTCGAGCGAATCGGTCATCCGCTCGCCCTTGGTGCGCCGGTAATTGTCAATCAGCAGGTTGCGCGTGAGGCGCGTCAACCATACCGCGAAAGAACCCTCACCAGCACGGAAGCTGCCGAGAGTTTTGAAAATACGCAGGAAAACTTCCTGCGTGAGATCCTGGGCCTCTTCGTCCTTGCCGACGAAGCGGTAACAGATTGCGTATACACGCCTGGTGTGGATTTTGACCAGGTCTTCCCAGGAGCCCTGATCGCCTTCCAGACAACGCTCAACCAGTATTGAATCGGCGTCCAATGCCATTCCCCAGCGAGAGTTTTGAGAGACATTTTCGACAGCAGTGTTCTGAAAACGCGATGCGGCCCACTGGTTCGCGATGGCTGCTCCGGTGTTTGTCAGATGGATCATATGCTGTCTTCCGATTAGAGAAACGAGGTTTTATCATGAGAAGTTCACGCGTGAACAATATTTCTTCAACCTCGTCCCACGCGAAGAGTGAACGCGGCAGCATCCCCTGGGTGGCGCTGCTCGTTTTGGGCGTGGTGGGAATCATCTTGTATCGGTCGGCTCTGGGGGCCGGAGGGTTTGATTTCGGGCGGTTTAGCGCCAGTTTGCAGTCGCTGGATCCGAAATTTGCCGCTCTGGCTATCCTATTCATTCTACTCAGTTATTTGGGGCGCGCCATACGGTGGGAGATCATGATTCGTCCGCTGGGGCCGACCCCGTCGCTCTGGCGACTTTTTGTGGGTACGGTGATTGGCTTTACAGCGGTAGTGCTGCTGGGACGGCCGGGGGAGTTTGTGCGGCCGTGGCTGATCGGGCGAGAATCGCGGACACCTTTTTCTTCGCAGCTGGCCGTCTGGTTCTTTGAGAGAATCTACGACCTTTTAGTGGTGGTTCTATTTTTTGGCTATGGCTTAACTCATCTTGCAAAATCGGAAATTGTTTCGAGTGCGGGGCCGGAGCTGCGGTTTGTGATTTCCTCGGGGGGCGTGCTGGCATTGTCCGGGGCGGCGTTTGCGCTGTTGTTCATTTTTGCGTTGCGTTTTTTGTCGGCTTCGCAGCGGCAGGGGTTGTTGGGATTGCTGGACCGGCTGCCTTATGGGGTGGCGAGCCGGCTGCGCCCGGTGGCGGCGAATTTTCTCGATGGAGCCAATGCGTGCTGCCAGCCGCGGCTGCAGTGGCTGGTGATTCTGTATACGTTTGTGGAGTGGCTGATTATCGCGGGGTGCTACTGGGCGATCTTCCAATCCTTTAGCGCGACGAGGGCGCTGACGGTGCCGGATGTGATTACGATTGTGGGGCTGGTGAGTTTTGGGGCGATTATCCAGTTGCCGGGCATTGGCGGGGGGATGCAGGTGGCGGCGGTGGCGGTGCTGACACAATTGTTTGCGATCGGGTTTGAGGAGGCCAGCTCGCTGGCCCTGGCGATCTGGGCGGTATCGGTGACGCTGATCGTGCCGTTTGGGTGCATCCTTGCGGTGCGCGAGGGTTTAAGTTTCAATAAATTACGACATCTTGGCCAGGAGGCCAACTAAACCATGCTCTGCCCGTTCTGCGGCCATCTCGAAGACAAGGTCATCGATTCCCGCGAATCCAAAGAAGGCAACAACATCCGCCGGCGGCGGGAATGTCTGTCCTGCCAGAAGCGCTTTACCACCTATGAGCGCATTGAAGAAATCCCATTCATGGTGGTGAAGAAGGACGGGCGGCGGGAGCGGTTTGACCGGCAGAAGATTCTGAGTGGGCTACTGAAGGCGTGTGAAAAGAGGCCGGTGCCGATCCCGAAGCTGGCGGAAATCGTTGATTTTGTGGAATCGCAGATCATGAGCGAGCCGGAGCGAGAACTGGCGTCGACGGCGATTGGGGAAATCCTCATGACCCGGCTGAAGGAGCTCGATAAGATCGCATATGTGCGGTTTGCGAGTGTGTACCGGGATTTTCAGGACGAAGAGGCATTTTTCAATGAGATCCGGCGTCTCATCAAGGACAAATCACGGGGCTAGAACATCCTGTAACTATTTCAAATCTCAAGCATCAATTGAAATAGATGGTTAACATTTGATCTGTTCAGTGTTAAACTAAGCTGGATGACCTTGTCATGATGCCGAGCACACCACTTTTTAGCCGGCAGGGAACGCCACCCACCACAATCGTCATTCAAAATCAACAATTTACAAAAAATCCGTGTATCTTTTTCATGGACCCGGCCCCCGTGTGCCGTTGGTGAGGTGAGCAGCTGTGGATACTTTTGACGATCAGTTTTTAGTGGAAGAAGCCCCCGAGTCGCTGGGCATAACCTTTGACGAGGAACCTAATTTCTTTGCCGCCGAAGAGGGCGAAGAAGGCGAAGACGACGGGCAACCCCAACAAGAAGAATCAATCTATACTGACGACCCCGTTCGCGTTTATCTGCGCGAGATGGGCGCCGTTCCCCTACTCACCCGTGAGGGTGAAGTCACTTTGGCTCGCAAAATGGAGCGCGGCAAGATCCGTGCCCAGAAAGCGCTGAGCCGCTCGCCGCTGGTGCACCAGTTGATCCTCAACCTGATGGACGAAGCACGCCGTGGCCAGACCGACCTCGACGAAATCGTCGATCTGGGTGTGGACATCGAAGAAGGCAGTGCCGCGCAGGAAAAGAAGGCGAAGGCGGTTTTTGAACAGTTCAACCAGGTAACGCTGCTTGAGAAGAAGCTGACGCCGCTCTATGAGAAGTACGAAGCCGCGCCGGCGACGAACAAGAAGCTGAAGCGTAAGGCGCTGGGCAAGTACAACCGGGCCCGTGTCGAGTTGTCGCTGGGCATTCGCGCGATTCCGTGGACGACGCACCGCTGGAAGCAGTTCACCAAGAGCCTTGAGCATGCGGTGGAGGAAATGAACCACCTCTCGCAGGAGCTTGAACGGCTGGAGCTGTCCGCCAAGGGCAACCAGGCAGTGCAGGCCCGCGTACGCGAGCTCAAGAAGGAACTGAAGAAGCGCGAGCAGTTGGCTGCCGCGTCGCTGGGTGATCTGCGCATTTCATTGCAGAACATCCGCAACGGTGAGAACGAAGCCGAGCGCGCCAAGAAGGACCTCGTCGAGGCGAACTTGCGCCTGGTGGTCAGCGTGGCCAAGAAGTATGTGAACCGTGGCCTGCATTTGCTCGACCTGATCCAGGAAGGCAACATCGGCCTGATGCGCGCGGCCGACAAGTTTGAATATCGCCGCGGCTACAAGTTTTCGACGTACGCGACGTGGTGGATTCGCCAGGCGATTACCCGCGCGATTGCTGACCAGAGCCGTACGATCCGTATCCCGGTGCACATGAACGAGTCGATGAACAAGTTCCTGCGCGCCACCCGTGAACTCGAGAAGGAACTGGGCCGTGCGCCGTCGAACGAAGAGATCGCGCGCCGCATGGACATTCCGGTCGAGAAGGTGCAGAAGCTCAAGACGATTTCGCGCGACCCGGTTTCGCTCGAAACGCCGGTGGGCCGCGATGGCGAATCGGCACTGGGTGACCTGATCGAAGACCGTTGGGTGGGCTCGCCGGTGGACGCCGTGATCGACGCGAATGTGCGCGAAGAGACGGCCAACATTCTGAAGACGCTCAGCCCGAAGGAAGAAAAGGTGATCCGCCTGCGGTTTGGCATTGGCTGTGAACGCGAGCACACGCTCGAGGAGATCGGCCAGGAATTTGACGTGACGCGCGAGCGCATTCGTCAGATTGAAGCCAAGGCGCTGCGTCAACTGCGTAGCCCCGAGCGCGCCCGGCATCTGCGGGCCCTGCTCGCCGCCCGCTAAGCAACCTTAGAATCGAGATCGAAGCCCCGACCGAAGCTGGTCGGGGCTTCTGCTTTTTTGCGGGGACGTTGTGAGATTGGTGGCCTGCGGGGAGAATCATTGATTGTGAACACGGAAGCCCAGTTTGCCCAGCTACTCGCGGCGCATCGCGGCATCCTGTACAAGGTGAGCCGGGCGTATGCGGGGCGGACGGGGGCGGCCGATGATCTGGCACAAGAGATTGCGCTGGCATTGTGGCGGGGGTTTGGGAGTTATGACGCGCGGCTCGCGAAGTTTTCAACGTGGATGTACCGGGTGGCGCTGAATGTGGCGATCTCGTTTGAGCGCAAGGAAAGACTGCGGCGGCATGAGCCGCTGGCGGGGCTGCTTGAGGTGCCGCGAGCGCCGTTTCTCGCGCCGGAGCTCGAGTGGGTTTATGAGTGGATCGAGCGGCTGCCAAGGGCGACCGACAAGGCGTTGATGCTGCTTTATCTTGACGGGGAATCACAGCGCGAGATCGCGACACTGCTTGGCATGAGCGAGACGAACGTATCCACGCGGCTGGGACGACTGAAGGAAGCATTGCGAAAGGAGCTGGCACCACGATGAATCTCGAAGCACTGGAGAAGCAATGGGCGGCGCATAACGAGCGGCTGACCGAGGCGGTGGGATTGAACCGGCGGCTGCTGGAGGCGATGGTGAGCGGCAGGGTGCGCGGAGCGATGCAGTGGAGCACGACGGCGTCGTCGATCAGTGTGGCGCTGCTGTGTGGTGTGCTGTTGCTGCTGGGGAGCTATGTGTGGGAGCAGCGGCGCGTGATGGGGCTGGCGGTGCCGGCGGTACTGCTGCATGTGTATGGCGTGGTGTTGCTGGTGCTGGCGCTGCGGGGGTTGGTGGCGCGGCTGCAGGTGGATTATCAAAAGCCGGTGGCGCAGATTCAGGCGCAGATCGCGCGGATTCGCAGTGAGGAAATGCGCATGGCGCGCTGGCTGTGCTTTACAGTGACGCTGGTGTGGATCCCGCTCGTGCTCGTGGGCTACAACATGATGACCGGGGGCGACCCCTATCAGGTGTTCTCGCGGGTATGGCTGGTGTGGAACGTGGTGTTTGGGGTGGTGATGATTCCGGTGGTGCTGGTGGTGCTGCGGTATCGGGGGCGTTTTGCGCCACTGGTGCTGCTGGCGCGGCATGCGGGTGGGTATCACCTGCGGCAGGCGGAGAGAATTCTGGCTGAGTTTCGAGAAGGTGGTGTTGAACCGATGAGTGATGGAAAACCGATTGCCCTTGAGGCTTATGAATTGCTGGCGGATGCCTATGCCGAGCGCGTGGACACGAAGCCGCACAATGCTTACTGTGAGCGACCGGGGACGCTATCGTTGTTGCCCGATGTGGCCGGCTTGCGCGTGCTCGACGCGGGGTGTGGGCCGGGCAGCTATAGCGAGTGGATGGTGCAGCGGGGGGCGAGCGTAGTGGCGGTGGACGTGAGCCCGAAGATGGTGGAACATGCGCGGCGACGGCTGGGCGCGGCGGTGGAAGTGCATTGCGCGAATCTCGAAGAGGGGTTGCCGTTTCTGGAGGCGGGGACGTTTGACCTGATTGTGTCGCCGCTGGTGTTTGACTATCTGAAGGACTGGAGCGGGGTATTGGGACGGTTCCGCGAGTTGCTGCGCGCGGATGGCTTGCTGGTGTTCTCGGTGTCGCATCCGGCATTCAATGCCGTGTACTACAAGACGGATCGCTACTTTGAGGTGGAGGCGGTGAGCGCGACCTGGCGCGGGTTTGGCCCGATCGTGGATGTGCCGTGCTACCGGCGACCGCTCGAGGAGGTACTGAATGCGGTGGCGGCGGCGGGATTCCGGCTGGAGCGAGTGCTCGAGCCGCGGCCGACGGCGGAGTTTGCCGCGGCGGATCCGCAGCGGTATGAGCGGCTGCTGAAGGACCCGAACTTTCTGTGCCTCAGGGCGCGAAAGGATCGCTGAAGCGCGGGTCGTGGAGGAGCTCGGTGTCGGTGAGTGATTCGAGGAAGGCGATGAGGTCGGCGCGCTCGTCTTGTGTAAGGCGGGCGCGACCCGTTGAGATGTAGTGATCGATGACGCCGGTGAGGGTGGCGATGCCGCCATTGTGCATGTAGGGGGCGGTGAGGGCGATGTTGCGGAGCGTGGGGGCGCGGAATTTTTCGCCGCCGGGGCTGAAGCCATTGTTCTCAAGACGGGCGGGGCCAGTGGGGCCGCCGGCATAGCGGACGTCACTGAAGTTCCAGCCGCCGTGGCAGGTGAAGCAGCCGGCCTTTTCGCTGGAGTGAAAGAGGATCTCACCGCGGCGCGCGGCCGGGGAGATGGCCGTGAGATCGTTGGCCCAGCGGTAGCGATTATAAGGCGAGCGGAAGGAGATGATGGAGCGCTCGAAGGCGGCGAGGGAGGCGGCGAGATGGGTGAGCGTGAAGGCGCGCTCGTTGGGCCAAGCGGCCGCGATGAGGGGTTGATAGCGGGGATCGCTTGTGAGGGTGGTGAGGAGTTGCTGCTCGTGACCTTTGCGGCCGAGCTCGATCGGGTCAGCGCCGAGCAGGGGGATGAGGGCCTGATCTTCGAGCGACTGGAGCGTGGGGTTGGCCCAGGTGAGGGCAGGAGCCCAGGCGATGTTGACGAGGCTCATGCTGCCGCGCGGGTGTAGCTCACCGGTGGAGCCGATGGCGCGCGCTTTGCCGTCGGTAAAGGCGAGGTGCTGCTGGTGGCAGGAGGCGCAGGATTGCAGCCCGTTGGCGGAGAGGCGCTTGTCGTAGAAGAGGTGGCGACCGAGCTCGACCTTTGCGGCGGACATCGGGTTGGAGGCAGGCACGGGCGGGGCGGGGAAGTTGCGGGGGAGCGACCATTGCCAATCGTTCGTGGTGACCAGCGTAAACAGGATCCAGAGGCGAAGCATGGCTACTTGCGGAGGCGGACGAGGGTGAGCGATTTGAGCAGGCGCACGGAGCGAGCGCCGGGCTTGTCGGACGGGGCGATGAGGCGGAAGCGGCCCTGGGCGCCGAAGAGGGGTTTGCCGTCGGCGGTGTCGGCGACGAGCACGGGGCGATCAACGAAGGCCGGGTCAAGCTCGGCCAAAGAGAAGACGACCTGATAGCCGTCTTCGGCCGCGGCGATGAGGTAGGAGGCGAGGGCTTTGCCGCGGAGGGCGCTACCCTGTGGCGCGCCGGCGCGGGCGAGAAGCTCGTGGAGCCAGACGCCCTCCCAGGTAGTCTCGAGGCCGTTCGCGGTGGTCTTGACGGTGGTGCGGGGCAGCCTGGTGAGGTCGGCCGCGCGGAGGGTTAACGGTGTGGGGACGTC
>CAZBTA010000153.1:0-12367 GCA_964494515.1 uncultured Bryobacter sp.
TGGTGAGCTCGTAGTCGCCGACGGGGAGCTGCTGGAGAACGAAGTTGCCGCTCTCGGTGGTGGTGGTGGCGAACTCGAGGCGAGTGCCGGTGTTGGTAGCGCGAACTTTGGCCGAGACGATGGCGGCATCGGAGGGGTCGGTGACACGACCGGTGAGAGTGCCGAGGGTAGTCTGGGCGAGCGAGGCCGCAGCAGTGACCAAGGTCAAAAGGAGAATTTTTAGCATGTGAGGAAATCCTGGAAGCGTTGCTAACAGGTTAAAGGATTTTCGCAATTGAAATCAAATTAACGCTGGTGGGGACGGATAGAATGCTGGGATGAGATTTTTGCTTGTGCTGGTGGCGGCGGTGGTGATGGGGCAGGAATTTGACCTGCTGCTGAAGGGTGGGCGGGTGATTGACCCGCGCAACCGGCGGGACGGGATGTTTGATGTGGCGATTGCGCAGGGGCGGATCGCGGCGGTGGAGCCGGGGATTGACCCGAAGCGGGCGCGGCACACGGCGGATGTGAAGGGGCTGCTGGTGACGCCGGGGCTGATCGATATCCATGTGCATGTGTATTACACGGCGAGCAACCCGGGGGCGTGGGCGGGGGATCTGAGTGTGGCGCCGGATGCGTTCAGCTTTCGCACGGGGGTGACGACGATGGTGGATGCGGGGTCGGCGGGGTGGCGGAACTTTGAGCACTTTCGGACGACGGTGATTGACCGGGCGAAGACGAGGGTGCTGGCGATGGTGAACATTGCGGGGTTTGGGATGATCTCGGATTTGACGGAGCAGGGGGACTTTGACCCGGACGCGGTGGCGAAGCTGGCGGCCAAGCATAAGGACGTGATTGTGGGGGTGAAGTCGGCGCACTATCAGAAGCCGGACTGGGACAGTGTGGATGACGCGGTGGAGGCGGGGCGGAAGGCGAAGATTCCGGTGATGGTGGACTTTGGGTATTTTCTGCCGGAGCGGCCGTATTACGAACTGGTGGGGCAGCATCTGCGGCCGGGGGACATCTCGACGCACATGTACCGGGGGCCGGTGCCGTATGTGGACAAGGAGGGAAAGCTTTATCCGTATCTGGTGGAGGCGAGGAAGAGGGGCGTGAAGTTTGATGTGGGGCATGGCGGGGGGAGCTTTGTGTTGCGGAATGCGGCGGGGAGTTTGAAGAACGGGTTTTATCCGGATACGATCTCGTCGGACCTGCATACGGGGAGCATGAACAGTTCGTTTATGGATATGCCGGCGCTGATGTCGAAGCTGATGGCGCTGGGGCTACCGCTGAATGAGGCGATCAAGGCGTCGACGTCGACGCCGGCGGAGGTGATCCAGCGGCCGGAGCTGGGGCACCTGGGAGTGGGGGCGGTGGCGGATGTGGCGATGCTGCGGGTGATGCAGGGGGAGTTTGGCTATTGGGACAACAACAAGGGCAAGGTGGTGGGCAAGGAGAGGTTGTTCTGCGAGATGACGGTGAAGGGGGGAATCGTGGAGTGGGACTGGAACGGGAGGATGGGGGTGGATTACCGGTCGCTGGGGGATATTTACGGGATCCGGCCGAAGGTGGACCGGATTATTCCGCCGCCGGTAAAGTGATGCCGTGTTTGCGGTGTTCGACCATGATGCAGTGATCCATGACGAAATCGAGGCCCGCGGATTCGGCGATCTGGCGGGCTTCGTCGTTGATGATGCCGGACTGGAGCCAGAGGGCGCGAGCGCCGATGGCAACGGCTTCGCGGGCGATGGCGGGGGTGAACTCGGGGCGACGGAAGACGTTGACGATGTCGATGGGGTCGGGGATGGACTTGAGGTCGGGGTAGACTTTTTCGCCGAGAATCTCTGATTCGGTGGGGTTTACGGGATAGATGCGGTAGCCGTAGTGCTGGAGGGCGGCGGCGATGCCGTGGGACGTTTTCTGGGGGTCGGCGGAGAGGCCGACCACGGCGATGCGGCGGGACTGGGAGAGGATCTCGTTAATCGTCCGCATCGGCGGGGTCTTCCATTTTGAGCATGTGCTTGAACTTGGCGACCTCGGCGGGGGTGAGGTGGCGGTACTGGCCGGGGCGGAGGGTGGCGAGTTCGAGGAAACCGATCTTGACGCGCTTGAGCTTTTCGACGTAGAAGCCGAAGTGGCGGAACATGTTGCGGATCTGGTTCTGGCGGCCTTCGGTGAGCTGGATCTCGTACCAGGGGTTCTCGGATTTGCTGAGGACCTTGATGTTGGCGGGCTTGGTGCGGCGGCCGTCGAGGGGGACGCCAGAGCGGAACTCGGCGAGCTGCTTTTCGCTGAGCATGCCGGTGCCTTTGACGACGTAGGTCTTGATGATGTTGAACCGCTTGGACATGATGCGGTTGGCGAATTCGCCGTCGTTGGTGAACAGCAGGAGGCCTTCGGAGGCGTAATCGAGACGGCCGACGGGGTAGACGCGTTCTTTGACGCCGCGGAGGAACTCGGCGACGGTCTTGCGCTCTTCGGGATCGCTCAGAGTGGTGACCACGCTATGTGGCTTGTTGAGAGCGATATAGAGAAGATTCTTGGGAGCGTGGATGAGCTTGTTGTCGACCTTGATGTGGTCGCGCATGAGGTCGGCTTTGGTGCCGAGGGCGGTGACGACCTGGCCGTTGACGCGGACGCGGCCTTCGGCAATGAGTTCTTCGGCCTTGCGGCGGCTGGCGATGCCAGCCTGGGAGATGATTTTCTGGAGGCGTTCTTCAGGCACTTTCGGCGCTTTCGGGGGCGGGTTCGGGTTGTTGTTCTTCGTGTTGCGGGCCCTTGGCTTCGATGGCGGGGGCGGGCATGTCGTCATCCATGGCGAGACGGCGGAGCTCTTCGAATTCCTTGAGGGTGGGGAGTTCCTTGAGGTCCTTGAGGCCGAACTGGATGAGGAATTCGGGGGTGGTCTTGTAGAGGACGGGCTTGCCGACGACGTCTTTGCGGCCGGCGGTGGTGATGAGTTTGCGATCGAGGAGGGGCTTCAAGGAGCCGACGCCCTGGGTGCCGCGGATCTGGGAGATCTCGGGGGCGGTGACGGGCTGCTTGTAGGCGATGATGCAGAGCGTTTCGAGAGCGGCGGCGGAGAGCTTGAGCGGCTGCTTCTGTGACTGGAAGAACTGGCGGAGCGCTTCGTCGAACTCGGGCTTGGTGCCGAAGTAATAGCCGCCGGCCTTGGCGTGGATCTGGAAGCCGTAGATGGGCTCTTCGTAGAGGGCGTTGAGCTCGGAAATGAGACGTTCGACGAGCTCGACCTCGCGACCGAGGCCACGAGCGATCTCGACGGGGGCGATGGGTTCGGGGGTGGCGAAGAGGATCGCGGCGATGATGGGCTTGAGCTGGTCTTCTTCGCTGAGAGTCTGCTTTTCTTCGACGAACTGGCTCAAGTCGAGGGCTGAGTCTTCGGAAGCGCTGGCTTCGATGACGGCTTCGGCTTCGGCGGCTTCGGCTTCGGCGACTTCGATGGGTTGCTCTTCGGTGGCAGCGACTACGGGGTTTTGTTCTTCCATCTTCTTTTCGGTTGGCTCTTATTTATATTCTTGTTCGACGGCGGAGAGATCGGCGTCGGCCGGGAAGGCCTGTTCAAAGGTGGCGCTGCGGGCGAGAACGATCTCGCCGAACAGCTCGTCCTGGGCGAGCTCGAGGGCCTGGCGCTTGACCATCTCGAGGATGGCGAGGAACAGGCAGATCATGGCGCGCTGGGACTTCTGCTTTTCGAACATTTCGCGGGCCGAGAGGCGCTGGCCGGGTTCGATGCGTTCGAAGACGCCGCGGAGGTGGGTGATCATCTCCGGGACGGTGATCTCTTCGCCGGTGATCTCGTAGATCGGGCGATTCTTGGCGCGGGCGAGGACGGCCTCGAGAGTCTTGACGAGGTCGAAGAGGGTGATGGCAAGGCCAGGGTCTTCGGTCTCTTCGAGGTGGCGGCCGGCGTTGGGGTTGGTCCAGATGGCTTCTTCGATGATGCGCTTCTGTTCGAGCATCTGGGCGGCGCCCTTGAAGCGCTCGTGTTCGAGGAGGCGGTCGACGAGTTCCTTGCGCGGGTCCTCTTCGGGCAGGATCTTTTCGAGTTCGGGGTCGCGCGGCAACAGCAATTTGCTCTTGATGTGAATCAAGGTGGCGGCCATATACACGAATTCCGAGCCCAATTCGATGTTCATGGCGGTGGCCTTGTCCATGTACTCGAGGTATTGGGACGTGATCTTGGAGATCGGGATGTCGTATATGTTGATCTGCTGTTTGCGGATCAAGTCCAGCAGGAGGTCCAGGGGGCCCTCGTACTGCTGGAGCTGGATTTGAAACGAGGACACTAGAGTGTAAGGTAGCACGGCGGGGGTGCCCGCTAAAAGATGTCAGCGGCAAGAACGGGTGAGGTGATGGATGAGAGATCTGCCGCTAACTAAAAGGGGCGACGGCGTTTATCGTCTTTCTTGGGAGCTTCACCTTTGAAGACGAGGGTGACGTTGACGGTGTGACGTTCGTAGTTGATTTCGGGGATGGAGCGGGTGTCGCCGAGGTTGTCGAAGACGCCATCGTCGCGGAGCTTCTTGAGGAAGAAATCGGGGTATTCGGGGTTGAACGCGGCGCCGACCTTCATGCCCCAGATCTTGCGGACCTCGGGCTCGGAGATGATGTCAAGTCCTTTGATATCCAGGCGATTGAAGGTATATTTGCCGCCATTGTTAAAGGTGAATTCAATGTCGACGGACTTGCGCTCGGCGTTGAGGGTGCGCTTGGCGGTGAGTTTGGCGTCGAGATAGCCGAGGCGTTTGACGGCGTTCTCGATGCGGCGGCGGCCTTCTTCGACTTCGCTCATGTTGGCGGTGACGCCCTGGCGGAAGTTGCCGATGCGGAGCCAGTCGTCATCGCGCGGGGGTTCGCCGGCGAAGCGGATCTCGCCGAGGTTGTACTCGTCGCCCTCGACGACCTTGACCTTCACGTTGAGGCCGAGGTTGGTGTCGGATTTGGTGGTGGTGATTTCGGGGAAGCTGACGTTGAGCCGGCCGCGGGCCTCGTACATGGGGCGGATCTTGATGTCGAGGATGGAATGGAAATCAGTCTCCTTGTAGACGACACCGACGGCGGCCGGGGAGATGACAGGGAGCAGCTCTTCTGAGCGGATGAGCTGATTGCCGGTGAACTCGACCTGGCTGACGGTGGGCGGGATGCGGCGGGGGCGGAAGAGGGCGACGAGATCGCCTTTGTCATTGGCGGCGAGGGCGCCGCGGATGCGATCTTCGGGGTCGGCGGGATTGGCGCGCTGGTTGAGGATGTCTTCGTAGCGCTTGAGGACGTCCTGGGTGACGGGGATCTTGTCGCCGAACAGGGGGTCGGATTTGGCGAGCAGCTGCTTGGCCTCAGCGGCGGGAAAGGGGAGGTCTTCGAAGTGGATGGGGTAGAAGACGGTGACTTCCTGGACGTCCCACTCGATGGCGAAGCCCTGGTCTTTGGGTTCGTAGCGATAGGAGACGCGATCGAAATAGCCGCAGGAGAGGAGGCGCTGCATGGCTTTGTCCATGTCGGAGGGGCGCGTCATGGAGCCGACCTTGATGCCGGCGGCGGCGGCGACCTGTTCGATGGTGAGAACGCGATTGCCCCTGGCGGTGACGGATTTGACCGGAAAGGGGGTATCAGGCTGGGCCTGAGCGAGGAGGGCAAGCGTGAGGACTGACAGGAGCATACCGTTACGATCTATTGTGTAACGACGGGCGAGGGGGTGGTTTGGTTAACGGGCGAGCAGCTTTTGTGCGGCCTGCTTGAGCTCGTTGTATTTGGATTCGTCGAAGAGGCCTTCGTGTGACCACTGCACAAGGCCCTCGCGATCACAGAGAACGATCACCGCGTTTTTATCGTTCTTTGCCCCGAAGGCCTTGCGCAGTTGGCCGGCGCCCCCATAAACGGTGAGGACGTTCTCGTGGAATTGTATCGGAGTACCGCGGCGCATGCCGCTATCGATGAAGGGCTTGCCGAGCATGCCCATGCCACCGATGATGGGCACCTCGAAGAAGGTGATGCCGGGGGTGGAGAGGAAGTCTTTCTTGAAGCGTTCGCCCCAGGCTTCGACGGGGTAGCGGGAATCGTAGCTGAAGCCGATGAGATAAACAGCCACCTTGCCACGGGCGGCATCCGGAAGAGTGGCCTTTTTGCCGGAGAGGTAAGAGCCGTTGAGCGTGGGCAGAGGCTGCCCGGGCGTCAGAGCGAGTATCGCGGCAAGGAACGGGGCCAGCACACTGGCGTGATGATCGCCCGAATGCATCAGACGCAACAATTTTTCTGATCGCGCGGGGCATGGAGGAGCATTAAGAATAATGAGCGGTCCTGATACACTAAAGGCGATCCCATGTCCTACGACGTAGTCATTATCGGAAGTGGCCCTGGCGGCTACTCGGCAGCGGTGCGTGCCGGCCAATTTGGCTTGAAAACCGCACTGATTGAGAAGAGCCCCAAGCTGGGCGGTACCTGTTTGCATGTGGGTTGTGTTCCCACAAAGGCACTGCTGCACACCGCGAGTGTGTGGGACTACTTCCAGCATCCGGAAGAAGAAGGCATCACGTGCCAGACGCCCGTGCTGCACTTTCCGAATGTGATTGACCGCAAGAACAAGATCGTCTCCAAGCACGCCAAGGGCGTGGAGTTCCTGATGAAGAAGAACAAGGTGGACGTGATTGCGGGCTATGCCAAGCTGCTGGGTGGCGGCAAGGTGGAAGTGGACAACAACGGCACGAAGACGACGATCGAGGCGAAGAACATTGTGATCGCCACGGGGTCGGAGGCGCGCATGATTCCGGGGCTGAAGCCGCAGTCGCCGCGCTTGTTGACGAATATCGAGATCCTCGAGCTGCAGAGCGTGCCGAAGTCGCTGGGCATTATTGGCGCCGGTGCGGTGGGTGTTGAATTTGCGAGCATCTTCCGCCGCTTTGGTAGCGAAGTGACGGTGTTTGAAATGCTGCCGCGGCTGGTGCCGGTGGAAGACGAGGAAGTGTCGAAGGAGCTCGAGCGCAGCTTCAAGAAGGTGGGCATCCGTTGTGAGACGGGCGCGCGGGTGGACAACATTCAGGTGGGCGCCGACAGCGTGACGTTTACGGCAACGCTGGCCAATGGCAAGGTGGAGCAGGTGGAAGTGGAAAGCCTGCTGGTGGCTGTGGGCCGCAAGCCGAATACGGAATCGATTGGCCTCGAGAACACGCGTGTTGAGACCGACCGCGGGTTTATCAAGGTGAATGGCTTCCAGCAGACGGGCGAGCCGGGCGTGTATGCGATTGGTGACGTGGTGGCGGGTACGCCGCAGCTGGCGCATGTGGCGACGGCTGAGGGCATGATCGCGATTGGTCACATTGCGGGCACGGAAGTGCAGCCGATCAAGCGCAACCGCATCCCCGGGGCGACGTATACGGAACCGGGCATTGGTAGCGTGGGGCTGACCGAGGCGCAGGCCAAGGCGGCGGGTTACAAGGTGAAGGTGGGCAAGTTCCCGTTTGTCGCCAACTCGAAGGCATCGATTGTGGGCCATCACGACGGGTTTGTGAAGGTGGTTGCCGATGAGACGTTTGGTGAGATTCTGGGCGTGCACATCATCGGGCACCATGGCTATGAGCTGATCGCCGAAGCAGTGGTGGCGATGGAAGCCGAGGCGACGGTGGAGACGTTGATGAACACGATCCACGCGCACCCGACGCAGTACGAAGCAGTGGGCGAGGCGTTTAACGCCGTCTACGGAATGGCAATTAATGCGTAATTTGCAAGTCATTGACCTGGGCCGGCAGTCATGGGACACGGCCTGGGCAATGCAGCAGGAGTTTGTCGAAAAGCGCAAGGCGGACCTCGTGCCCGATACGTTGCTTTTTGTCGAGCACCCGCATGTGATTACGATGGGGCGCAATGCCTCGGAATCGAACATCCTCGCCGGCCGGGAGTTTCTCGAGCAGGCGGGGATCGCCGTGCGTGAGACGAATCGCGGCGGCGATGTGACGTATCACGGGCCGGGCCAGATTGTCGGTTATCCGATCTTTGATCTGAACCCGTGGAAGAAGGACGTACGCGCATACGTACAGGCGCTCGAGGCGGCGATCATTCGCACGCTGGCGGGCTATGGCATTGAGGCGCATACGAGGTCGGGCAAGGAAACAGGCGTGTATGTCGAGAAGCCGGGAATGGCGCCGGCGAAGATTTGCGCGCTCGGGATCCATATCAGCCGGTGGGTGACCAGCCACGGCTTTGCATTGAATTTGAATCCGGATCTCCGGTACTTCAGCTATATCGTTCCCTGTGGATTGACGCTTCCGGTCACGTCGATGGCCGAGCAGGGAGTGGTGGCGGAGCGCGGTGAGGTGATGCGTCTAGTGGTGCGGCACCTTGCGGAGATCTTTGGGCATGAATTTACCAATTCGATTGAACAACTAGAGGAGACGCTGCGATGACGGATGTCGTGATGCCCCAGATGGGCGAGAGCATTGTCGAAGGGACGCTGACGCGCTGGCTGAAGAAGCCGGGCGAGAAGGTGGAGCGGGACGAACCGCTGTTTGAAATTTCGACGGACAAGGTGGATACCGAAATCCCGTCGCCCGCCGCCGGTACGCTGGTGGAGATTCTGGTGAAGGAAGGGACCACGGTGAGCATTAACACGGTGGTGGCCCGGATTGGGGAAGGTGGCGCCGCGGCGGCACCTGCCGCGGCAGTGGCTGCTCCGGCACCCGCGCCCGCGCCCGCACCTGCACCGGTGGCTCCGCCGCCGCCCGCACCCGCACCCGCGCCTGCTCCTGCTCCGGTGGCTCCGCCGCCTCCGCCGGCCCCGGCTCCGGTAGCAGCCGCGCCGACCGTGGAAGTGGAACCCGTGAATGGCCCGATGTCGCCGCTCGTGCGCAAGATGGCGCGCGAGTACAACATTGACCTCGCGCAGGTTGCCGGCACTGGCGCCGGTGGCCGCATCACCAAGCAGGACATCGAAGCTTATATCGAAAACCAGGCGGCCCGTACGGTGGCCAGCGCCGCGGCTCCGGCCCCGGTGGCTGCTGCTCCGGCTGCTGCTCCCGCACCGGCGCCTGTTGCTGGTGGCGCGGTGGCGCCGCCCGCTCCGGCCACGCCCGCCAAGACGCGCGTTGAGCCGATGAGCATCATGCGCAAGAAGATCGCCGAACACATGATCAAGTCGAAGGCGACCTCGGCCCATGTGACCACGGTTCACAAGATCGACATGACCAAGATCGCCAAGCTGCGCGCCAAGCACAAGGATGAATTCCAGGCTCGTTATGGCTTTGGCCTGACGTTCCTGCCGTTCATTGCTCGCGCGGCCAGCGAAGCGCTGCGCGCCTTCCCGCTGCTGAATGCTTCGATCGAAGGCGACAACATCATCTACCACAACGAAGTGAACCTCGGTATCGCCGTGGCGCTCGATGGTGGTCTGGGCCTGATTGTGCCGGTGATCAAGCGCGCCGATGAGATGAACATTGTGGGCCTGCAGCGCTCGATCGTGGATCTGGCCAACCGCGCCCGCGGCAAGCAGCTCAAGCCGGATGACATCTCCGGTGGCACGTTTGCGCTGACCAACTTTGGCAGCTTCGGCAGCATCTTCGCGACGCCGGTGATCAACCAGCCCAACGTGGCGATCCTCGGCATCGGCGCCATTGAAAAGGTGCCGGTGGTGGTGGATGACGCGATCGCGATCCGCAGCCAGGCGCACCTGGCGCTGACGTTCGACCACCGCCTGATTGATGGCGCGCTGGCCGACCAGTTCTGCCAGAAGATCAAGTCGATCCTCGAGAACTTCAGCGAACAGGTGCTGTAAGGCACCCGTCTCCAGAGACAACCGAAGCCCGTTACGCCTGGCGCGTGACGGGCTTCTTTTTTTGGCTTGCGTTTTTGAGACTACTAGTTCATATTATGAACTAGTATGCCGGAATGGAAAGAGTTGTCTCCGCTTGCGTTTCACATCCTGTTGTCGCTGCTTGATGGCGAGCGACATGGTTATGCGCTGAAGAGGGAAATCGTGGCGCGGACGGAGGGCAAGCTCGCGCCGGGGCCAAGCCTGCTCTATGGCACGGTGAACCGGCTGCTCGAGCAGGGGCTGATCGAGGAGAGCGACGAGCGACCGGATCCACATCTCGATGACCAGCGGCGGCGTTATTACCGCATCACCAAGCTCGGCAAACAGGCGGCGCGCGAAGAGGCGCGGCGGATGCAGGAACTCGTGAAACTGGCGGGGGCATATGTGGCTCTTTAGATTGTTGTTGCGGATGTATCCGGCGGGGTTCCGCGAAGAGTATGGCGCGGTGATGGAGCAGGCCTGGGCCGATGAGTGGCGCGAGGCGACGAGCACCGGGGCGCGCGTGCGGCTGACGGTGAAGCTGGCCGTAGATTTGTTGTGGCAGTGGCCGGAGGTGCTGGCGCGCGAGTTCGGGCAGGATGCGCGGTATGGGTTGAGGACGTGGGGGCGACGGCTGGCGCTGACGACGGTGGCGGTGGTGACGCTGGGGATGGCGATTGGGGTGTCGGCGGGGGTGTTCAGTGTCATGAATGGCATCCTGTTCCGTTCCCTGCCCTTCCGTGAGCCGGAGCGGCTGGTGCAGTTTGAGCGCTACTTTGCGCCGGTGTACAAGGGGCCGGAGGAGTTTGCGCGCTGGACGGCGGATCATGACTTTCTGGGAGCGACGGGAGTATTCAGCATCGGAGAGTACAACCTGAACCGGAAGCCGACGGCGGTGCGCGTGAAGGGCGCCGAGACGACGGCGAACTTCTTTGAGTTGCTGGGGGCGAAGCTGTATCTGGGCCGCGGGTTTACGCGCGAGGAGGAAGGCAAGGGCAAGGGCGATGTGGTGGTGTTATCGCATGGGTTGTTTGAACAGGCCTTTGGCGGGGACACGCGGGTGTTGGGGCAGACGATTGTTTTGAATGGACGGGCATTGACGGTGGTTGGGGTGGCGTGGCCGGGGTTTGATTTTCCGGGTAATGCGACGCTGTGGACGCCAACGGTTTACGACCCGACGCGGATTCCGAAATCGGGTGTGACGTCGACGATTACGATGGGGCGCATCAAGGATGGATTGTCGATGGAGCAGGCGCAGGCGGCGTTCCGCGTTGTGGAACAGCGCCATCGGAATGACTTCCTCAACTTCGGACCGGATTGGCCCGCGCCCCTGATGGTGGAGCTGCGGGAGCATCTCGCGGGCGATGTGGGAAAGGCGACGCGGGTGTTGTTTGCGGGGGTGTGCGCGGTGCTGCTGATCGCGTGTGTGAACCTGGCGCATCTGTTTCTGAGCCGCTTTGGCGAGCGGAGCCAGGAGTTTGAGATTCGCGCGTGGCTCGGGGCCGGGGCGGGACGCATTACGCAGCAGATCGTTACCGAGTGTGTGCTGTTCGCCGTGCTGGCGGGAATGGTGGGGCTGGGGTTTGCGTGGGGCGTGGCGAGGCTGGGGGATTACTTCTTTCCGCCGGTGTTTGCGTTTCAGCAGTATGAGGTACTCGACGGGAGAGTGCTGGGCTTTACGCTTGGGGTTTCGTTGCTATGTGGTTTGCTGTTTGGGCTGATGCCGGCGATGCTGCGGCGGCGCGGGGTGCGTGGGCGTAACCGGGCGCAGATGGCGTTGCTGTGCGGGCAGGCTTGTCTGACAGCGCTGCTGGTGGTGGCGAGTATTGACCTGGGAGCAGAACTGGTGCGGCTGAATCAGCTGGACCTCGGCTACAACGTGCGGGGCGCGTATACGGCGACGATCTCGCTGGCGGGCACGAGCTATGAGAGCGAGACGGGTAAGCGCGAGTTCTTGCGCAAGGCGCTGGCCGCCGTGGAGCGGACAGGGCTCGTGGAGAAGATGGGCGCGATCGATGCGTTGCCGCTGGCGGTGAACACGTTTATGGGGGCGACGTTTGAGGTGGCGAATTCGAAGAAGCCGGAACTGGCGCTGACCGCATCAGCGACGCCGGGCCTGATCGAAGCGATGGGTGGAAAGATCCTTGCGGGACGCGACGTGTCCGCCATGGATCGCAATGGAGGGGTGCCGGTGGTGCTGGTGAATGAGAGCTTCGCGAAGCTTGAGGGTGGTGTGGAGCGGGTGCTGGGGCGCAAGCTGCGCTACAACTCGCAAGACACCACCAAGCGCGCGACGCCGACGGTGGTGGGGGTGTATCGTGATTTTCGGTTTGAGTCCGGTGGTACGGTGCCGGCGGTGATGCATCCGTTTGAGCAGGAGGCGCTGAACTTCTTTTCGATCGTGGTGCGGCCGAAGCCGGGCGCGGAGGATCGCATCGCGAGTGTGTTGAAGCTGGTGCTGGCGGATGTGGACCGGGCGGTGCCGGTGTACGATGTGATGCCTTATGGGCAGCGACTGGAGCGGGCGATGGCGCGGCCGAACTTTTATGGGGTGGCGGTGCTGTTCTTTGGTGGGTTCTCGATTCTGTTGAC
>CAZBTA010000154.1:0-8236 GCA_964494515.1 uncultured Bryobacter sp.
TTCATTGCCATGCTCCCCTCTTACAAACCACTAACCCCTGACGCCTGCCCCCTCGCTCGTGTTTCATCAAAATGAGTAACCTTACCGCAAGGTGAAAATCCCGCCCACTGTTGCCGCAACTACAACACCTCGCCTGCTGCGCTATGCTCTAAGTCACATGAAGGCGATGCATAAATGGCGCTCTTGATTTACTCAGCCTTACTGTTAAGCTTGGCCAGCCACGCCGCACCCATTACGGGTAAAAGCCGCCTAGCCCATTTCTCCGCCATCGCGGACTCGGTCGCGATCTGTCAGGTCATCGATCAATCCACCACCACGACAACTACCAACCTGAAGCTTTCAGTCATCCGCAGCCTCAAAGGTCCGCTGTCCCAAGGAACAACGATAGCGGCCACCCACACCCCTCTCACCAAATCAGGCGAGGCCAAAGTCTCGCCTCAAAAAGAGAGAGGCCTCTTCTTCCTTAAATCGAATGGCGCCAACGCCTACGACATCCTTTCTCTCAACACTGGCAATCTCGGCCCCGCCGACAGCTATCTTTCACTCCCTGGAAATGATGCGCCTCTCAAGCCCAAAGGAAGCTCAGTGCTCTCCGCCATCTACGCCGAGCTGTTTGCCGCCATGGAAAGCCGTCCCCACGATGAACCGTGGCTCATGCGGCTAGCCCCATACATATCGCCGCAAGATTCTCTCGAGGTCTCGCGCCAGTTATCCGCTTGGATGAACGGGGCGAATCCCAACCTCCGACGAATTGGCATTGCGGGTTTGATCACCACGGGCAACATACAAGCCCTCCGCAAGCTCATCAATGAAATGAAAGGTCCCCCAGCACCGCTTCTCGCATTGGCGCAAAGCAGCCTCTTGTCTTGGCGCAACCCTGCACCTGAAGGAGTCAACCTGTTAGGCTCCCTGCTCGACTCTCCACAATTGACCGGAGGCAGCAGAAATTGCATCGCCACCTCACTCCAAATCCTCCACACCCGCGAATCCCTCGTATATCTCCACAAACTACTCGACAGCGAAGAAAGCTTTCTTCGTGAAACAGCAGTAGCAGGCTTTTCAGCCTTTGCGCTAAACATGCGCATTCCATCGGATTCAGCCGATCATGCAAGGGCGCTCGACGAAGTTCTCAATCCCGGAAGACGCCGCCAGATCCCATCAGCCGATGCGCCATTCGACACAACTGAAACAAGAGCTTTCGCCCACTTCGGCCCATTTCGCAATGCGGATGACGAGAGGAAGAAGATCCACTTCTGGTCATCCTGGTATCAAACCAACAAAGCAATCCTTACGCGCAGCACCGCAAGCACAACCCACAAACCAGGAGGACACCAATGACCCGCAACACATTCTTGTCTGGGATCGCCATCGTCCTTTCCCTCGCAGCGGCCCCTGCCTACAGCCAGAACCGCGCGAAAGCGGGTGATCCCCCACCAACTGGTGGAGAAGTGATGCTCCTGGTATCACCAAGTCGGTCAGCAGCCAGCCTCGCCGACTTGGTAAACCAATCGGACCTGATTGTGGAAGGAGAAGTTTCCGAGATCTTGGCGAGTCGCCGGTTTGGAGCTCCCGGCCCCGCTGGCACGGTCGTCACCGACCACAGAATCCGCATCACCCGCACCTTTCACTCCCAATGGCCTGACCTCACTGAGATTATGTTGGTCCAGCATGGAGGTGTGATCGACAACACCAGGTACAACGCAATCGAGCTTTTGCCGCTCGAAGTGAAATCCAAAGTCTTCTTGTTCCTCGTCCCCGACAATGAACCCCGCGAACCCAAATCCGCCCCGAAACACTTTTACGCGGTGGGAGTTTGGGCAGGTGTCATTCTCGCCGACGGCGACAACCTCAAAGCCGCGCAAAACATCAGGCCTCACTTGAAGACCGAGCTCTCCCAGGGCCGCCCCGCCCTCATCGACGCCCTCACCAAACTCGTCCGCAACTTCAAGCAATAACGCCCGCTCCATCCGACAATAGAGTCGATGGATAACATCCACCTCGCCAAACTCCTCGACGAAACCGCCGACCTCATGGAAATCGCCGCCGAGGACGGCTTCCGCATCCGCAGCTATCGCAACGCCGCCAAGACCATCGAGGGCCACCCCGAATCCATCATCGCCCTCCTCGACGATCCCGCCCGCAAAGTCACCGACATCCCCGGCATCGGCAAAGGCATCGCCGCCATCATCGCCGAAATCAAAGCCCGCGGCTCTTTCGAGCGTCGCGACGAGATGCTCGAAAAATACCCGCCCACCGCCCTCGAGCTCCTCAAGATCCAGGGCCTCGGCCCCAAAACCATCGCCAGCCTCATCGAGAACTTCCGCATCACCACCGTCGACGACCTCGAGCGCATCTGCCGCGAAGAAAAGTTCCGCACCCTCCCCCGCATGGGCGCCAAGCAGGAAGAAAAAATCCTCAAGGCCATCTCCATCTACCGCCGCTCCGCCGGCCGCTTCCACATCGACTTCGCCGCCGAGACCGCCGCCGAGCTCCTCGATCTCTTCGCCCCTCTCCCCGGCATCACCTCCATCTCCCCCGCCGGCAGTCTCCGCCGCGGCAAGGACACCATCGGCGACATCGACATCCTCGTCGCCGGCCCCGCATCCGCCCACGCCCTCGACGTCTTCGCCAAATGGTCCAAGGTCGACGAGGTCATCGCCAAGGGCGAAAACAAAGCCTCCGCCCGCGTCGGCGTCGAAGGCATCCAGGTCGACGTCCGCGCCCTCCCCACCGAATCCTTCGGCGCCGCCATGCAGTACTTCACCGGCAGCAAAGAGCACAACGTCTCCCTCCGCACCCGCGCCGTCCGCATGGGCTACTCGCTCAACGAATACTCGCTCTCCCGCGAATCCGACGGCGCCATCATCGCCTCCCGCACCGAAGAAGAGATCTACAACGCCCTCGGCCTCGCCTGGATCCCGCCCGAGCTCCGCGAGAACACCGGCGAGATCGAAGCCGCCGAATCCCGCACTCTCCCCCACCTCCTCGAGCTCTCCGACATCCGCGGCGACCTCCACATGCACACCCGCGAATCCGACGGCCGCGGCACCCTCGAAGAAATGGCCGCCGCCGCTCGCGCCCTCGGCTACGAGTACATCGTCATCACCGATCACTCCAAGGCCCTCGCCATGGCCAACGGCCTCGATGAAAAGCGCGCCATCGCCTTCGCCAATCTTGTCCGCAACATCCCCGCCGGCGAGCTCGGCATCCACGTCTTCTCCGGTCTCGAGTGCGACATCTTGAAGGACGGCCGCATGGACCTCGACAACGAAGCCCTCTCCCAGCTCGACTTCGTCGTCGCCAGCGTGCACAGCCACATGAATCTCGACGAACACGCCATGACCGATCGCCTCCTCGCCGCCCTCGAGAATCCTTACATCAAGACCATCGGCCACCCCACCGGCCGCGTCCTTCTCCATCGCGATGCCTACGCCTACGCGTTCGAAACGGTCGCCGCCAAAGCCGCCGCCCGCGGCGTTGCCATGGAGATCAACGCGAGCCCCGAGCGGCTCGACCTCCACGCCTCCCTCATCCGCGCCGCCAAGGCCAAAGGCTGCAAGTTCACCATCTCCACCGACGCCCACCACCCGCGCCACTTCCACAACATGCGCTACGGCGTCCAGATGGCCCGTCGCGGTTGGCTCACCCGCGCCGACGTCCTCAACACGCTCCCGCTCGCCGACTTCCGCCGCGCAATCACCATAAAATCAAACTAACAATGACCAAGCCCACTCTCATACTTGCCGCGCTCTGCCTCGCCGGCTGCTCCTCGTCCACTCGCGCCCCCGAAGCCGCCGCCAGTGTCGAAAAGCGCGAGCCCAACGCCAAAAGCTACGTCCCCGCTTTCCCGGGCCAAACCCGCGTCGCCGAACAGAAACTCGGCGTCGCCTTCGAAACCGTAAAGGTCGCCTCCGGCCTCGACAGCCCCTGGGGCCTCGCCTTCCTTCCCACCGGCGAGCTGCTCGTCACTGAGAAACCCGGTCGCCTCCGCATCGTCGCCAAGGACGGCAAGCTCTCCCCCGCCGTCACCGGCCTCCCCGCCGTCGACAATCGCGATCAGGGCGGCCTCCTCGGCCTCGCCATCGATCCCCAGTACGCCTCGAACAATCTCATCTACTGGAGCTACGCCGAGCCCCAGCCCGACGGCTCCAACAACACCGCCGTCGCCCGCGGCAAGCTCGTGCTCGGCGATGCCCCCAAGGTCGAACAGGTCCAGGTCATCTTCCACCAGGCCCCCACCCTCAAGTCCACGCTCCACTACGGCAGCCGCCTCGTCTTCGATCGCTCGGGCAACCTCTTCATCACCCTCGGCGAGCGCTCCGTCATCGAAGGCCGCGTCCAGTCCCAGCAGTTGAATAGCCTCCTCGGCAAGATCGTTCGCATCCAGCCCGACGGCAAGATCCCCGCCGACAACCCCTTCGTCGGCCGCGCCGATGCCCGCCCCGAGATCTGGTCCTTTGGCCACCGCAACGCTCAGGGCGCCACGCTCAACCCTGACACCGGCGAGCTCTGGACCGTGGAACACGGCCCCCGCGGCGGCGACGAGCTCAACCGTCCCCTCAAGGGTCGCGACTACGGCTGGCCCACCATCACCTACGGCATTGAGTACAGCGGCGCCACCATCGGCGGCGGCATCACCTCCAAGCCCGGCATGGAACAGCCCATCTACTACTGGGACCCCATCATCGCCCCCTCCGGCATGACGTTCTACACCGGCGATCTCTTCCCCGCCTGGAAGAAGAGCCTCTTCATCGGCGCCCTCGGCGGCAAACACCTCGCCCGCCTCACCATCGATGGCGACAAGGTCACCGGCGAAGAGCGCCTCCTCGAAGACATGAAGGAACGCATCCGCGACGTCATCCAGGGCCCCGACGGCGCGCTCTACCTCTGCACCGACAACAAAGAAGGTCAGATCCTCAAGCTCGTTCCCAAGAAGTAAACCAATCGGCGCCCGGCTATTCCCTGGCTCCCCAGGCCAGCCGGGCGCCAAACCCCACCATCACCGCGCCAAACACGCGGTCCATCGTCTTCTCCACCCGCAGATACCCCCGCCTCACCCGCTCCACCGAAAACACCGTCGCCACCAGCCCGTACCACACCAACTCGTTCACCATAATGATCCCGATCGCCGCCACCTTCACCCAAGCCGGGTAGCCAGGGTCAAACACGCTCGCGAGAATGCTGCCAAAGAACAGCACGATCTTCGGATTACTAAGGCTCGTCAAAAACCCGCGCAACCACCCACTTTCCCCACCCATCTCCACCTCGCGCACCGCCGGCTTGCTCAACAGCTTCCAACCAATCCACATCAGATAACACCCACCGCTCAACTGCAGCCACCGCAACACCCAGCTCGCCTTGGCCAGCACAAACTGCAACCCCACCATTGACGCCGCGGCCCACACCACCGCCGCCATCATCGCCCCCATCGCCGTTCTCAACCCCGCCCCTCTTCCCTCTCTCGCCGCCGTCTGACTGATCAGAAAAAACGTCGGCCCCGGACTCATCACCGCCATCAACTGCACCATCCACAACACACCCAGCGCTTGCATCGGTTCCATCCGCCCAGTGTAATCCGGCCGCTTGGCATCACACAGGCTTACGTCTTCCAACTCAAGCGCGTGCTGCACCCCGTCACGCCAACCCTCAAGAACCGATTGGCAAAATGCTTCGCCGGCTCTCCCACTCGCCGCCCGCGAGTTGGACGACGACACTATCACCCATTTGCGTCAGTCCTCAATGCGCAATCCCGCCACGGTGCTACTCGAATGCCTCCGCAAGTCCAATCTCGACCCGCGCATCACCGCCGGCCTACCGTGGCTGTTGTCCCGCTTTCGCAATGTCGACAAGGATTGGCTCCTCGCTACTGCCAACCATCACAACCTCCAGAACCGCCTCGGCTTCCTCGTCTCCCTCGCCCACCAACATCATCCGCTGCCGCACCTCGCGAGCGCACAAAGACTCACGAAGACACCCCCGCCAACCGCCGCAACTCCCACAAATCCCGCGGCGTCTTGTTCAACAACGGCTTCAGCGCCAGCATCCCCGTTGGCCCAATCGACTTCTCCAAATAAGCCATCTCCTCAAACTGCGCCGCCACCCCCGGGTCCTCCTCCACCTCCATCCCCGCCTCCCGCAACAACAAATCCCCCTTCGCCCTCATGCTCAGCTCCGCCGTAATCTGCAACATGCACAACATATCCCCGCGAATCTCCGGCGCAAACTTGTCCGCCAGCGACTGCAAATACACCCCGCTCCGGCTCCGCTGCAGTTCCCCCCGCGCAATATGCTCCAGCAGCTCGATATCCTCATCGAGCTTCGTCCCCAGCCAGTTCCGCATCGCATTCTCGCCCCACAAAAACACCGCCACGATCAACACCGGCATCACCACCAGCATCACCAGCGTCTGCGTCAGCGGCCCGAGCCACCCCTGGTTAAAGCACGCATGAATCCCCACCGCCATCGCCCACCCCGGCACAAACAGCTTCACGCCCTCCCACTGCCACGTCTCGCTCACATACACCGACACCATCGCCCCAATCGCCGCCACGCCCCCATGCATGAACGCCGTGCCAAACCCGCGCAACAACGTGACACCCAGTGTCGCCGTCGCCTCCTGCTGCAGGTAAAAGAAATTCTCAAGCAACGCAAACCCCGCCCCCACCGCAAACCCGCAAATCCCCGCATCCACCATAAACGCCACCCGCGCCGTCTGAATCAGAAACACCCAGTACCCCGCCTTCAACAACTCCTCCACCACCGGTGCTCCCACCCGCGCATACCCGCCCCCGAACACTCCAAACATCCACGAATTCACAAAGTACGACGCTCCCGCCGCGCCAAACCCCGCCCCCAGCGCAATCAGAATCCGCCGCCGCGGCGTCAGCTTGTACCCATCAAGCAGCCGCAACAGCACCAGCAACGCCAGCACCGGCACAAATGCGAAGATCATGCCCCGGCGTCGGCCGCGCTCGCGGCGCTGATCTCAAAGCACAGTCGGTTCCACCCCGCCTCACGCCGGTACTCGAGCGCCTTCGTCCACTGCTTCACGATATGCACGCCCAGTCCCCCCGCCTTCCGCTCGGCCAGCTGATCGGACAAGTACGGCACCGGCTGCCCCAACGGATCATACTCCCGCCCCTGATCCGCAATCTCCACCGCCAGCGTTCCCGTCGTCGGGCTCGAACAGCTCAACTCCACCCGCCCCAGCGCCAGCCCCCGGTACGCGTACATCGCCACATTCACAAACAGCTCTTCCACAATCAGGTCCAGCTGCCCCAACATCCCATCCGGAACCCCCGCTTCCCGCGCCTCGCCCCGCACAAACGCCAGTGCCTCCGGCAGTGCGTCCATCGCGGCGATCAGGCTCAGGGTTCCCATTCCGCTAACTGGCGGCTACCGCCGCTTCCACCGAATCATAGGTCGGGAACACATTGCTCAGCCGCGTGATCTGAAACAGCTGCTTCACCAGCCCGTGGATACCGCTCAGTCGCAGCGCCCCGCCCTGATCCGTCAACAGCTTGCCGATATTCACGAAGTAGCGCAGTCCCATCGAACTGACGTATTCCAGCTCCGACATGTCAATAATGATTTGCTTTACCCCCTGCTCGATCCAGACATTGCAGGCCTTTTCGAATTCCGGGGAATTGTTGGCGTCCATGCGGCCCACAACCTTCAATACAACATGGGTGCCGGTGGAAGTTGCTTCAATGGTCACGTAGCAATCAGCATACCCAATCCCGCCCTCGCAAAAAAACTTGAAAAAAAATGATGGAGTTCGCAAACTGATTCTGTTCATACAGGCAAGGAGAACGAAAATGGCCTCAAACAACAAGAAATTCCTCATCATCGCGGGCGCTGCCGCCATCGCTATCGCCGCCGGCGTCACCTTCACCCTCAGCAATCAATCCACCAACGTCCCCACCACCGCTGTCCAGGGTGCCATCGGCGAACGCAATGTCTATCGCGACTCCAAGGAAACCGGCGCCGCCGTTGACGCCGCCTCGAACAAGGAATTCGAAAAGCTCTACACCATCGGTCAGTTCAAGGCCCTCTCCACCAAGCCCGAATTCAAGGAACTCGCCGCCGACGCCCGCTTCGCCGCCCTGCTCAACAGCGCCGACTTCCAGGCCATGATGAGCGACAAGGCCTTCCTCTCCGTGATCAAGTCCGGCGAGTTCGAACGCGCTCGCTCCATCGCCACTGAACGCTCCAAGGCTTCCATCGCCACCGAGAA
>CAZBTA010000154.1:8336-12245 GCA_964494515.1 uncultured Bryobacter sp.
CTCGCCACCGAGCGCACCCGTTCCGCTCGCGCCCTGGCCACCGAGAATCTCGCCACCGAACGCCGTGCCGCTAGCGCCGACTTCGAAGCCCTCATCGCCAACGCCCGCTTCCAGGCCCTCGTCGCCAACGCCGACTTCGCCGCTGTACTCCAGCGTGCCCCGATGGCCGCTCTCGTCGCCGACGCCAAGTTCGCCGAATCGATGGTCGCCCTCGCCGCCCAGCGTCGCTAGCCAACCTCTCCTGCTAACTCTCCGGCCCAGGTCGCCTTACCGGCGTAACCTGGGCCATCTTCATTCTGGGATACTACAAACTTGCGCGTCCTTCTCCGCTTCTGCCTCCTCCTCGCGCCCCTTGCGCTGCGCGCCCAGCTCTACGAGATCAACACCGAGTATCTCCGCCTCCTCTTCTACGACCCCCGCCACACTTACCTCGCCCCCCAGCTCATGAAGTCGTTCGAGAATTCCTACCGCTTCCACCGCAAGCTCATGGGCTACGAGTCCAAAGAGAAAATCTCGATCCTCCTCGAAGACTTCGGCGACTTCGGCCACGGCGGCGCCGACGCCATCCCCAACAATCGCGTCAACGTCGGCATCGCCCCCTTCAACTACATCTACGAGACCGTCCCCTCCAACGAGCGCATGAGCTGGATGATGAACCACGAACTCGCCCACGTCATCACCATCGACGGCTCCCGCTCCATCGATCGCAAGTTCCGCCACCTCTTCGGCCTCGGCGTCATGCCCGGCAAGGTCGTCCCCGTCAATGAGGACCCCATCTCCATGGCCTGGGCCTTCATGACGGTCCCCCGCCGCTACGCCCCCCGCTGGTATCACGAGGGCTTCGCCGTCTTCCTCGAAACCTGGATGTCCGGCGGCCTCGGTCGCGCCCTCGGCGGCTATGACGAAATGGTCTTCCGCTCCATCGTCCGCGATGGCGCCCGCATCTACAACCTCGTCGGCCTCGAAGCCGAAGGCACCACCATCGACTTCCAGGTCGGCGTCAATTCCTACCTCTACGGCACTCGCTTCATGACCTGGCTCGCCCTCGAGTACGGCCCCGACAAACTCATCGCCTGGAATCGTTCCGGCCTCGGCACCAAAGCCTACTTCAGCTCCCAGTTCCGCCACATCTACGGCAAAGATCTCTCCTCCGAATGGGACCGCTGGGTCGCCGCCGAACGCCAATACCAGCAGAACAATCTCGCTCTCCTCCGCAAGTACCCCATCACCCGCACCCAACGCATCACCTCCACCGCCCTCGGCTCGGTCTCCAACTCCTTCTTCGACCCCACCACCAACCAGATCTACGGCGCCGTTCGCTACCCCGGCCCCATGGCCCACCTCTCCTCCATCGACGCCACCACCGGCAAGAAACAAACCCTCCACAACGTCTACGGCGCCGCTCTCTTCTTCGTCTCCTCGCTCGCCTTCGACCGCGCCGGCAAGCAGCTCTTCTACACCACCGAGAACAACGACTGGCGCGACCTCAACGTCTACAATCTCGCCACCGACAAATCCACCAAACTCATCACCAGCTTCCGCTCCGGCGATCTCGCCTTCTCCCCCGCCGACAAGTCCCTCTGGGCCATCCGCCACATCAATGGCCTCTCCACCATCATCGAGCTCAACGCCCCTTACACCTCCTCCACCCCGCACCACGAGTTCCCCTACGGCATCGACCTCTACGATCTCGACATCTCTCCCGATGGCAAGCTCCTCTCCGGCATGCTCGCCGATTCCAGCGGCCGTCAGAAACTCGTCACTTACTCCATCGCCGACCTCCGCTCGGGCAAGGCCGACCCCACCATCATCAAGGACTTCGGCTTCTCCTCCGCCGCCGGCTTCACCTTCTCTCCCGATGGCAAGCGCCTCTACGGCAGCTCCTATTTCACTGGCGCCTCCAACATCTTCTCCTTCGATCTCGCCACCCGCGAGATGTCCGTCCTCACCAATACCGAGACTGGCCTCTTCTGGCCCCGCCAACTCGAGGACGGTCGCCTCCTCGCCTACGAATACACCTCCCAGGGCTTCTACCCCGTCATCGTCCTCGACCCCAAGCCCCTCGACGACGTCACCGCCGTCCCCTACCTCGGCCAGCAGGTCATCGAGAAATACCCGCAGCTCAAAGACTGGAAAATGCCCGCCCCCTCCGAGGTCGACCTCACCACGCTCACCACCTCCGCCGGCAAGTTCCGCCCCCTCACCAAGCTCCGCCCCATGTCGCTGTTCCCCATCGTGCAGGGCTATAAGAACTCCACCGCCGTCGGCGCCCGCATGGATTTCTCCGACGGTCTCGGCCTCGCCGCCATGAACCTCACCGCCTCCTGGTCCCCCAATCGCACCCTCTCCACCAGCGAGCGCCTCCACCTCGGCTTCGACCTCCGCAACTTCGAATGGCGCTTCAAGGCCACCTTCAACAACGCCGATTTCTACGACCTCTTTGGCCCCACCAAAGCCTCTCGCAAGGGCTTCGCCGGCCTCATCGGCCAGCGCCACTATCTGCGCTATTCCTCCTCGCGCACGCTAGATGTCGATTGGTCCCTCGCCGGTTATGCCGGCCTCGATCGCCTCCCCGATTTCCAGAACATCCGCGCCCCCTTCGACAAATTCATCACCGGCCGCGCCCAGCTCAACTACAAGCGCGTCGTCAAAACACTCGGCGCTGTCGACGACGAAAAAGGCACCATCTGGCGCCTCATCACCCAATCCAACATCGTCAACGGAACCATCTATCCCCGCTTCTACGGCCAGTTCGACCAGGGCTTCCTCACCCCCATTCGCAACTCCCCCATCTGGCTGCGCACCTCCGCCGGCAAGTCCTTCGGCGATCGTCTCCAACCCTTCGCCAATTTCTACTTCGGCGGCTTCGGCAACAACTACGTCGATCGCCTCGAGGTCAGCCGCTACCGCGAATACTACAGCTTCCCCGGCGTCAGGCTCAACGCCCTCGGCGCCTCCGATTACGCCCGCACCATGGTCGAGTGGAATCTCCCGCCCAAACGCTTCACCAACTTCGGCACCCCCGGCCTCTACTGCAATTGGGCCCGTCTCTCGCTGTTCTCCGGCGTCATCGCCGGCAACGTCGCCTCTCCCTCAAATCGCCTCATCGTGGGCAACGTCGGCGCCCAGCTCGACGTCAAGGTCGTCATCGGCTCTTATCTCAACACCACCTTCTCCGTCGGCGCCGCCGGCGCGCAGGACCGCACCGGCCGCCGCTCCTCCGAGCTCATGATCAGCCTCCGCCTCCAGTAACTACTTCCGCTCCAGCTCCCGCGCCAGCCACGCCCGCGCCGCCTGCCAGTCTCGTGTCACCGTAATCGTCGAGATCCCAAGCGCCTCCGCCGTCTCTTCAATGCTCAGCCCGCCAAAGTAGCGCAGCTCCACCACGCGAGCCTTCCGCCCATCTACTTCGGCCAGCCGCTTCAGCGCCTCATTGAGCTCCAGCACCTCGCGCGCCTCACGCTGCTGGGCCGGCTCCACATCTTCGATGGACACGGTGTTCTTGCCCCCACCCCGCTTCTCGGCCAGGCTCGCCACCGCGTAGTTCACCAGCACCTGCCGCATCGCCAGCGCCGCCAGCGCAAAGAAATGCGTCCTGCTGGTAAACGCCCTGTCCCCCTGATTCACCAGCTTGATATACGCATCATGGATCAGCACCGTCGGCTGCAACGTATGGTTCGCCTTCTGCCCCGCAAACGTCCTCCGCGCAATCCGGTGCAACTCGCTATACACCAGCGGAATCAGGTCTTCGAGCGCCTCCTGCTTGCCCTCCGACCACTCACTCAACAACCGCGTCACTTCACCATCTGATGGAATCTGGCTCGCCATAGAGTTAAATGCTCTATGTTAGCGCCCCCTCGAGTTACAGTTCCATTACGTTCAAGGCTTCACTTCCCACTCCCGCACCTG
>CAZBTA010000155.1:0-12144 GCA_964494515.1 uncultured Bryobacter sp.
GGCATTCAAAGCGATCTTGGTAACGCCACCGAAGCTATCAAGCTGGGTGACATGGCGCTCAAGATTTACGATGCCCGCAAGGCGGATCCGCCAGCAGATCTCTTGCTGCAGCAGGCCTGGATCCTGTTGAACGGCAAGGCGGAGGAACGGCAGTTGTATGCGGCGCTGAATCGTATTTCGTTCTATCGGAACCTCAACGCCAAGCAGGAAGAGAGCTATGGCCAGATCTGGTCGATCTGGGCACGACGTCGCGCCGAGGAGGCTCGCCAGGCTGGTGAAACGGCCAAAGCGATTCAGATTCTTGAAGCCGCATCCAGAGTGCTGCCCAAGGATACAAGTCTGAAGTCGACTATCGCCGGCACTTACCTCGTCAATGGTGAACCGAAGAAGGCCGTAGCGGTATACAAGGCCTGGAATCTGGTTAACGCGACCGACGCCGACTATGCCGGCGCGGTGGGAGCAGCCACAGGAGAAAACAACAGTCTCGCGCAGAAATGGCTGCAGGAGGGGTTGAAGAAGTTTCCGAACAGCCCGAGGCTGCACAATCTGGCCGGACAGTTGGCCATGCAGCGTGGTGACTTCAAGCGCGCCGAGCTGAACTACCGCGCCGCGCTGGCGCTGGCCGGCAACAAAGAGACATCGAAGTTCGCTGATGGCAACTTTGATGTGACGGCGACCGACAAGAATGATCCTCGTCGTTCGCTGGCGCGAATCCTGTTGAACGACACAGATGCGCCGGGCGCCAACCCACCGGAAGGCACGGTAGTGGCCACCAATGGTGAGGACATGGTTCGCGCCATCAATGGTGAGGCTCCGATCAAGGGTGGCAATGCGTTTGTTGATGGGGCCGCAAAGAAGTCAGAGTATGACGAGATTGCCGACCGGCTGCAATCGCTGGAAAGTCGCAACACCCCTTATGTGTCCATTGAGGGTGGTGTCTCCAACCGCAATGGCAATGCCGGATTCGAGAATCGCATGTTGCAGGAAACCACCATGACCTCGAGTGTGGTGCTGGCGGATGCCTTCCGCGTTTCGCTGATTGCCCGGCCGACGGTGATCCAGACCGGCGCCCAGGATGGACGCACTGACATTCTGCGTCTGGGACTGGCGCCGCAAGGAACCGCATTCGGCTCGCAGAGCCAATCAGGGTTGGCGGCTGAACTGCAGATCTCGACATCGAACTTCGGCATTCGGGCCGGACTGTCGCCGCAAGGCTTTCTCGTGAAGAATTACATCGGTGGCCTGCGCTTCCGTCCCGGTGGCGGCCCCATCACCCTTACGGTGGACCGCGACAACATCAAGGACAGCATGCTGAGCTTTGCGGGTGTGCGTGACTCGGTAACCAAGCAGGTATTCGGTGGTGTGGTTGGCAACCGGTTTGGTGTAGGTGGAAACTGGGGCACGGCTCGCCGCGGCATCTATGCAAGCGGTGGCTTTCAGACCATTACGGGCCAGCAGGTTCAATCCAATCGCCGCGTTGACGGCGGTGGTGGTGTCTACTACCAGATTCTGTCGCTCAAGCAGGGCACGCTTACCACTGGCCTGAACCTGTTCATGATGTCCTATGAGCGCAATCTGCGTTACTTCACGATTGGCCACGGCGGCTACTTCAGCCCGCAGATGTTCTACCTCGTGAATGTGCCGCTGCAGTGGAGTGGTGTTTACCAGCGGCGGTTTGAGTATTCAGTGAATGTCAGCCTTGGTTCGCAGTCGTTCCGTGAAGACGCCGCGCCGTACTTCCCGACCCTGCTGAACGTACAGGGCTTGAATGGGCCTTTTTACAACAGCCAGAACGTCAGCGGCGCCAGCTACTCGCTGGACTTCAAGGGCTTGTACCAGTTGAACCCCAACTGGTTCATCGGGACATTCGTCAACCTGAACAATGCGCGCAACTTCCAGTCGCAGAGCGCTGGATTTGCTCTGAAGTATGCCTTCAAGGCAAAGCCGATGGGTAGCGCGTTTACCTCCACAACGATCCCGGACTGGAAAGGAATGCAGCCCTTCAACGCCAACTAGTTCCATGCAGCATCCGGAATCCATATTGCGCAAGCTGGCGGTGGTGATCCTGGCCCTCTGGCTGGGGCAGCCGCTGCTCGGGCAAAGAATGACCTGCGAACGGCTGCCTTCAAGCAATGACATTCGACTGGAAGGCACGGCCGAAATTATTGGCGACGTGGTGTTGTCCTGTACGGGAGGACGTCCGGTAACAGGTGGGGCCACGTTGCCAAGGTTTAACTTTCTGCTGTCCACCAATGGTGTCTTCGTGACACGCAGCGCCCAGAAGGCGGACAAATCGTTTGAACCGTTTCTCGATGCGCTGGTTGTGGTTGGCGACCCGGACCCATCCCGACAGGTTGCCTGTGTGCCGGCACGGACACAAAGCTACTGCGCGCCGACGACGCCGGCGACGGTGTTGCCGGCGGGGACCATTCCGAACGTGTTTAGCGGCAAGCTGCTGCAGAGCAATCTGGTTGGGTTTCCGGACATTCCGATTGATGCTCCCGGTGATGGCAAGAAGCTCACGATTCGGATCACGAACCTGCGAGTGAATGCGGCATCGACCGGACTGCTGCCTTCGGACATCACGACGATGCTGCAGATCTTTGATGATAATGGCGCCGCAGTCTCACTTACGAATCCGCAGCGAGTCAGCGCGCGGACGTCGCCGGCCGTCACAATTACGGTGCGCTCCTCCCTTGGGGCAGTGGTGGAAAGAGCGACGGACTCGCCGTTGTCACTTACGCCGCAGTCGATCCCACGCAACGCGCCCGGGATCGGGCAGAGTTTTCAGATCCGGTTTAGCGAAGGGTTCAAGTCGGCGTTCAAGCGTCGCAACCTTGCGGTGAGTGCGCGTGATCCTGGTCGCCTGACCGACCAGTCACTACCTGGGTTGGACTACCAAACGGAAAGCGGCTTTACGAACTCGTTGTTTCCGACATCGGGCTATCTGGATCGGGCCGGAATGGCGGATTCGGGCACACGGTTGCGATTGCAGATCGACGGCGTCCCCGAGAATGTCTTTGTCTGGGCCAGCGTACGCGAGATTGAGTCGGGAACAACGAGTTACAGCGCGGAATCACCGAAAGCGGTGCTGGCGAATGTGAGCGCCAACGGCAGCGGGCCCTTTGCGGCAGCGCTGGACCCGGTGGCCGGCTATAGCGTGATCCAGACCGACAGAGGGACGGGGTATGTGACATGGGAGGTTGTGTCGACCGACCCGGAAGAGCTTGAGAACCTGACATTCTCACTGGCGCTAACGGCCAACAACAACCCGTCAACAGGCACGGCGACGTTTCGCGCCAGTATCGCGCCCATTGACGATGGCACGATTCGGGGCCAATCCTACACGCCGCGATTTGATGACCGGTCCACGACAGGCGTCGCGTTTCGGATTGCCGGCACGGTACAGTCTCCGCCCGTAACCAACACTTCGGCGGCGAGCTTTCAGACCGGGCCGCTGGCGCCGGATTCACTGGTGGCCGCCTTTGGCACCGGCTTTGCTTCGAAGCTGACGGTGGCGACAGGGGAGCCACCCACAAGCCTCGATAACGTCAGCGTGGAGGTAACGGATTCGATTGGGGTAAACCGGGCGGGGCGTATTCTGTTTGTCTCACCGACACAGATCAACTATCTGATGCCTGCCGGATTGAGGGCGGGGCCAGCAGTGGCCAACATTGTGCGATCGGGCACGACGATCGGCAGCGGGATTCTGAACCTGCGCGCGACCAGCCCGGCGTTGTTCTCGATGGCTGGCAATGGATCCGGCGCGGCAGCAGGATCGTATCTCGCGCTGGGCAACGGTGACGGCACGCCCTTGCCGATGGCAACCTACAATGAACAGACCAAGACGTTTGATCCGGCGCTGATTCGTCTGGGAGCGGGAGATCAGGTATACCTGATTCTCTACGGAACGGGCCTCAGGGGTGCAACCAATCTTGAAGCCGTACAGGTAACGATTGGAGGCATCGCGGTGCCCGTGCTTTATGCCGCCGCACATTCGCTCTATCCCGGTGTCGATCAAGTCAATCTCGGCCCAATCCCATCCACCCTGGCCGGCAAACGCAACGTTCCCATCGTGGTCACCGTCGGACAAAGCAGCTCCAATCCCGTTACCGTCAGCTTTCAGTAACCCGGTCTACTGTAAATGACTGTAACCAGAACCCAAAGCTACCGAGAAGCGTACTTTTCGCCACTTTGCAGGCGATTTTTGAAGAAGAGCCTGTACTCTTACGTTATGCGCTCGCTTGCCCTTTGCTTTTTGGTGACGGCTTCCACCTGCACGCTTGCCCCATCACAAACCTTCAATTACGGGGAGGCGCTGCAGAAATCCATACTGTTCTACGAGGCGCAGCGGGCCGGGGATCCAGGAGCGACAAACCGGTTGAACTGGCGCGGGCCAGCTGCGATGAAGGATGGCGAGGATGTGGGCGTGGATCTGACGGGAGGCTGGTTTGACGCAGGGGACCATGTGAAGTTCGGATTCCCGATGGCGTTCTCGGCGACGATGCTGGCCTGGGGGGTGATTGAGTTTCCGACCGCATACGAGCGCAGTGGTCAATTGCCGCACATCCTGGCGAACTTGCGTTTTGTTGCAGATTACTTTTTGAAGGCCAGCAATACACCGAATACGTTGTATGGCCAGGTAGGGCTGGGCAATCCGGATCATGCCTGGTGGGGCTCGCCAGAAGTATTGCCGATGGCGCGTCCAGCGCTGAAAGTGTCGGCAGCGTGCCCGGGATCGGATCTGGCGGGCGAAACCGCGGCAGCGTTGTCAGCGATGTCAATCGTGTTTCGGAACAACAACGACGCCGCCTACGCCGACCGGCTGCTCGACAGAGCGAAGCAGCTGTATCAGTTTGCAGACACCTACCGGGGCAAGTATACGGATTGCATTCGCGATGCGGCGGCGTTCTACAACTCATGGAGCGGATACCAGGATGAGCTGGTGTGGGGGGCGGCATGGCTATACAAAGCAACCAATGAGGCCGGGTATCTGAGCAAGGCGCGGGCAGCATATCCGCCCGTGGCCGGACAGTACCGCTGGACGCTGGCGTGGGACGACAAGAGCTATGGCAGCTACATTCTGCTGGCTCAATTGACGGGGGAAGCAGGTTTTCGGACGGATGCCGAACGGTTTCTGGATTACTGGTCGACGGGCTACAACGGAGAGCGGGTGCGCTACACGCCGGGTGGACTGGCGTATCTGGACCAGTGGGGATCGCTGCGGTATGCGGCAAACACGTCGTTTCTCGCGCTGGTGTATGCGGGCTGGCTCGAACGACAAACGGCGAATTCACCGGTGGCGGCACGCTACCGCACGTTTGGGGAGCGGCAGATCCGCTACATGCTGGGTGAGAACCCGCGGAACGCGAGCTATGTGGTGGGCTACGGGGTGAATCCGCCGAAGAACCCGCACCATCGCGGGGCGCATGGATCCTTCACCGACAGCATCTCAAGCCCGGCGGAATCGGTGCATACGCTTTATGGGGCACTGGTGGGCGGGCCTGATAGCGCGGATCGTTACGCGGATGATCGCGGTGACTATGTGAAGAACGAAGTGGCCACCGACTACAACGCAGCCTTCACGGGCGCGCTGGCGTACATGTACCTGACGTATGGAGGGAATCCGCTCGCGGGATTTCCGACGGCGGAGCAGCCGACGCGGGATGAGTACTTCATCGAGGCATCAGTGAACGCGCAGGGCAGCAACTTTACCGAGGTGAGGGCGCTGGTAAACAACCAGAGCGCGTGGCCGAGCCGGGTGACCGATCGGCTGGCGTTGCGGTATTTCTTTACGCTCGATGCGGCGAATGTGTCGGATATCCGGTTGAGCGCGGCGTACAACCAATGCGCGGCGCCGCAAGGACCGTTCCAGTGGGCGGGCAACGTTTACTATGTGCAGATCAGCTGCGAAGGTGTGGCTATTGCGCCATCGGGCCAGAGTAATTACCGGAAGGAGATTCAGTTCCGGATCACTTCAAATGGTGCGTGGAATGCGGCAAATGACTGGTCGTATGCGAATCTGACATCGTCGTCGCTTACGAAGACAAGAGCCATTGTGTTGTATGACCAGGGTGTGAAGCTGTGGGGCAATGAGCCGGGCGAGGCGACGGCGACGCAGCCCACGCCTACGCCTACGCCTACACCTACACCTACCCCGACGCCGGTGCCAACGCCGACGCCGACTCCTGCGCCAAGTCCCACACCTACGCCCACGCCGTCGCCCACGCCGGGCGTTCTGAAAGTGAAGTATCGGGCGGGCAACACCGAGAGCTCGACCAACAGCCTGAGGCCATTGCTGCGAATTCACAACGATTCGACGCAGGCAGTGGCGCTGAACCAGATCAGCGTGCGGTATTACTTCTCGAACGAAGATCGCCGCAGTCTGAATGTCTGGTGCGATTGGGCGGCAGTGGGATGTGCGAATCTCAAGACGCAGTTTGTAACGGTTGCGGGAGATGAAGTCTACCTTGAGGTTTCATTCCCGAACCTCGCGACCCCACTGGCGGCGGGCGCGAATACGGGCGAGATGCAACTGCGGATTGCCAAGGACAACTGGTCGAACTTCAACCAGACGAACGACTACTCGTTTGACGCGACGAAGACCGCATATGAGGACTGGCAGAAGGTAACGATCCACACGGGCTCGACCCTGTTGTGGGGCACGGCGCCGAGTGGGCAAACGACGCCCGCCCCGACGCCGACACCCACGCCAACGCCAACTCCGACGCCAACTCCGACGCCAATTCCGGCGCCAGCACCGCAGCCGACCAACTCCACCTGTACGGTGACCTATACAGTAGCCAACGACTGGGGAACGGGTTTTGTGGCGAATGTTGCCATCCAGTCGACCATGGCGCTGACGAACTGGGAGCTGCAATGGACATTTGGGAACAACGCAACGATCACAAACCTGTGGAACGGTAGCGCGACGCAGACCGGGACGACGGTGGTGGTAAAGAACGCGGCGTGGAATGGCGCGCTCGCGGCGAATGCGACCGTGGCGATTGGCTTTCAGGCGACGAATGCGGGTAACCAATCCAGGCCGACGACGGCTACGCTGAACGGCACGGTTTGCAGAATCCAGTAACGATCAGGACTGTGGCTCGAGCTCAATCAAGCTGATGTCGTCATGGAAGCCCCAGCGCTGGACTTCGCGCAGAAGATCGGCCGCACTTGTCTTCAGGCGTTGACTGGTGCGATCGAGACCGAAGAGCTCGCCGGTTGAGCTTCTGGCCTCAAAGATGCCGTCGGACAGGAAGGTCAAACGATCAGACGGGGAGAGCGTGAGCTCGAAGACCTGATAGGTGTGATCGCGACTGACGCCGAGAGGCAGTTGACCGGGGAGATCCAGCAACTGGCCGTTGAGAAACGGCGGTAGATGGCCGGCGAGGCAGAAGCGCACGTGGCCCTCGGAGTTGACGCTGGCGGCGGCAAGTGAAGTGAACTCACCCGGCGCGGAGGCTAGCAGGAAGTCGTTGAGGCGGGTGAGCAAGAGGTTGGGCTCTTCGGGGCGGGCATGGATGAGGCCAAGCAATTGACTGACAAGGAGGGCTGGCCGCAGCCCCTTGCCCGGAGCATCGCCGATGACGACGAGCATCGTGTCCTGAGAAAGCGGAAGGCGGGCAACGAAGTCACCGGAGACCTGTCTGGCGGGGATGTAGATTTGACGCGTGGCAATGCGCGGGAGCTCGAAGCTGCTTTGGCGGAGGAGCATCGCTTGCATCTCCGCAGCAGCGAGGAGATCGGAACGCTGTTGCTCGCGATCCTGATAGCTCTGTTTGAAGCGCCGGCGCAAGTGGGAGGCGACGAGCATGAGCAGCAAGAACAGGCTTATGGCGCGCAACTGGAGGACGGGAAAGCCCTCAAATGCGAACAGATAGTATTGTTGCGGCAAGCCACGGAAGAGCGCGATCGCCTGCCAACCACCGGGCAACATTGCAAGAAGGACGAGGTACTTAAAGGAGCGCGAGAATTGGGTTTGACCTGTGCGCACGCCGATGAGCAGGTAGATGAACGACACAGCGAATATGGGCAGCAGGTTGAATTCTGATATCCGAGACCATCCGAGAACGACGACCAGGCATTCGGAAGCAGTTGTCCAAACCGAGCGCCGCAGGCCGGCCATGGTCTGGCACAAGCGCAGGGTGCCCAAGCCGTAGAGGGTACCAGAGGCGACATCGCCAATCAGACGGGAGAGATGTGAACGAGTGGGCGCCATCTCGGCATAAAGCAAGTGAAGCAGCAAGACCAGCAGGCCCAGCATGAACAGGAAAAACGCGTGAGAGAGGGCAAAACCGGTATCGCGATGTGTCAACAGCCAGGTGGTGAGGGCCATGCCAAAGCCGAGGAGGATGATGAACTTCGATAGGAGGTTGCGCCACATGGAGGCGAAACGGAGGTCGCGAGACAACATGGCGAGCCATTCGGAACTGCCAGCCCATACCTTGGGGGGCAGTGCTCTGCTGCGATAGCGCAGGGTGAGGATGCGGTCATCGTGGGCGAGAGGCACGACCATGGTGAGCGTCCAGAGATCGGATGACCAGATGAGACGTTGGGCGGAGCGGACTTCAACGGCGCCATCGAGAGCGCGGAGCAACAGAGCGGGCGAAGAGGCGTCAGGCGGAATTTGAAGTGGCAGGCGACATTGAATCCAGCCCGCCTCAGGGTGGCAGCCTTCGAGGGTCAGGGGTTGGGGCGCCCAGTCGGTAGCAGCGGCAGCGGCAGTTGCCATCAAGATGAAGGCGAGCAGGAAGCTAGGCATAGCGAACCTCAACAATGGTCATGTCGTCAACGGGGCCGAGCCGGGAGGCGGCGGCAATCAGATCGTCGGAGGCAGCGCCAGCGCGGATGTCCTGCGCCAACTGGTCGAAACCCAGCATGCGACCAGAAGCCGCACCGGCCTCGACAACACCGTCCGTAAATGCGTACAGAGCGGAGCCGGGAGCGAGATGAAGGTGGTAATCGAGGTAGCGCGTCTGGCTATCGATGCCAAGAGGAAGAATGGGGGGTGCAGTGAGATAACCGCCCGAAGAGCAGGCGGGAGGATGGCCCGCGTTGGCGAACAGACCAGTACCGTCCTTATGAACAACGAGAGCGAGAACGGTGATGAAACCGCCGCCGAAACGGCCATAGACGATGCCGTTGAGCCAGTTGAGCAGATGGGCGGGAGAACCGGGGGGCCGACGCTCAAGGTGGGCGAGGATGTAGCTGACGGCAACGGCGGCGGCGACCCCCTTGCCGCTGACGTCGCCGATGACAATGGTGCAGGAGTCGGCATCATGGTCGATGTAGTAAAAGTCACCCCCAAGTTCCTGTGCGGCGATGTAGCGGGCCTGCCAGGAAATCTGACCAGACTGGCCGCTTGCATGCGCGGGTAGCAGATAGCGTTGTACCTGCTGGCCGGCTTGCATTTCTGATTCCATCCGCAGATTGTCGAGCTCACGGCGACCGTGGGTCTGCAGTGCGCGCTGGACCATGGCAAGGATCAACAGCAAGACGGCGACAGGATAGAAGCCCGCATCGTCGTTGAACTTGAACTCACAGACGATGCCGCAGAGGAAGCTCAGCATGGTGCAGAGGATGAGCCAGTTGGCGGGTTGATGCAAGAGCGACCGGATGATCAATATGCCGAGTTGAATCGCCTGAACAGCAGAAATGGAGATGGTGAGAACGGGCCCGAGGAAGAGCCGGGGTGAATCGACGATGAGACCGAGACGGATCACGAAACAAGCCAGGAGAAGCGAGGTGTAGATCTTCCAGCTCCATGAGGACAAGGGCATGCCAACCCAGCGATGGATAAGGAAGCCGGTGAGTAACATGCCGGTGGCGCTGAGCACGGAGTAAGTGGCCCAGAAGACGGATTCAGGCCAATCCGGCCAAAGCTGCTGGATGAGGAAGTACGTATTGGCGGAGAGAACGATGCCAGCCACAACGAGCAGCTCGTGATTGGGCAAGCGGCGGCGCCAGCTCTGGAGCCACCAGGCAAGCAGGACTACAGCGGTGATCACGGAGAGAATGGCGACAAAGGTAAGTGGCAGGCTGGCAGTGGCCAGCGAGCGGGCCGAGGATGTGTAGAGCGCGCGGAGCAATGAGGGCTCGCCCAGTGTGACCGGTGGAGCGGAGGGAAAGAAGCCGATGTAGCGGTGGAGCACACGGGAATCATGAAACTCGAGATCGAGGTGATGGTCGCCAGCAGTGATGGCACCGGGCGGCACATGCAGGAGTCGAGGCTTGGGCACGGTAACCGTGTACCAGGGATGCTCAAAGGAGGAAGCCGAGAGGGGCCGGCCATCAAGGAAAACGCGGTAGGTGAGGGGGTAAGGAGACTCGCCCTTGAAGGGAGGCAGGAGCACGGCGGATTCGGACAAGATAGGCCGATCGAGAGTGAACGAAAGGCGCAAGCAATACAGGAGGGGGCCGGCGATGAGGTCCGCTTTGGTGAAGGGGGATCGCCAAGAGGCGGAAGATGGCGTCGCGCAGGAGCCGGGGCGGTAGGACCAGTCGTGGGGGAGTTGGACCGATTGTGTGTTTGAGAATGCGACGGGCGCGGCAGAAGCCGTAATCGCGATCAACAGGAGGAGGGATAGCAAAAGGCGGAGGCTAGGCATGGGAGACCTCAACGACAGTGATGTCGTCGCGCTGCCCCCAAGCGATCGCGGCACTGGCGAGGGAGGCGGGATCGGAATGGAGGATGGAGGAGATGCGCGCGAAGCCAAAGAGCTCGCCGGTGGGACTTGTGGCTTCCGCCACGCCGTCGGTGAGCAACACGAATGGACCGGGCGGGAAGGAGAATTGTGGGTATTGGACGTCAGGCAGAATGCCAAGGGGAAGCGAGCCGGGGACCTCGAGCGGAAGAGCATTGCTGTAGGGAGGAATGTGGCCGGCACAGGAGACCTGGAGTGAGTGAGACGTGAGGCTGACGCAACAGGCTGTTACGAATTCCTGTGCCTGGCGATCGAGAAGGAGCTGGTTGAGTCGGGAGAGGACTTGCGAGGGAGAGAACTCGGCGTCGGTCCAGGAGCGGAGGGCGCCAAGGAGTTCGCTGACGACAAGAGCCGCCGGGAGGCCTTTGCCAGAGGCGTCGCCGATGACGACGACGAGGCCGGAGGTGGTGCGGCGGGCGTAGTAGAAGTCGCCGCCGACTTCCTGCCAAGGATGGTAGTGAGCCTGCCAGCCGGGGCCTTGGGCACCCTGCATGCTGCCGGACTGGATGCGCGCGGCGGTGGCCAGTTCTTCATTGAGGCGACTTTGAGCGCGGAATGACTGGGCGGCGCGTTCACCGAGCCAGATGGACATCTGGTAGATGAGCCAGGCCATAGCCAGAAAGACGTAGTCGAAGTAGATCTTGGGTCCTGCTGAGGCGACCGGGACGGGTTGAGCGGGTAAGATACCGATCCAGATGATGACGGCGATGACGGGGATGGCGCCGATGGCCATTTGGCGAGATTCTTTACGGCGATACTCGAGAACGAGGATCAGGGCGCTCATTGGGCCGAGCATCAAGATGATGCCTCCGAGGAGGCTGAAGGCGAAGGGAGTGACAGATTGGGACAACAGACCCCACGCCATCGACAGTACGCTGAGCCACTGATACCAGCGGATGACGGCGGGTGGACGCACGCCGATGAAGGCACAGATGAATTCCAACTGACACCAGATAAGCGGCATGCTGATGAGGCGCTGGATCATCTGAAGTGTCCAAAGTTCGTAGAGGCCAAGCATGCCGAGGGCGTCGTTCGTCATCAGGATGATGCCAGAGAAGACCCAGCCACAGAACCAGCCCTGGAGGGGATCGCGAACCTGACCCCAAAGGTGGAAGACGAAGAATGCGAATCCGGTGGCGATGCCCACGACAAGGATGGATATGAGTACCTTCCAGCCGCGAGTCTTGATCTCGCGATCGACGATGCCGCGGCCCTCCTCGAGGCTGAGCCAAGCCCAGCGCTGGCTCGAGTATTCGAAGAATCGATTGATGCTACCGATGTTGGAATTGCAGGGGTAGACGCGGAGAGCCACGAGGAGGTCGCCCCGTTGCGGGACGCTGAGCGGGAAGACCTCGCTGCTCGGCAACAGAAAGCGGGGGTGGCGCCCCCAGGCGCCGCGCTGGCCAATGAGAACGCCATCGGCGTAGAGCTGGTAGGC
>CAZBTA010000156.1:0-11918 GCA_964494515.1 uncultured Bryobacter sp.
TCAGGTAGTAGCGCAGTGCGTTGCCGTAGCCGCCTTGCGGGTAAAAACTCACGAGCCACCCCGAGTTCTGCGCCGGGCTTTCGGGCATGAAGGCATGCGTGCCGACGAGCTTGCGATCCTCCGGCCGGATCTTGAGCGCGTCGAGCGAGCCCGGGTCCATCGGGCCAAGCTTGAAGAACGCGAGATTGTAATAGGCCGTCGCCTTGTACTCGTCCTTCGTCTGGCTCAGCATGAATCCGCCCCCGACCAGCAGCGCAAGCACGGCGGGCAGAAAGTCCTTGCGTCGCTCCAGCAACAGCAGCAGCCCCAGCACGATCGCCAGCGGTGCATGCGGCGCCTTGGCGAGAGCAAAGCCAAACGCACCCAGACAAAGCCAGACCGGCTGCCGCGCCTGCCAGGCTCCGAGCAGGATCAGAAAGAACAGAATTGTCGCGGCGTCAAAGTAAAAGCTCTGAAAGTACGTCACATAGGCGGCATCGGTAAAGGCGAGCAACGCCACCAGCCGCTTGTCCGCCCATAGCCAGGCCGCCACGCCAAACAGCAGCACATGCACGAGCCCCAGCCAGCGGATGTCGAACGGGCTTGTCCCACCCAGCAGCAGCGCGAGCTTGGTGAGCCAAACCTCGATGCCCCAGTACGGGCTCACCCACAGCGCCGCGGGGTCATGGGTCCAAAGCCGCTGAAAGAAGTGAAACGTCGCCTGCGGCCCCGGGTCCACCGGGCGCAGCGCATAGCGGCCAATCACCTTGGCGAAGTCGCCGTTGTCCGCCAGACCCGTATAGTCGGGCACCCACAACTGCCAGATCACCGGCAGCAGAAACAGACAGAGCCAGAGGAGCTTTTTACGAACAGTCACGAGTGGTTTAACTTCAAAGGGTGACACAGACGAAGGTGATTGTGCTCGTTGGCCTGCCCGGATCAGGCAAATCCACCTGGGCGGCAACCTGTGGCATGACGGTGCTCTCAAGCGACGCCATGCGCCTGCTGTTGTCGGGCGATGAGACCAACCAGGCAATCCACGGCAAAGTCTTCGGCGCCATGCGCTATTTGCTGCGTACTCGTCTCGAGATCGGCGCGGGCCCCACGGTGATCGATGCCACCAACCTCCGCCGTCGCGATCGCAAGCCCTGGCTCAAGCTCGCCGCCAAGTTCGGCGTGCCGGTCGAGGCCCGCTACTTTGCCGTGCCCACCGCGGTGGCGCTCGAGCGCAACAACAATCGCCAGCGCGTCGTGCCCACCGAGGCCATCCTCAAGATGGCCGAGCGGCTTCAGCCGCCAACGTTTGAGGAGGGCTTCTCCCGCGTCGTGAAGAGCCAGAGCAGAATGGGGACGACGGTAAACAAACCCACAAACGAAGCCACCGTCTGAGGCCCGACACCCCGGTCGATCGCCTCTCCTGACAAGTAGCTCGATAGCGAGATCGACGTCATCATCAGAGCAAACTCGACACTCGTTACCCGACCGCGAAACCGGTCCTCGCTCATCGTCTGCACCATGGTCGAAGAGAACACATAGTTCATCGAAGTGCCGGCGTGGCCGATGATCACCGCCAGCGCCGCCACGGCCAGATTCGGGGCAAACCCGAGCCCCATGTAGCCGATGGCCGCGATGCAAAAGCCCATGGTGATGTTGCCGCCGATCATGGGCCCGATAAAGCTGCCCACGCCGCGCGCGCCCATCAGCGTGCTCATGCCCAGCATGCCCGCCTGGCTCGGCGTCAGACCCCAGCCATCCAGCCGGAAGATGCCTTCGCCCAGCACCGGCAAAAGAACCCAATTTGCGCCAATCAAACCCACTCCGCCCTTGATGAGCAGGATCGGCTTGAGCCGTGGGTGCGTCTGGATGTAGCGCCAGCCGTCCACCATCTGCGAGAAGTCAAACAGGTCGCGCAGTCGGAATGGTGGCTGCCCGTCGGTATGCGTCTCGGTGGTGACGATCCGGGTCACCAGCCAGGCCGACACGAGAAACGTGCAGGCGTTGATGACAAACACGGCGTCACGCCCAAAGCTCGCCGCCACCAGCCCGCCGAGGGCCGAGCCGAGAAAGAAGTTCACCGCCCAGGTCGTGGCCCCCAGGCCGTTGGCGGTCATAATCTCCTTCTCGTCGCGGCAGAGGTTGGGCATCAGGCTCGAGCGGCCCGGCTCAAAGAACGCCCACATCACCGTCTCGAGAAACATCAACAGATAGACCAGCCAGATCCGGTCCGGCGACTGGGCAAACAGCATGCCGCCCACGATGAAGAACCGCGCGATGTCGGCAATGATCATCACCCGCCGCCGCGGCAGACGGTCGTTCACCACGCCGGCCATCGGTGAGGCCAACACCTGCGGAAACACCATGAACACCGTCGCTAGCGCAACGCTCCGCGCGCTGCCCGTCATCTCGAGCAGCAGGCTGTAGATGGCGACGGCATAGAACCAGTCGCCCATCTCGCTGATGACCTGCGCGAGCCATAGCCGGCGCACGTTCGGGTTGGAGCGGAGCAGGCTCGCGTAGGCGCTGAGGGTCATTTAGTCGGTATAGATACCCATGCGCTGCTTGGTGAGCTTCACCGTCTCCTCGGCGATGGGGGCCACGCGGGCGCGGCCTTCCTCAAGCACCGAGGGCAGATAGCCGGGGTCGGCGGTCAGCTCGGCATAGCGCTTCTGGATCGGCTCGAGGTGGCTGATCACCATCTCGGCGACGGTCTTCTTGAGGTCGCCATAACGCATGCCGGCAAACTTCGCCTTCATCTCGTCATCGCTCACTTCGCTGAATGCCTGGTAGATCGCAAGCAGGTTGCGCACGCCCGGGCCCATGGTCTCAAAGTCGACGTGCGGGTTCGAGTCGGTGGTGGCGCGGTTGAACTTCTTGCGGATCACCTCCGGCGGGTCGAGCAGCCCGATGGCGTGGCCACTGCCGGTGGCCGACTTGCTCATCTTCTTCTCGGGCTCATCGAGGCCCATGATGCGCGCCCCCACCGTCGGCAGGTTGGTCTGCGGCATGACGAACGTGTCGCCATAGAGCGAGTTGAACCGCTGGGCGATGTCGCGCGTCAGCTCGAGGTGCTGCGTCTGGTCGTCGCCAACCGGCACCACTGAAGCCTGATAGAGCAGGATGTCGGCGGCCATCAGCACGGGATACTGCATCAATCCGGCCAGCACCATCTCCTGCCCGGCCGACTTCGACTTGTACTGCGTCATACGCTCGAGCCAACCCACCGGCGTGATGCAGGTGAGCAGCCACGAGAGCTCGGCATGGCCCTTGACCGTGGACTGGGCAATCACCGTCGAGTGCTTCGGATCAATGCCCGAGGCGATGAAGATGCCGGCGGTCTGGAGAATCTTCTGACGGAGTTCTTCCGGCGATTGGTAGACTGTAATCGCGTGCAAATCTACGATGCAGAAGATGCTGTCGTAGTCGTACTGGATTTTGGTCCAGTTTTTGAGCGCACCGAGATAGTTGCCGATGTGCAAGTTCCCGGTGGGCTGCACACCTGATAAGACCCTCTTTTTCATGTCGAATTCCAATTCTCTCAAAGATTCCGCAACCGAGACTTTTCCGATTGAAAAGCTGGTGTACGGCGGCGCGGGCCTCGCCAGGCACGAAGGACGTGTGTACCTGGTGCCCAAGGTGGTGCCGGGAGACGTGGTGGAGGTGTCGGCGCGCAAGAGCAAGTCGAACTTCGTCGAAGCCCGTGTCGAGCAGGTGGTGACGCCGTCGCCCGACCGTGTGGAGGCGCCCTGCCGTCACTTTGAGCGTTGTGGTGGTTGCAACTACCAGTTCATGAGCTATGAGAAGCAACTGCACTGGAAGCGCGAGATCCTGCGTGAGCTGTTCGACCGCGCGCGGCTGAAGCTCGATGTCGAGATCGAGACCGTGGCGGGCGAGCCGCTCGGGTATCGCAACCGTTCGCAGTTTCACTTTCACGATGGCAAGGTCGGCTACCTCGAGGTGGCGAGCCACAAGCTTGTGCCGGTGGACCAGTGCCCGGTGTCGTCGCCCAAGGTGAACAAGGTGCTCGAGAAGCTCAACCGGCTGGGAGGCGACCGCCGTTGGCCGAAGTTCCTCAAGTCGCTTGAGGTCTTCACCAATGAGACCGATGTCCAGCTGAACGTGGTCGAGACGAACGCCCCGGTTGCCAAACACTTTTTTGAGTGGATGCAGCAGGAGATCGAAGGCGTCAAGAACGGCGCCATCCAGTACAGCGCGGCCGGCTATGACTGGAAGGTGAGCTATCGCAGCTTCTTCCAGGTGAATCGCTTTCTGGTGGACGCGCTGGCCGATGTGACCGTCCGTGGCCTTAAGGGCAAGCACGCCCTCGACCTCTATGCCGGTGTCGGGCTCTTCAGCCTGCCGCTGAGCAAGACCTTTGAGCGGGTGACGGCGGTTGAGTCGGGCAAGGTGGCGATGTATGACCTCGAGGCAAACTCGAAGACCTATCAGGTCGAGAACGTCCGTATCGCGCAGGCCAATGTCGATGCGTTTGTCACCGATTGCACCGATGTGCCGGACGTGATCATCTCCGACCCGCCGCGCAGCGGCATGGGCAAAGTGGCCGCCGAGCAACTGGCGCGCATTGGCTCGCCCGAGATCCGGATTGTGAGCTGCGACCCGTCGACGCTGGTGCGCGACCTTGCGATCCTGCTCAACGCGGGCTACAAGGTGGATGAGCTGACGCTGATCGACCTGTTCCCGCAGACCTTCCACATCGAGACGGTGACCAAGCTCGTACGCGCCTAGCTGAGCCAGCTCGACAGGGTCTCACGACCGCAGTAGTCGAGCTCTGAGTAGCTGTTCGGCTTCCACCAGCCTTTGATCACCCGATCCTGGCCGAGAGTCTTCTCGCCCTTCTTCACTTCACGAATCAGCTTGCGCGCGGCATCGAACAGGCCGGTGCGCGCCTTCTCGAGCTGCTTGACCAGCAGGGGCTGGTTGGCGAGCATGGCGAGGTCGCGCTCGTTCTTCTCGATGGCCTTGAGCAAGGCCTTGCCGGCGAGCGCGTTCTGACGAAGCCAATTCATAACGGCTTCGTTTGAAACAAAGCCAGCCATGTAGGCCTCGACGTCATTGATGTTCGTCGTGGTGAACGACTTGCCGGGCTTGTCGATCGTCCAGCCGAGCAGTTTGGTGAACTTCACTTCGCGGTTGAGGTTGAGGTCGACCTTGGCGCCGGTGCCGGAGCCGCCATCGATAGTGTCGACGATGCGACCGCCCTTGGCGTCGACGATGATGCCGACGTGCGCGGCCAGTGAGCCATTGTTGCGCAGCAGGAACTTGAAGTCGCCATCGCCATCGATGTAGTAGATGTCGCCCATCTCAAACTGGGGCCGGTTAGCCTCAGACTCGTTGTCGTCATTGAAGCCCCTGAGGCCGAAGTCGATCTGGTCGGCGCGCATGATGCTCGCTTCGGTGAGCAGCTTGCCCGAGTTGGCCTGACGCTGCATGGGGACGCCGAGCTCGAGCTGGGGGCCGCCGGGAGTGCCGACCGAAGGCTTGCGGTTGCCGATCATCTGCATGCCGGCGGCATGGTAAACCGCGCGGGCCGTCATGATGCAGGTGGTGCCACCGGCGCGCTTGGCATCGCGGAGGCCGGTGTCGGTTTCGGACTTGCTGAAGGTGCCACCGAGCGAGTAGAGCACGGTGAGCAGATCGCTACCAAGGTCGGCGCCAGCGTGGGCCTTGGCGATGGCGGCGATGCGGCTGCGCTTGTTCGAGAGCGACTCGTAGAACTCGGTGAAGAAGATGTACTTCTTCGAGTTGGCGCTGAGCTGGTCGCGCAGCGGGGCCGAGTCGAGCATGGCCTTGCGGAGGTTGTGCAGGAAGGGGTGGACCTTGTAGCCACCGTCATCACTGGCCAGCATGTACTTGCCACCAAGGCAGATGGCGAACATGCCGGCGGCCAGGACATTGATGGCGCACTGGTTGTCTTGCCGTTCATTGGCCAGCAGCGAGCGGAAGTGCTTGCGGAGCTCGGGGTTGGAGCGGTTGGCCGCAATGCGATTGATGAGATCGAGCAACATGGCTTCGGTCGCAAACATGTTCACTTTACTGAGGCTGTCGATGATGTCCTGCATACACAAAGAACTGCGACGGCGCCGGGCGTGGTTGCTCACCGGGCACGAAAAATTGTTTCGCTAAGATTGGGCTGATGAAGGCGCTATTGCTTGCGGTGGTGATGCTGGCTCCGGTGTGGGCCCAGGATGTGCTGGTGTTCTCGTTCTTTCGGAGCAACGGGGAAACGGGTTTGTTTCTGGCGACCAGCGAGGATGGCCTGAAGTGGACGCCGCTCAACGGGGATCAGGCGCTGGTGCTGCCGGAGGTGGGCGAGTCGAAGCTGATGCGTGACCCGTCGATTGTGCGGGGGCCGGACGGGACGTTCCATATGGTGTGGACGACGTCATGGCGCGGGGCGACGCTCGGGTATGCGAGCTCGAAGGACCTCAAGACCTGGTCGAAGCAGCGGACGCTGCCGTGCCTCGACGAGGCGGTGAACTGCTGGGCGCCGGAGCTGTTCTATGACGCGAAGTCGAAGGACTATGTGATCGTGTGGGCGTCGACGGTGCCGGGCAAGTTCCCTGAGACGCTGGGCAAGGGGTCGAAGGACTATAACCACCGGCTGTATGCGATCCGGACGCGCGACTTCAAGACGTTCACGCCAGCGAAGCTGTTCTACGAGCCGGGGTTTCAGGTGATTGACGGGGCGCTGTTTCGCGAGGGCGGCAAGTACTGGATGGTGGTGAAGGACGAGACGGAGAAGCCGCCGGCGAAGCACCTGTTTCTGACCTCGGCGGCGACACTTGATGGCCCGTGGGCCAAGCCGACGGCGCCGATCTCGGGGCCGCAGTGGGCCGAAGGGGCGAGCCCGGTAAAGATCGGTGACTACTGGTATGTCTACTTCGACAAGTACCGCGACCACAAGTATGGGGCGGTGCGCTCGAAGGACCTGAAGACGTGGGAAGACGTGACCGACCAGATCGCGATGCCGGCCGGGGTGAGGCACGGCACGGTGTTTCGCGCGCCGAAGGCGATCGTGGATGCGCTAGGCGGAAGCCGATAGCAGCTTGGTGCCGCCCTTGCGCAGGAAGACCTCGATGAGGTTGACCAGGATCGCGAGGCCGATGAGCAGCGGCCAAAGAGCCAGCGAAGTCTCAATCTGACGGCCACCGCCACGGAAGACATCGCCAGGCTTGGGCTCGGCGGCGCCGCCAGAGAAGCGGGAGAGTTGCTTGAGCAACTCGGGGTTGTTGCCGTACTCGACGACTTCAGACTCCTGCCGGTAGTAGCCGACTTCGGGGAACAGGCGCGTTGTCTCGGCGGGGCGGACGCGGAACAGGCCGGTACGATCGCCGATCTGGATGCGGCCACGATAGACGCCGGCGGCTACCTTTTGGACGTTGACCGGAGCGCGGAACTCGCTGGGGCCGAAGACGAAGAGCGCGGGCACCTTGGCTTTGGCGTCTTCGCTGGAGGGAATGCGGTAGGTGACCTCGAGCTCGCGGTTGGTGGGGTCGAAGGAGAGCGAAGAGTCTTCGGTCTCCGAGTGGGGCAGGAGATCGCGGAGGACGTTGCCCCAGAAGCGATCGAAGCCTTGCCAACCCATCCAGCTTTCGGCCCAACGGCTCTTGGCGTCGGAGGTGAAGACACTGACACGGCCAAGGCCATACTGCCAGCGGGCGAGAAGCGGATCTTTGGTGTTGCCCTTCTCGCCGGGGACGGTGAGAAGCAGGTCGGCCGAGGGCTTGGCCTCGTACTTGACGTAGCCCTTGAGGGGCGGCGCCTTGTCGATGGCGGTGCCTTCGAGGATCTCGGCGGCGCGCATGAGGATGGGCGCGGCGGGCTTCTCGACGGCGGTGGAGCCGGTGAACTCCATGACGTCACGGAGGAGGATCTGCTCGAGGCCGCTCGGGTCGGTGAGGAAGTAGCTCTTGCCCTTGGAGAGGGCGGCGACCTTTTCGAGGTAGCCCTTGTTGACGTCCTGGCCGAGGCCGACGGTGGAGATGGTGACGCGCTGGTTGCCGGCGTCGCGGGCGAGGGTGATGGAATCACCTTCTTCGGAGATACCGTCGGTGAGCAGCACGATGTGCTTGAAGGTGGCCTTGACGGGGACGATCTTCTTGAATGCCTCGGTGAGGGCGGGGGCGATCTGCGTGCCGCCATCGGGGGTGATGCCGGCGACGAGACGCTTGATGAGCGTCTTGTCTTCGGCCTTGCGGATGGGCACGGCCCACTGGTGCGAGTTGTCGAAGATGAGGACGCCGATGAGGTCGATGGGGCGGAGGTTCTCGATGACGCCGATGGAGGCGATGCGGGCGAGTTCCATCTTGCGGCCTTCCATGGAGCTGGACTTGTCGACGATCAGGACGACGCAGGTGCCTTCGGGGCTGCGCGGAGGCGCGAGCTTGGCCGGGAGGGTGCGCTCGAGGGGATCTTCGGGTGTGCCGGGCTTTTTCTCGACGTACTGGTTCTTTTCGCCGCCGAGGGTGAGCAGGCCGCCGCCACGCTTGACGTAAGTCTCAATGGCGAGCTTGGTGGCGGGCGAGAAGCCTTCGAGGTCCTGATTGTTGAGGACGAGGACTTCGTACTTGTGGAGCGAGTCGAGGGGGATGTCTTCCTGCTTGGTGACCTCGAACTGATAGGCGTCGACGGCGCGCATGAAGTTGACGTCGGTGCCGGCGGGGTCGGCGGAGATGTAGAGCATGCGCGGCTTCTGGATGTAGACGGCCTGATCGAAGCGGGCTTCGCCGAGGTCGCCAGCGTTGAGCGTGCCGGAGAGGTGGATGACGCCGGAGGTGGTGACGGCCGAGGTGATGGTGAGGTCGTTCAGGCCGGCCTTGAGCTTGACCTCGCCGGAGCCGATCGTCTTGCCTTCGGCCTTGAGCTCGAGGCGGGCGGAGGCTTCGCGCGGAGACTGGAGGCTGATCTCGACGGGGAACTTTTCGCCAGCGAAGGCCTGGGGTGGCATCTTGACGGCGGCGATGTTGAGCAGGGGCTTCTGGCGGCCACGGAGCGTGTAGGTGTCGATGGGGATGTTCATCTGCTGGGCCTGCCAGAGGGCTTGCATGACGTTGCCTTCGGTTTCCATGCCATCGCTGACGAGGACGAAGTGGGGCACGAGGCCAGCGGGCGTGGAGGCGATGGCGTCGCGGATGGCGGCTTCGAGATTGGTGCCACGGCCGGACTCGCCGCCGGTGAGCTTGAGGCCACCGGTCTCTTCAGGGGCAATGGAGCGAACGCCACGGGCAAAGGGCAGCACGCGCACCAGGTGACGGCCGCGGGCGGACTGGATGGCGGAGATGCGTTCGCCGAGCGCATCGACGTCCTGCTGGGTGAGGCTCTGGGAAGTGTCGGCGAGGATGGTGACGGCGAGCTTGGTCTCAAACAGACTCATGGCCGGGCCGAACAGAGCGATCAGGATGATGCCGATGGCGGCGAGCTTGAGCCACATGCGCTGACGCTTGGCGAACCAGTACCATTCGACGAGCAGGAGGATGGCGCCGGCGATGGCGAGCCAGCGCCAGAGCTCTTTGGCCTCTGGCGAGCTGACGCCTTCAGGCGGGATGCCACTGGCGACGGTGGAGGGGGCGTCCCAGCTCTTGTCGGGCAGATCGGGCAGGGTGAGCGAGTAGACGATCTCGCGGCTGCCATCGAGGACGCGCACGGTGCCGGGATAGGGCATGAAGCTGCGCAACGTGCCGTTCTCATAGGTGAAGGGCAGGGCCTTGCCATCACCGGTGAGGACCTTGAGGTCTTTGGTGTCGGAGAGGGCGAGGGGGATCTGGATGTTGCCGGGGCTTGCGGCGACGCTTTCCCACTGCTTATAGCTGTCGGGGGCGAGGTAGCGCAGGATGTTGGCGATGAGCAGGGGGCCGGTGATCTCCTGGCGCATGGCGGTGCGCGCGGGCTGGAAGCCCATGCGGACGACGCCGTTGCCGGCGACGAGCAGCGGGCCTGAGTCGCCCTCGAGCACGGTGGATTCGCCGCTGAGGGGCTTGAGCGTGCGGGCGGCGGTAAGGCGGAAGTCGCGCGAGCGGATGCCGCTCGAGATGGGATGTTCGCGCCAGGTGCGGAGGACGAGATCCTGCGTGCCGGAGTTGACGTAGAGGACGGGAGACTTGGCGGGCTTGGGCGGCTCGATGCCATCGAGGATGAGCAGGCTGCCATCGGCGGCGGCTGCGCTGTATTGCTCGGGGGTGTTGTAGGTGGCCTCGACGAGGGGGTTGGCGGCGAGGAGCGGACGCCAGAGCTGGGGCTCGCGGGTGAAGACTTTGGCCGTGACACTGGGCAGGGCGGGGAGCTCGAGCTCGACGCGATCGTCGAGGGCGACGTCGTCCTTGCCGAGGAGGCGGACTTCGAGCATGCCGGAGGCCTTGGTGCGGTGGGTGAGTGTGAGGGTCTGTTCGGCGCCGGGGGCGAGGGTGGCGTTGGTGCTGGCGACGGGGACGCCGCCATAGGAAAGGCCGATCGAGAGGGGGCGCGGCTGGGGGGCGTAGTTCTTGACGGTAACGAGGATGTCCCAAACGCCGAGGTCTTCGAGACTGCGGCGGACACCGGCCTTGCGGATGCCGACGTTGTTGAGGGAAGTGTCGGTGACGAGGAGGCGGAGATTGGGCGGGACGGCGCCGATCGACTGTTCGCCACTGGCGAGGCGAGCTGGGCCAGCGTAGACGATGTCGCCCGCGATGCCGCCGGAGCGGCGCTGGAGATTGGAGGCGAAGTCAAAGGCGCTCGACATACTGGTGGCGCCAGTGGTGGAGCGGAGGCCCTGAATGGCTTTGATTGTTTGAGCGCGGCTGGTCTCGAGGCTGGTGCGGGGCGTGAGCAGGGTGCCGGCCTCGACGAGGCTGACACGATCCTGCGTGGGCAGGGTACGGAGCCAGGCGAGGGCCTTGCGCTTGGAGGCGGTGAGGACGTCGGAGGTGGCATCGGCGCGCGAAGGAGCGGCGCTGGCGGCGGAGACGTCGACGATCAGAACGTGATTGCGCGGGGCGAATTTCTCACCACCCCAACGGAGCTGGGAGGCGGCAAGCAGCAGGAGGGCGAGGGCCAGCAACTGGAGCAGGAGGCTCCAGGGCTGCTGGATGCGCCGGCGACGCTGCTGGCTGGGCGGGATCTGCGCGGGCTGCCAGAAGCGGAGCGTGGCGGCGGCGACCTTGATGCGCGAGCGGTCGAGCAGGTACATGGCCACGACGGCGGCGCCGATCAGGGTGAACAGCGCGGAGAACTCAAGGAAGCTCAAATTGAGGAATTCCATTTAGCGAACTCCCTGGGTGGCGATGAGGGCGCCGAAGACGGCGTCTTCGACACTCGAGCTGGTGGGCAGGCCGTTGTAGCGGCCCTGATTGCGGAAGGCGAGCTTGCGGAGGGTTTCGGCGTATTCGTCGAAGGCCTGCGTGTATTGCTCGCGGGCGGAAGCGTCGAAGTTGAGTTTTACCTGTTTGCCGGTTTCGACTTCGGTGATCTCGAGATCGCCCTCGATGTTGGGGGTGCGCTCGTCGTCGTTCCAGATCTGGATGAGCGTGAGCTCGTGGCCGAAGTCGGCGAGGTATTGCAGGGGTTTGATCCAGTCTTCTTCGCCGAGGAAGTCGGAGATGATGATGGCGAGGCCGCGCTGGCGATCGCCGGAGAGGAACTCACGGGCGACGCGGGCGAAATCGCTTTTGCCTTCGGGCTTGAGGGCGGCGAGGTAATCGGCGACGGGGGAGAAGCGATGGCGGCCGCCACCGCAGGCGAGGCCTTCTTCGAGCGTGTCGCGGAAGGGGATGAGCTGGATGGCGTCGAGGCGGACGAGGCCGACGTAGACGAGGGCGGCGGTGAGGCGGCGGGCGAAATCCCACTTGTCGCCGAGGCCCATGCTGGCGCTTGAGTCGATGAAGAGGCGGATGGGGACGCGCGGCTCGATCTGGAAGAGCTTGAGGAAAAGCTTCTCAAGGCGCATG
>CAZBTA010000157.1:0-11880 GCA_964494515.1 uncultured Bryobacter sp.
GATTGTCCAGCGGTAAGCCGCCAAAGCTTATGGTTTACAGAATCCCCCAGTACCAGCCCTCCTTCCGCCGAAGCGAGGATGGTGTCCCAAAATACTCCCGACGGTGCATCCAATCGCTTTTGCGCGTGGGTGCCCTCAATGCATGCCAATGCTCTTCCTGTAACGAAACAAATCGATCCATGTGGATCCGTTGCCATGTCTAGCGGAGTATCTGAAAGTTCGATGGTTTGCTTTAGTTTTCCAGATTCGCTAACGATTACGATTCGGGGGGATGGGCTTTCTGTTGCGATCGCGAATTGGGCTGTTGAGTCGGAGGCACTTAGAGAAAGGTGAAGCGTACAAGCTAGGGTAAGGCGAATCCAGCTTTGGGTCTTCACACTTCGAATTGTATTCGAATGAGCTAGAAGGTGGAAGTTACTGAATGAGTGCTAGCGGATGAGGCCGATGGCTTCGATGGCGAAGGTGGCTTCGCCGGAGCCGACGCCTTCGACGATCGTGGTGGGGCCGAGGACGGATTCGAGGCCGCGGCCGATGGCGTAAGACTTGCGGAGCAGGAGTGTGGCGCCGTCGAGAAGTTTGTCGACGCGGGAGACTACGAGCTCGGCGTCTTTCTTTTCGGTGCCGAAGCCGATCAGGGTTGCCGTGAGCAGGAGGCGGTCGGGGTCGCCCATGGTGCGGCGAGCGATGCCTTCGCAACGGGCAAGCCCTGAGCCGGTTGCGCGCTGGGCCTGGACGAGGACGCGGGTGGCGTTGGGAAAGCGCGTGGCAATGGCCTGCTCGAGGGCGGGGGCGTTGTCGAGCGAGCTGACGAAGCAGGTGACGCTGAGGAGCTCGCCCGTGAGGGCGGCGAGGGATTCTTCAAGGAGGGGGCGGACGGCGTTGATGTCGCCTGAGTCGGCGAGGGGCTTGACGACGGGTTTGGCTTCGAGGAAGGCGACGCCGTTCATGTTGACGGGCTTGCGGTCTTCGGCGATGGCTTCGATGAGGACTTGCGCGCCTTCGAGAGGGAGACCGCCGACCTGGATGACGGAGACGGCGGGGATGGGTTGTTTCCAGTCGGTGAACTGTTCGCTGACGATCTCTTTGACGCGGCGGGCGTCGCCACGGCCGGCGACGAAGGCGCGGAGTTTGACGAGGGTGGCGCCGCGGAGTTGTTTGCGGAGGGCGTTGAGGGCGTCGCGGGTTTGCTGGCTGAGGAGGCCTTTGCTCGAGAGCGGCGAGGTGAAGAAGACGAGGCGCGCGGACTCGACGCGGACGGAGGTGGGGGGCTCGGGGGCGAGGGCGAGGACCTGGGTGACGGGTTCCTGGTCCTTCTTGTTTTTCTTCTTCTGGGCGAAGCCGATGCCGAGGGTGGCGATCAGCAGGAGGGCAGTGAGGCGAAACGGCATGCTAGGAACGAATCCCCAATTTTAAGACTTCGCGGGCGTAGCGGATGCTACGCTCCATGTGTTCTTTCTGCTGGTAAGCGAGGGCGGCCTGGATAGTGGGCGGGGCCTGTTGGCCGACGATGTCCATTTCGACGACGGGCTTCTCGTAGGGGCGGCCCTTTTTGGCGATGGTGAGGAAGCGGGCGAACTCGCTCGCGCGGGCGTTAGGATACCAGCGGGCCCACCAGGACTGATCGTGGATGGGCAGAATGTCGGGCGGGCGACCGGTGATGGGTTTGATGTAGATGCGGACGTTGGGTGAAAGCAACTGGCGGGCGCGCGCGATGAGGGCGGGGAAGTCGATGGTGCCCTCACCGAGGGGGACCCACTGGACGGCGATGCCGCCGGGGTGTTCGTAGACGACCGAGTCGCGCAGGTGGAAGGTGAGGACGTAGGGGGCCAATGTTTCCAGCGTTAACATCGGGTCCTCGATGGTGTAGACGGGGTTGCCGGTGTCGAGGTAGGTGCCGACGAAGTCTTTGCCGGCGGTCTCGATGATCTGTTTGTGTTCAAAGGCCTGGAAGTCTTTGTGGACTTCGATGGCGACCTTGAGGCCGGCGTCGATGACCTCGGAGCGGATGGCGCGGAGGACCTTGATGGCGAGCTCCATGTTGGCCTCGATGGAGGGCAGGGGGAGATCTTTGCGGAAGCTGGCGCCGACAGCGCGGAGGATGGGGGAGCCGCAGGCTTTGGCGCGGGCGATGTTCTGGCGGAGCTGTTTGAGGTTGGCGTCCCAGAGGTCGGGAGTTTTGGGGAGGAAGCCGCTGCCGCCGGTTTCGAGATGGAGGCCGAACTCGGAGGACCACTGTTTGACCTCGGCCCAGTGGGCGGGGTCCTGGGCGCGCGGGTCAAGGGAATCCTGGAGGAAGAGGGCGTCGAGCTTCCAGGCGGCGGCTTGTTCGAAGTGTTGCCGGTCGGTCATCTTGAGGCCGCGCAGGCAATAGGTGTTGTAGCCGATGCCGATGCGGTCAGGCATGGCGGCGGCGAGGGGGAGCGAGGACAGGGCGCCCAGGAAAGCACGACGTTGCATGAGACTAGTTTGCACCCTCCGCGAGCGGGCTGCGGGCCTTGGAGTAGCCGAAGTAGATGGCGAGGCCGATGAAGAGCCAGATGAAGAAGGTGAGCCAGGTCTGCAGCGGGAGGCCGAGCATGAGGACGAGGCAGAAGGCGATGGAGATGTAGGGCACGACGGGGACGAAGGGGACGCGGAAGGCGCGCGGGGTGTTGGGCTGGCGCTTGCGGAGGATGAGGACGCCGGCCGAGACGCTGGCGAAGGCGGCGAGCGTGCCGATGTTGGCGAGCTCGGCGAAGGTGGCGATGTCCCAGAGGCCAGCGGGGATGCCGACGACGAAGCCGGCGATCCAGGTGGAGATGGCGGGTGTTTTGTACTTGGGGTGGACGCGCGAGAAGACGGCGGGCAGGAGGCGATCGCGCGACATGGCGAACCAGATGCGGGCCTGGCCGTACTGGAAGACGAGGAGCGAGGACCACATGCCGATGAGGGCGCCGATGCTGACGAAGATGCGGAGGTTGTTGTAGCCGACGTCTTTGAGGGCGCGGGCGACGGGTTCGTCGTTGTTGAGCGTGGTGTAGGGGACGATGCCGGTGAGCACGAGGGCGACGCTGCCGTAGAGGAGTGTGCAGGCGAACAGGGTGAGGAGGATGCCCCAGGGGAGGTCGCGTTTGGGGTTCTGGCATTCCTCAGCGGCGGTGGAGACGGAATCGAAGCCGATGTAGGCGAAGAAGACGATGGCGGCGCCGGAGATGACGCCGGACATGCCGTTGGGGGTGAAGGGCTGCCAGTGTTCGGGCTTGATGGCCGAGGCGGCGCCGAAGACGAAGGCGAGGATGGCGAGCGTCTTGATGACGACCATGATGTTGGTGGCCTGGGCGCTCTCCTTGACGCCGCGGACGAGCAGCCAGGTGAGGATGACCATGATGATGAGGGCGGGGAGATTGAAGTAGGCGCCGGTGACGTCGCCGCCGCGGAAGGCGGGGCCGGACCATTCGGGTGGGAGGCGGTAGCCGGTGAGGTTTTCGAGAATGTCGTTGAAATAGCCGGAGAACCCGACGGCGACGGACATGTTGGATACGGCGTATTCCAGAATGAGGTCCCAGCCGAGGATCCAGGCGAAGATCTCGCCGAGGGTGGCGTAGGCGTAAGTGTACGTGGAGCCGGCGACGGGGATCATCGAGGAGAGTTCGGCGTAGCAGAGGGCGGCGAAGCCGCAGGCGAAGGCGACGAGCAGGAAGCTCAAGACAACGCCGGGGCCGGCACCGGGGCGGCCGATGGTGGAGATGGCGTCAGGGCCGAAGCGGATGAGATCGAGGACGGGAGCGTGGAGGACGCTCTGATACTTCATGGTGACGCCAGCGGCGGCGGTGCCGGTGAGGGTGAAGATGCCTGAGCCGATGACCGCACCAATGCCCATGGCGACGAGGCTCCAGAGGCCGAGGGTCTTGGTGAGTTTGTGGGTGCCTGCTTCGCTTTCGCGGATCAGGGCGTCAATTGACTTGCAGCGAAGCAACTGGCTCATCGCTGTATTCTAAACCACGGTTGGGTGGGGTGGAGGGAAATAAAAAACACGGAAAGGGCCAGTGGTGAGGAGGCACCGCTGGCCCGATTGTGCATCCTGCAGGCTCGGAGGGGAGGCCCGCCCGGACGCGTTTATTATTGAAACACAGTTTCGGGAGAATCGTGCAAAGACGCTAAAAAAACTAGCGCTTGCGTTGACCCTTGCTGAGCTTCTTGACCTTGCGCTTCAGGGAGCCGCGGGCTTCATCCTTGGCGCGGCCGGTGTAGGCAGGCGCTTCCTTGCGCGCGGCGCGCTTCAGCTTTTTGCGTTCAGTTTTGTCGGTAACGTGCTTCGTATTCATCGATGTTGAAAACCCAAACTTTTAGGGTAGCGCAGATTTCATGATTCCGCAAAGTTGTAAAGAAGAGGCAAAGAGTGAAGCGGGGGTGATACCGGGGGGCACGGGGATGCTTCTATAGCCAGTGAGGACCAATGAGTACACGATTTGTTTGCGCGGTGGCGCTGGTGATGGCGGTAAGCGCGTGGGGGCATCCACAGCCGACCACGCTGGGCACGTTGAATGTGATGCCGGAGCAGGTGCAGATGAAACTGCATGTTCCGTTGAATGAGCTGGAACTGGCGTTTGGCCATGGGGTGGAGAAGCGGCCGGAGCAACTGGTGGGGGCGCTGCGGGGCAGCTTTGAAGAGTACTTGCGGGGGCATATTCATGTGGTGACGCCGGGCTACGCGCCGTGGGCGATTGAGATGAAGGGGATGGAACTGGCTGAGGCGGAGAATCGCGAGTACGGCAAGTATCGCGAGGTGACGGCGGAGATGGTGATGCGGCCACCGGCGGGGGCGTCGACGCGGGAGTTTACGTTGAACTACGACGTGATCCTGCACCAGGTGGTGACGCACCGGGCGTTCTTTGCCGTGGACAAGGATTGGGCGGCGGGGCAGACGACGTCGGGGCCGGTGGAGATCGGGGTGGTGAGGGTGGATATGGCGGATGGGCGTGTGACGCCTCTCCATGTGAAGTTGGGCGAAGGCAGCGCGTGGAGCGCGTTTCGCGGGATGGTGGCGCTGGGGATGCATCACATTGCCGAAGGGGCGGACCACCTGATGTTTCTGCTGGTGTTGCTGCTGCCGGCGACGCTGCTGGTGGAGGCGGGCAAGTGGGGCGGGTTTGGTGGCGCGCGCTATAGCGTGGTGCGGTTGGTCAAGATTGTTACCGCGTTTACCTTGGGGCACTCGGTGACATTGCTGGCCGGGGCGCTGGGCTGGGTCAACTGGCCGCAGCAGCCGATTGAGGTGTTGATCGCGGCGTCGATTCTGGTGTCGGCGGTGCATGCGGTGCGGCCGTTGTTTGCCGGGCACGAGAACGTGGTGGCGGCCGGGTTTGGGCTGGTGCACGGGCTCGCGTTTGCGGCGGGGTTGGCGGAGTTGAACCTGGGGGTGAAGTCACTGGTGGTGAGCATTCTGGGGTTCAACGTGGGGATCGAATTGATGCAGTTGTTTGTGTTGCTGGTGACGATGCCGTGGCTGATTCTGCTGAGCCAGACACGGCAGTATGAACGCGTGCGGCCGGTGCTGGCGGGCATGGCGGGCGTGGCGGCGCTGGCTTGGATTGTGGGGCGGGTGAGTGGGGAGGATAACCGCGTGATGGAAGTACTCGAGAAGATTCCGGCAGCGGGGCCCTGGCTGGTGCTGGGGTTGGCGGTAGTGGCCGGGGTGTCGTATCTGGCGATGCAGAAAGAAAGGGAATCGCATGTTGCGTAAACGAATGAGATGGAGTTGGGCCCATGTGGGCTGGGCGGGGATGGCGACGTTGTCGCTGTGCTTTGCGCTGAAGGATGTGATGCCGACGGTGTCGGCGCTGGCGGAGAACTCGGGAGTGGCGGTGACGCCGGCCGCGAGTGCCGCAACGCCCGCCGCGACGGTGAGCGATGTGGTGGCCAAGGCGCTGGCCTTCAAGGCGCTGTTGACCACCGAGCAGCAGGCGGTGCTTGAAAAGACTTACACGACGACGCTGGCGCGGCGTTGGTCGAACCTGCCGTGCACGGATACGTGCCGTAATGGCATTGGGCTGGGGACGCTGAACGCGACACAGCTGGCGGCGGCGATCGAGGTGATCAAGGCGGCGATGGGCACGACGGCGAATGAAGGGTCGGCGGAGTTTGAGCAGATCCGGCTGGCGGATGCCTATCTGGCGACGTTGACGACCGGAGGCGGGCCCGGCGGGCTGAGCTATGGCAGTGGGCTTTACTACATTGCGTTTCTGAACACGCCGACGACGACGGGGGCGTGGATGCTGCAGTTTGGCGGGCACCACTATGGCGCGAATATCGCCTATAACGGCGGGCGCGTGGTGGGGGCGACGCCATTGTTTGAAGCGCTCGAGCCGACCACGTTTACCTCGAATGGCACGAGCTATTCGCCGCTGGCCCAGGAGCACACGGCGATGACGAACATGCTGGCGGGGCTGACAACGGCGCAACTGGCGACGGCGAAGCTGAGCCAGACGTTTAGCGATGTGACGCTGAGCCCCGGGGAATCGAACGGGGGCAGTGGGACGTTTCCGACGACGAAGGTTGGCTTAGCCGTGAGTTCGCTGACCAGCGCGCAGAAGCAACTGGTGATGGCGGCGATCCGGCCGTGGGTGACCGATCTTGAAGACACGGTGGCGGCGAATCTGCTGTCGATCTATGAGAGCGAACTCGATGGGACGTACATTGCCTTTACGGGCAACGGGACGGCGGGCGATGCGAGCAGCTTTTTGAATGCGAACACGAACTATGTGCGCATTGACGGGCCGAGCGTGTGGATTGAGTTTGCCTGCCAGACGGGGGTGCTGGTGCGCAACCAGATCCACTACCACACGGTGTATCGGGATCACTCGCGGGACTATGGCAAGGACTTGAGCCTGACGACAGCGCTCGATGGCGGCACGACCAGCGCGCTGACGGCAACCTCGGCGGCGAGCTATGCCGTGGGAGCGCTGAGCACGGAATCGCTGGGCACGCTGTTTGGCACGAATCTGGCGGCGAGCGCGGTGTCGGCGACGACGACGCCGTGGCCGACGACGCTGGGGGGCGTGCAGGTGCAGGTGAAGGATGCCGGTGGGGCGGTGTTGTTTGCGCCGCTGTACTATGTGTCGGCATCGCAGGTGAGCTTTATGGTGCCGGCGAATGCGGCGACGGGGACGGCGACGCTGACCGTGCTGCGTGATGGCGCGACGGTGAGCACGACGACGACTTCGATTGAACGCGTGGTGCCGGGGTTGTTTACCGCGAATGCGAGCGGGACTGGTGTGCCGGCGGCGATTGCGTTGCGCGTGAAGGCCGATGGTACGCAGACGCAGGAGGCGGTGTTTCAGCTGAACTCATCGACGGGCAAGTATGACGCGGCGACGATCAATCTGGGCGCGGCGACGGATCAGGTGTACCTGATTCTGTTCGGGACCGGATTCCGCAACCGGACGTCGCTTGATGGGGTGTCGTTCACGCTGGGCGATGCGACGGCGTCGTTTACCTATGCCGGAGCGCACCCGACGCTCTATGGGCTCGATCAGGCGAATGTGCTGATTCCGCGCAGCCTGGCGGGCAAGGGAACGGTATCGCTCGCGATGCGGGTGGATGGCAAGGCGGCGAACACGGTGACGGTGAATGTGCAGTAGCTAGTCGAGCCGGGTGATGCCGGCGAATTTCTCGATCAGCTTCTTGAGGCCGTGGCTCGAGAAGTTGATGATCAACTTGGCATCGTCGCCGTCGCCTTCGCGGCGGACGACGGTGCCTTTTCCGTATCTGGGATGGCTGACGATGGCGCCGGCACGAAGGCCACCGCCGGCTGCCTTCTTGACCTGCTGGGCCGCGGGGCGGAAGGTGTTAAGAACGGGGCGCGGTGCCGGAGTGGGCGGCGCGGGCTTGATGACCGGCTTGGCGGCGGAGGATGCTGACGAAGACTTTGAGACTTCCCAGGGTGGCGTGTCGTCTGTGTCGTTGTCCACATCGCCGAAGAGGGAGCCGGTGGTGGGCCGGGGCTTTTCCGCTGGTTTTTCCACTGGCTTCGCGATTGGCTTTGGCGGTGGGGGCGGGGGTGTTGCCGTTACTGGCTTTGGCAAGACCGGCTTGGCCGTTGCGGCCGAGCTACCTGAGCTGCTGGCGCTGCCGCCACCGAAGAACGTGTTGATGTTGGCGGCCCAGTTGCCGCTGCCGGCGCCGGGGCGCGAGGCGTAGCCGTACTTCTTGACGGTTTCGCGGGCTTCCCACTGTTCGCCGCGCAGATCGACCTGCGGGGCGACATAGAGCTTGCTGAGACGTTCGGTGTAAGGCTCGGGGACCTCGCGGATGAAACGCGAGGTGAGGGCCGGCTCGGGCATGCCACCGCCGTACTTGCGGCGCATGCGGGCCCAGCTCATGTAGAGCTGTTCGCGGGCGCGCGTCATGCCGACGTAGCAGAGGCGGCGCTCTTCTTCCATCTGGTTGTCGTCCTGCAACGCGCGGGAATGGGGGAAGAGGCCTTCTTCCATACCAGCGAGGAAGACAACGGGGAACTCGAGGCCCTTGGCGTTGTGGATGGTGAGCAGGGAGATCTGCGCCTGTTCGTTGACCTGATCGGCATCGGCGACGAGGGCGGCGTGATCGAGGAAGTCGCCGATGGTCTCGCCGCGCTCGGCGGCTTCGGCGGCGGCGTTGACGAGTTCGAGGAGGTTGGCGATGCGGCCTTCGTTTTCGGGGGCCGGGTTTTCCTCAAGCGACTTGGTGTAGCCGGTGCGGGCGAGCAGGCCGCGGAGGAGCTCTTCGACATTCTGTGTCTCGAGGTTGGCGCGCAGCTCTTCGATCATCTTGCGGAACGCATCGAGGGCGGCCTCGGCGCGAGAGCCGAGCGCATGCTCCTCAATGAGCGTGCCGATGGCGGACCAGAGCGTGACCTTGTTGGCCTGGGCGAAGGCGTCGACCTGATCCATGGTGGTCTTGCCAATGCCGCGGGCGGGCGTGTTGATGATGCGCATCAGGGCGATGGAATCGCCGGGGTTGACGATCAGCTTGAGGTAGCTGAGAGCGTCTTTGATTTCGGCGCGCTGGTAGAAGCTGAGGCCACCGACGACGGTGTACTTGCGGCCGTAGCGGCGCAGGGCTTCTTCGATCTGGCGGGACTGCGAGTTGATGCGGTAGAGGATGGCGACCTGCGTTTTGGGGTCGCGATCGAGAGTCTTGTCGATGCGATCGGCGATCCAGAGCGCTTCGTTCTCGCCGTCAAGGGCTTCGTATAGGCCAATCTTGGGACCGGAGGTCTGGTCGGTCCAGAGGTTTTTGCCTTTGCGCTGGGTGTTGTTGGCGACCACGGCGCTGGCGGCCTCGATGATGTTCTTCGTGGAACGGTAGTTCTGCTCGAGGCGGACGATTTTGGCGTTCGCGTAGTCGCGTTCGAAGTCGAGGATGTTGCGGATGTCGGCGCCGCGCCAGGAGTAAATGGACTGGTCTTCGTCACCGACGGCGACGACGTTGCCGTGGCTTGCGCTGAGCAGGCGCATGAGCTCGTACTGGCTGCGGTTGGTGTCCTGATACTCGTCGACCATGACGAACTGGTAGCGACGGTTGTAGATCTCGCGGAGAGCGGTGTCGTGCTGGAGCAGGCGCACGCTTTCGAGCAGAAGGTCGTCAAAATCGACGGCATTGGCCTGACGCAGGCGGGCCTCGTATTGCTCATAGATCACTGCCATGCGGGAGGCTTTGGGATCTTTGGCGTTTTTGGCGAGGTCGGCGGGGCCCTCGTGATGGCTCTTGGCGTGGCTGATGCGGGAGAGCATGGCCCGATACTGCATGAACTTCTCGTCGAGGCCGAGGCCCTTGAAGATGGACTTGATCAGCGTCATCTGATCGTCGTCGTCGTAGATGTTGAACGAGCGGGTGAAGCCGGGGCGGATGTCGGCCAGGCGATCGCCATCGCGACGGAGGAGCTTGACGCAGAAGGAATGGAATGTGGAGACAAAGGGGGTGTCGTAGTGCTGGCCGGTCTTGGCAAGGAGGTGTTCGACACGCTCCTTCATTTCGCGGGCGGCCTTGTTGGTAAAGGTGACGGCGAGGACGCCATAGCCAGGGACACCGAGGCCGTGGACGAGATTGGCCATGCGGTGGGTGATGACGCGCGTTTTGCCGGAACCAGCGCCGGCGAGGATGAGCAGGGCGCCTTCGACGTGCGCGGCGGCTTCGCGTTGAGACGGATTTAAGCCTTCAAGAAAGTCCATTGTTTTCAGTTGATTGAGAGGATCCCGGGGAGGGGCCGCGCCCTAAAAAGATTTTACCATGGGGTAGAGCGGGGGCTGGCGGAGAAAGGTCATAGGTGGATATGCATATATTGAGAGCACCCAAATGGGGGTAATGGTTACCCTCAAAGTAGTGAGAGAATACCCGCATTTGGGGCATTGAGTACCACTGTAGGTACTAGTACAACATACATATGTCTCGTAGTAAAACCTCCCCTATCCCGTCCCCCAAGCAGGATGTTCACAAGGAATTGAACCGCCTGCATCGCCGCCGTTTGGCATTGATCAACCTCATTCGCTCGATTGAGGAGTATTTGCTGGTTTCAGATGTGAGCCCCGCAGCCAGCGACGCAGTGATCCCGCGCAAGCCGAACCTGAGAGTGGTGTACAACCGGTCTGTAAAGGAGCTGATGGCCTAGAGACGGCCGAGACGTTCGAGCGGCCAGTATTTGAAAACGGCCTTACCGTAGATGTACTCGCGGGGCACTGTACCCCAGGACCTGGAGTCGTTTGAGGCGCTGCGGTGATCGCCCATTACGTAGTATTCGCCCGGTTTTACGACAGTGCGAGGAGCGCTGATGCGGTCGAGGAATTCTACAGGGACGTAGGGTTCCTCGATCTTGCGACCGTTCAGGAGGACGGCGCCTTCGCGCACTTCGACTTCGTCGCCCGGGACCCCAATGACGCGCTTGATGTAGGACTTGGAGGTGTCACCCGGATAGAGAAACACGACCATGTCGCCGCGGTGGATGTTTTCGATGCCGAAGCGGTAGGTAAACTTGTTAATGAAGATTCGTTCCTGGTCTGAGAGGGCGGGCATCATGGAGGTGCCTTCGACCTTGACGGGCTGATAGAGGAACAGAATGATCCCTACGGCGATGAGCACGCTCAACACGAGGTCGCGCAAGAAAAATCCGGCCGAAGCCGCAGGAGCGGGCGGCGGAGCGGGCGAAATCGGATCGTCGGTGTGGCTGGTCATACCTGCTTACAATGAGGCAGACGTAATCGCGCAAACTTTGTTGCGTCTACCCACGGGCATTTTCTCGCAAGTTGTGGTCGCCGACAACGGGTCAACGGACAATACGGCGGAATTGGCGGCCGGAGCGGGGGCACGAGTGGTGTCGATTGCCGAGCGCGGGTATGGGGCGGCGTGTCTGGCGGTGCTGGATGAAGCGCCGGATGATGTGGTGCTGGTTTACATGCAGGCGGATGGGAGTGAGGACGCCCGGGAGGCGGAGGCACTCGTTGCGCCGATCTTCCGCGGGGAGGCGGATGTCGTAATCGGATCGCGCGTGATGGGTGTCGCCGCCCAAGGGGCGCTCAGGCCGCATCAGGTGTTTGGCAACTGGCTGGCGACGACGTTGCTGCGGGTGTTCTGGGGGCAGCGAGCGACGGATCTGGGGCCGTTTCGCGCGGTGCGGGCGGGGGTGTTGCGTGAGATTGGCATGGCGGACCGCGATTATGGGTGGACGGTAGAGATGCAGGTAAAGGCGGCGCAGCGGGGATTGCGCGTGGTGGAAGTGCCGGTGAGCTATGGGTTGAGGCAGGCGGGGGAAGAAAAGGTGTCGGGCAACTGGCGGGCCAGCCTGAGGGCGGGAATGAAGATCCTGCTGGTGATCTTTCGCGCGGTGATTCAAAAGTAAACCTGATGGCGCATTGCTGGGCGTGAAGG
>CAZBTA010000158.1:0-11824 GCA_964494515.1 uncultured Bryobacter sp.
CTCGGTGTCCTTTGCCTTTTTCCAGGCGGCCAACCCGGCCCGCCATGCTCGCTGCAAGGAAGGCGCGGCATTCGCGAGGATATGGTCCACGTAAGTTTCAACCTGCGCCGCCGCAGCGCCACCGCTCCGCTCGCTCGAAGGAATTAGTACTGCGGCATAGCGTTGTACTGTCGATATTTCGTCCCGGGACAGAAACCTGGCCTGAAAGTTGGTACTTGCCGCGGGAGAAGTCCCATGTTGGTGGGCCTGTTCTTCAGCCTTTGCCCACAAAGCAAGGGCCAACTCGAGCGCGGTGCGTCGCGAGTAGATCATGTCGATACTTTACCCCGACGTCCCTAAGGTCTTTACATTTTTGTGCCGATATGTTGCCTGTCCCATGAATCCGGAACTGGAATCGTACTCTTTTATCGAAACCGATCTGCACCGTCGGCAAGTGATGGAAAGTGTTGAACCCCAACCCCTTTTCAATCCTGAACCTGTAGCTCAGGCTCCGGCTGGTGACAATTTGCCCACTCCTGCCCCGCCAGAGACCATGGCCGAGACGGGAATTGCCGAAAGCACGATCGAGCAGTTAATGCTCAAGCAGCTTTACTTCAAAGGTGAGGCGATGGGGCGCGACCTCTCGAACGCCCTCGGCCTGAAGTACAGCGTGATTGAGGGCTTGATCGACACCATGAAGCGTAACCACCTCATCGTGGCCAAGCGCTCCATGGGTATGGGCAACATGTCCACGGTCTTCACCCTCTCGGAGGCGGGCCGCAAGCTTGCCCAGCAGTACCTTGAAGTCAATAGTTATGCTGGCGCCGCGCCTGTGAGCCTCGACGAGTATTGTGAGCTCGTCAAGCTCCAGCGCCTTCAGCCCGGCTGGCTCACCAAGGAATCTCTGCATGAGGCATATCGCCACATGGTGGTCAGCGAAGAGATCCTGAGCCAGGTTGGCCCGGCCGTGAACTCCGGCAAGAGCTTTCTGATTTATGGACAGCCTGGCAACGGCAAAACCTTCCTTGCCGAAGCGCTCTTCAACATCAACACCACGCCGATCTTTATCCCCTACGCGATCGAATGTCAGGGGCAGATCATCCAGGTCTACGATCCCGTCTACCACCAGCCGCTGGACAAACCGGAAGAATCCATCTCAGTGCTGGCCACGGCGGTTAGCGACAACTTCGCCTACGACCGGCGCTACTTCCGCTCCAAGCGCCCGTTCATCACCACGGGCGGCGAACTCACGCTGCAGCAACTCGATTTGAGCTTCAATCCCTCCAGCAAGATCTACGACGCCCCATTCCAGATCAAGGCCAACAATGGCATTTATCTCATCGATGACTTTGGCCGTCAAAAGGTCACCCCGGCAGAAGTACTAAATCGCTGGATCGTCCCGATGGAACGCAAGATTGATTACCTCAACTTCCAGCAGGGCGGCAAGATCACGGTTCCCTTTGAGTGCTTCCTTGTGTTCTCGACCAACCTCAATCCCGACCAGCTTGGTGATGAGGCGTTCCTGCGTCGTATTCAGTACAAGATGTTCCTGCGCAGCCCGGGCGAAGCAGAGTTTGCCGAGATCTTCGAGCAGTTCTGCATCAAGTCAGAGTTGCCCTGCAGCCCGAACCTGATTGGACGCTTTCTCACCAAGTACTACCGCAACGGTCGCAAGCGTATGCGTCGCTGCCACCCGCGCGATGTGATCACCCACGCCATCGACCATATCAAGTTTGAAAAGCTCCCTTACGAGCTCACTGAAGAAGTGCTCGACCACGCCTTTACGAGCTGCTTCACCACGGTGAATCACTTCGAAGATTAGTCGCTAAAACGCCAGCTATCGCTTTTTGTCGGAAACAAATACTCTAGTGCGAAGTCTGTCCATAGATTTCGCCAAGGAGTTTTGTTCTGATGACTTTGTCCTTTTCCCGGATTGCGGCGTGGTTTGCCTTCGCTTCGCTGCCCCTGTTTGCTGATCAGATTGTTCTCAAGAGCGGAGATCGTGTTACCGGGGCGATCATCAAGCGCGACGCCAAGCAGATCACCATCAAGTCTGACGGCTTTGGCGTCATTACGACAGACCTCGATAAGGTCGCGAGCATCGTAGCGGACAAGCCGATCAACGTCGTCACCGCCGATGGAAAGACGATCGTCGGCACCTTGCGCGAAGCCGAAGGAAAGGCCGAAATTGTCGCCGGCGCCGCACCGGTTACTGTCCCCACCCCCACCATCCAGGCGCTACGCAATGAAGATGAGCAGCGGGCTTTTTTGCGCCTGCAAAACCCGCGTTGGCTGGATCTCTGGGCTGGTTCGGCAAACTTTGGCTTTGCCGGAGCCGCGGGTAACGCTCGCACCTCCACCTTCACCACCGGTTTCAATGCCACTCGCGAAACGCGCTCAGACAAAACCACCGTCAGCTTCAACGCCGTACGGGCCTCTGCTCTTGCGAACGGACGCTTTGCTGGCACGGCTCAAGCAGTTCGTGGCAGTGTTGGCTATGCCCGCAACATCCATCCACGTGTCTTTGTGAATGGCTTTAACGATTACGAGTACGACAAGTTCCAGAACCTCGACTTCCGTACCGTTCTCGGTGGTGGTCTCGGTTACAAAGCGATCAAGCGTGACCGTACGCGACTCGATCTGTTGGGCGGTGGCGCTTACAACTATTCGCGTTTCAACACACCGCTCACCCGCAAGAACGCTGAAGCGTATTGGGGCGACGACTTTCAGTTGAAGCTGTTTTCTGGCACATCTTTGTTCCAAACCTTCCGGATGTTCAACAACCTCAGCGAGAGAGGTGAGTATCGCGTCAATTTCGACATCGGCGCCACCACCAAGATCGCCAAATGGTTGACCTGGAATGTGGTGTTCAGCGACCGTTATCTTTCCAATCCCGCCCCCGGCCGCAAAACCAATGACCTGCTGTATTCAACCGGGCTCGGCATTACTTTTGCCCGTTAACCGAAAGGATATTCGTTCATGTCTCTCTCAAAAAAGCTCGCCGCCGAATTCATCGGCACCTTCTGGCTTGTCTTTGGTGGTTGTGGATCGGCCGTGCTGGCTGCTGCATTCCCTGACGTTGGCATTGGCCTTCTGGGCGTTTCGTTTGCCTTCGGTTTGACCGTGCTGACCATGGCATATGCGGTGGGCCACATATCCGGTTGCCACCTCAATCCCGCGGTCTCCTTTGGCCTTTGGGCCGGTGGCCGTTTTCCGGCGGGGGAATTGTTGCCCTACATCGGGTCGCAAGTGGCGGGCGGCATTGCGGGCGCCTGGGTGTTGTTTCTGATTGCGAGTGGCAAGGCCGGCTTCAGCCTTGCGGGCGGCTTTGCCTCAAACGGCTTTGGCGAGCATTCTCCCGGCGGCTACACGATGACGGCTGCCTTCATCGCCGAGTTTGTGTTGACGCTGATGTTTCTGCTCATCATCCACGGCGCCACCGACAAGCGTGCACCGGCTGGATTTGCCCCCATCCCGATCGGCCTCGGGCTCACGCTGATTCATCTGATCGGCATCCCGGTGACCAACCTCAGCGTCAATCCCGCCCGCAGCACGGGGCCCGCCATTTTTGTCGGCGGCTGGGCTATCGAGCAGCTTTGGTTGTTCTGGGTGGCGCCGATTGCCGGCGCCGTTGTTGCCGGTTATCTCTATCGCTGGCTCGGCGAGGAGTAGCTTACAGCGGCTTGATGCGCAGATTCCGGAACCACGCCTCATCCCCGTGGTTCTGGATCAGGATCGGGCTCTTTTTCTTCGGCTGCTCCACGAGCAGTTTGTAGACCGGGTGGGTCTCGCCCCAACGGGCGCGCGCACCCTTTTCGATCTCGGGCGACTTCAGGCTCATCTCCATGACCTTTACCCCATTCACCCAATGTTCCACCTGATCGCCCTTGACGACCAGCTTGCCGGTATTCCACTCACCAGGCTTCTTTGAGGTCAGCTGCGAAGGGCCCTTCACGCTGTAGAGCGCACCCGTCTGCTGTTGCGGCGGCAGCTTGTAGTGGTAGTTGTTGTCATCGATCAATTGAAATTCAAATGCCACGGTATACAGCTGCCCATGCTCATTGGGCTTGAGTTTGGCGCGATCACTGGGGCGCCGTGTGTACTCGTCACGCACGGTTTCTTCAAACTTCTTCACTGGCCGCTCAATGCTTTCGTTGAGAAAGATGGCGTCCTGCAGCCGGTACTTGATACCGCTGTTGCCGCCGGGGCTGATCTTCCATTCAAACTCAAACTCAAAGTCTGTATACTCGCCCAACGAGAACAGATCCTCATGGATCTGCGGGTCCTTATTGACCTTGATCGCGCCATCCTGGATCGAAAACGAGGTGCCAGGAATGTTCAGCTTGCTGACATCCCGCCAACCCTTGAACGTCTTGCCGTCAAACATCGACTTCTGCGCCATCAAGGGCAGCGCCACCATCATCAATGCAATCGCGATCTGCTTCACGATGCCTATCATATAAAAAGCTCCGCCCATGCCCGCACACATTGAGATTGATTGGGCCTCGACGCCACTTGAGGGCAGGGAATCCGCCCTCCCGGCAGCCCACCTGGCCGCCATCTCGCAAGCCATCGACATTCTCGCCATCCCGGTCACGCACATTCGCCTGCTTGCCTCACCCCTCGGCCGCTACGCCCTGGACGGCTCAATGCTTGAAGCGACGTTCGATCCCGCCTTGCCCCCACCCACCGCCGACGAGCTAATCGGCCTTCTTGCCGCCATTCTCTAGCGCGACCCGCACGTTGCGGTTGTACCCATCCAGTCGCGTCCGTTCCACTGGCGTATGCCGGTAGCGACGCCGGAATGCATCGCGATCCAACTCTTCGAGCGGCGGGCACGCATTCACGGGTTGAAACTCTGGCGCCTCCGTCACTGGGGCCTTCCGATTCCACGGGCAAACGTCCTGGCAAATATCGCAGCCGAAGATGTGGTGGCCAAACTTCGCCTTGAGCTCGGCAGGGGCTTCGGTACGCGCTTCAATCGTCCAGTAGCTGATGCAAAGGCGCGCATCGAGTTCCCACCCCTCCGGCCCCATTACAATCGCTTCGGTTGGGCACGCTTCGATACATCGCCGGCAAGTACCGCAACGATCCGCTGGCGGTTGACCGTAAACATCCACCTCAAACGGCAACAGCAGTTCTCCCAAAAAGAACCAACTGCCCTGTTGCTGGTTGATCAGACACGTGTTTTTGCCAATCCATCCCAGCCCTGCTGCGCGGGCATAGCTGCGCTCCATGATTGGCGCGGTATCCACGGCTACGCGGTAGCGAAACTCCATCCCCAGCGCTTCCTTTAGCCGCCCCGCCACCCGGTGCAGCGCCTCCCCCATCACCTCGTGATAATCGCGTTCGCCCCACGCATACCGCGCCACCCAGCCATGCCCCGCCGGCGTCTCGCTTTGGTCGCGTGGCCCGGCGGTCTTGTACAACTTGCCCACGCACAACATGCTCACCGCCTCGGGGAACACCTTTCGCGGATCCTGTCTTGCCGCCGCGCGATGGTCCGTCAAGTACGCCATCTCCCCAGCCAGCCCGCGCTCGGCCCAACTGATGTGCCGGGCATGATCCTCATGCGGGATGGCGCGCGTCAGCCCAGAGAGCTCAAAGCCCTCGGCCCGCGCGGCCTCAAGCACAATTTGCGCGTCAACCAGCACACTGTCATTATTGACCCATGGGCATCTGGTTGTTCTTGCTGCTCCTTGCCTCACCCGAACTCATCGATCGCGCCCGCCAGGGGGATCTTGCCGCACAATGGCAGGCCGCCAAGCTCAGTCGCGAAGGCAAGCTGCCCGCGCTTTCACCCAAACTCGCCTCCTCCTGGTACAAGGCCGCCCTTAAACGCCGCCATCCCGAAGCTTGCCTTGAGGAAGCCCGCGAGCGCCTCGACCGCAAGCAACCTGCCGAAGACCTCCTCCGCTGCGCCGCAACTGCCGGTTTGCCGGAGGGGCAGTATCTTCTGGGCCGCTTTATTCTGAGCACCATCGCCGCCGAAGACGAACCCCACCGGTTTGAAGGTCTGGCCTGGGTCGCCATTGCCGCCCGTGCGGGCTACGGACCTGCCGAACGCCGCTGGCAGGTTCTGCTGCCCGATCTCGTAGCGGAAGACCTCGAAAGAGTCGAACAAACGGCGAAGCGGCTGCCTTGATTCGCCTTATCTTCGCTTTTGGGGCCTTGCAGTTCAACCGTAACAATTGCCATCCAGCCCCCAAATGCGACGATTCAACCAGTAGTAGATGAAGAAATACGACCGTTGCCCTACGCTCACAACATAGAAGTGGGTCCACCCACCGACTATTGCGACTCAAAAGGGAGACTATGTCCAAAACTGTCAAGCTCGTTGAAAAAGCCGCAACCGTTGCGGCAAAGATTACGTGGTCTGTTTTCGAAAAGCTGAATTCGATCAACCCCAACCCTTCGTTTACCCCGAAGTGGTCTGACAAGCCGCTGCTCAAGTCCTACCAGAAGACCAAGCCGCCGCTCGGTTGGCCCCGCACCACGGATTCCCTCTGCCCCAAGTGCGTTCCGGAAATCCGCAACAAGATCATCAACGGCGAGCTCCCGGTTGAGATTCTCAAGAACTCGAAGGCTGGCGAAATCAAGGCCCAGATCATCGAGCGCGACGGCAAGATCCTCATGGTGAAGGATTGCCCGACCCATGGCCACTTTGAAGACGTGATGGCCATCGACTCCAAGTTCTTCAAGCACCTCGAAGAAGTCTTCCCCGGCCGCGACATCCGCGCCCACAACGACAAGGATCTCCACAACCACGGCTCCTCGACGATCACCCACGGCCGTGGCGCGGTTCTCACCATCGACTTGACGAACCGCTGCAACATGATGTGCGACCCCTGCTTCATGGACGCCAACCAGGTTGGCTTCGTTCATGAGCTGAGCTGGGAAGACATCACCACCATGCTCGACAACGCCCTGAAGATCAAGCCGCGCCGCCAGATGTCGGTGCAGTTCTCCGGTGGCGAGCCGACCATGTCGCCTTACTTCCTCGACGCCGTGCGCTACGCCCGCAAGGTCGGCTTCAACTCCGTCCAGGCCGCCACCAACGGTATCGAATTCGCCAAGTCGGTTGAGTTCTCCAAGCAGGCCGCCGAAGCCGGTCTCCGTTACGTTTACCTCCAGTTCGACGGTATCGGCAACGCCGCCAACTCGCACCGCGCCGTCGGCAACCTGTTCGACGTCAAGATGCGCGCCATCGAAAACTGCTGGTCGAACGGTATCGACATTGTTCCGGTTACCACCATCGTCAACGGCATCAACAACGAGCAGGTCGGCCGCATCGTCGAGTTTGCCCTCGACAACCCCAAGAAGATCCCGTTCCTCAGCTTCCAGCCCGTGTCCTTCACCGGCCGCGACGAAGAAGTCACCCCCGAGCGCCGCGCCGCCCAGCGTTACACGCTGTCGCACCTCGCTCACGACGTGAAGAATCAGACCGGCATCGGCGTTCCCGATCGCGACTGGTTCCCGATCTCCTTCATGAGCACGTTCTCTGACTTCGCCGACCTCGTGCACGGACCCGACGCCAACTGGGGCCAGCTGTCCTGCGGCTGCCACCCGAACTGCGGCATCGGCATGGCCGTCATGGTCGACAAGGAAACGAAGGAAGCCGCTCCGGTTACCTCCTTCCTTGACGCCGCCCAGTTCTCCAAGGACGTCGCCAAGCTGAACGACGCCGCCCGCGGCAAGTTCTGGTCGCTGTTCGGTGTGGCGATTGCGCTCATCCGCAACTACGATCCCTACAAGGCTCCGACCCACTTCCGCATCATGGACCTGCTCAAGAAGTTCGACAAGTCCATGGGCGCCACCGGCAAGAGCTACGGCAAGGTCACCGGCGACCGTACGATGGCTGACATCGAAAAGCGCCGCCAGGACCGTTGGAACTTCCTCTTCATCGCCGGCATGTGGTTCCAGGATCTGTTCAACTACGACTTCCGTCGTACCGAACAGTGCATCATCCCCTACGCCACCCAGGAAGGCGAAATCTCCTTCTGCGCCTACAACACGGGCGTCGGCTGGCGCAACATCGTTGAGAAGATGCACATGACCGCCACCCTCACCAAGTGGTACGAAGAGCACGGCCGTCACCGCATCTATGCCGGCAACAAGAACGTCGACATGGATTCGATCGAGCACTCGCTCATCCTCAACCAGGAAGCTGTTGAAGCCGGGAAGCAGACCGACCTCGACGCCGCTGGTATCGCCAAGAACGCTCGCGAAGAAAAGATTCGCGCCCGCGCTCAGAAGCTGAAGGAGCTCGAGTATCACAAGGAAATGGAAAAGATGTACCGCAAGGAAGTCCTGAAGGAACAGACCGCTGAAAACTTCGTGGCCCTCGGTGACATCAAGCCCGCCGGTTCCATCGCTCCCAAGGGTCTCGTCGGCATCCAGCCCGCCCCCAAGAACGAAGAAACCGCTGGCGCCATGGGCGACTAGTTTTCTAAAAGTTCGACATAACGAGAGTCGCAATTTTCGTTAGTCTCGCTTGAATGGCCGGAACCTGAAATATGGTTCCGGCCTTTTTCTTTCTGATTCGCGAGGCCTCGCCTCTCAGCTAAGATACGTACAGCTATGTCCATGACTCGACGCTCGCTCCTCGCTTCCGCTGCCCTTGCTCTGCCCACCCTCGAGGCCAAGACCCTCAAGAATTTCGGCGCCCAGCTCTACACGCTGCGCTCCATCATCAATGACAAGCCGCTTGAAACGCTCAAGGCCCTCGAATCACTCGGCTACACCGAAGCCGAAGTGATCCGCGGCAACATGGACAAAATCTGGGACGCCCTCAAGCAAACCCGCCTCAAGCCCGTCAGCCTCCACATCGACACCAGCTACTTCTTCAAGGACATCGACAAGCTCAACCCCACCCTCGACGACGCCAAGGCAAAAGGCATCCAGTACGTTGTTTGCCCGTACATTGCTCCCGCTGATCGCGGTGGCGTGGACGTCATCAAGAAGCTCGCCGACACGCTGAACAAGACCGGCGAGCGCGCCAAATCCGCCGGCCTCAAGCTCTGCTATCACAACCACGCCTTCGAGTTCGAACCGGTCGCCGGCACGCAGGATCGCCTGCTCGATGTGCTGATGAAGAACACCGATCCGAAACTGGTCGGCCTCGAGTTTGACATCATGTGGAGCCAGGTTGGTGGCGTGCCGCCAGTCGATGTCTTCAACAAGTACAAGGGCCGCATTCCGCTTGTCCATCTCAAGAACGTCACCAAGATGGCGCCGCAGTACAACGAGCGTGTCCCCAAAGAAGCGTTCCAGAGCGTCGGCACGGGCGTGATCGAGATTGCCCCGGTCATCCGCGCCGCCTTCGCCTCGGGCGCCAAGCACTTCTTCGTCGAGCAGGATCAAACCCCTGGCAATCCGCTCGACAGCTTGAAGCAATCCGCTGAATACCTGAAGACGCTCAGCTATTAAGGCAGCAATCCGGTCACATCGATCGGCACATGCTGGTCTTTGTTTATTGGGGCTGGCCATTGATAGTGGCCAGCCCCCCAGAACCAGAGCTTTCCATCCTCAGTTACGGCGAAACAGCGATTCCCGGTCGCGAACGCCTCCACCACTTTGCCCAGCCTGGGCGCCGCTGGCTTCGTTTGGTATCCACCCGCTGTACCGATACCTGCTTGTCCCCAGCCATCATGTCCCCACGTTCGCAGCATGCCCGTGCGGGTGCGCACGATCACTTGCCCCGTCCCGGCGCTCACCGCTACTGCTCCGGTAACTCCAGCCACCAACTGCGGCGCGGGATACGCTGAGCCCTCCGCATTCTCTCCGTTGCCGATCATCGAGGAGTCATTGCCACCCCACGCCCGCACCGTGCCATCAGTCAACACTGCCACCCCCGCATTGCCCCCCGCCGCGATCGATTCCACTGGCGGCAGCGCGAGGCGTTGCGGCGTACTCCGCGAGGTCTTCGTGCCATCGCCTAGCTGCCCCACATGATTGAATCCCCAGGTCCACACGCTGCCATCTCTTCCCAGCGCGTAGTAGTGCGCCGCTCCCGGTCGACCGCGTTCGCCCATCGCGAAGTATTTGAGCGGCGGTAGTCCAGTGATGCGTCGCGGCACCTCAACGGGGCTGTTGTTATTGCTATCGCCAAAAAGTGTGCCCCACATCCAGAGCTCACCCTCTTCGGTAACCACCGCAACGGCATGCCCGGTCGCCACCACACTTTGCGCCTTGGGCAAGCCCGTTACTGGCCCCGGCGTCGCCGACATCTGCCGGCCCGCACGCTTGCCGCCGAGATATCGTCCCAGATTGAACTCCGCATCCGAACCCCACGAGTAAACGCTGCCATCGTCAAGAACCGCAAATCCGCTTGCTCCAGCATTTGCAATATCAGTTGCCGGACGCGGTAGCGGCACTTTCGTCGGCCGCTTCACCACCTGACAATCCGCAATCGCCAGATTGCCACGATCACATTCCCCAAACGCCCACACGCCACCGGCATCATCCAGCAACAGCACCGCCTGCCCGCCACCCACCTGCACCTTGACTATGCCGGCGCCAAGGTGCGCCACTGAACTCAACAGCAACACTCCCAGCGCCAGCGATTTCACGGCTACAACCCCACATCCGGATTGATCATCGTCCGCCACATATGCGCCACCGGGCTGCCGTCAAACCCCAGCCCTTCCTTCGGCTGCTTGAAGTGCCGCCCGATGATGTCGGTAAACTTCTCTGGATCGACAACATGGTTCGGATCAAATGCGTACAGGTCGTTCACAGTCACCAGGCGCGCCGCCATGTAGAGCTTGTGCTTGCGGGCGTAACGGTAGGCCTGTTCAATGTACGGCGGCGGTTCATAGTCTTTGCCAAAGATCTTGTTGTACATGGCCGGATACTCATACTTCACCGCCGGGTCAGGGTAAAAGCGTAGCGCCTGGTGATAGCGGATGGCAAACGTCACCTTCGGCGAAACATAGGGCTCATAGATCTGAGCCGCCCACCAGCCATGATCCGCCTTCATCAGCGCGTGGCCCGAATCATGCAGCAGGCATGCCAGCACGATCTCTTCATCCATGCCCGCCTTGAGGGCCTTATCCGCGCTTTGCAGAATATGGGTCGCCGGCGCAAACCGCAGCTTGAAAAAGTCCATAAGCGTGGGTTTCTCAGGCATCTTCGGCAAACGCTTTACCGTGTCGGGCTCGCCTTCAATGCGATTGCCAAACGGCGTCTGCGCCCCGACGGCAAACAGCATGCCCACGCCTTTGCGGAACGTTCGGGATTCGATCTGTTCATCCAGCTCGGCTACCGTCGGCGTCTTTTCTGGCACCCCCAGTCGCCGCGCCATTACCGCGTCGAGCTGCTGGTTCATGTACTCTTCGAGCGCCTCGGCCTTGCCTTCGGCATCCAGCCGGTCCACAGCCGCCGCACCACCCAGCGCGGCAATCACTTTGCGGCGATCCAATTCCATATTGGCCCTTAGTGTACCCTGATAAATAGGTACAAATCCGCTTTGAAAATTGGTTTCGTCAGCTTGGGTTGCCCCAAGAACCTCGTTGATTCTGAAGTGATGATGGGTCAGCTCGCTGCCCATGGTCACGAGCTCACCTCAAGTCCCGAAGACGCTGAAGTCATCGTCGTCAACACCTGCAGCTTCATCAATCCCGCTAAACAGGAATCCGTCGACACCATCATCGAGATGGGTCGCTATAAGGAACTTGGCAAGGCCAAGCGCCTTGTCGTCGCCGGTTGCCTTGTGGAGCGCTTCCGTGGCGAGATCGAGTCGAGCTTGCCCGAAGTCGATGCGCTCGTTGGCACCAACGAGATCGAAAAGATCGTCGAAGCCTGCGAAGGCGAGAAGTTCTCTCCCGAAACGACGCCGTACCTC
>CAZBTA010000159.1:0-11688 GCA_964494515.1 uncultured Bryobacter sp.
GGCGCTGCCGACGCTGGCCGGGGCCCTGGCCTATGACGCGGTGAAGAAACTGGGGGCGCGCGAGGCGATGCGGCCGATTGTGCAATGGGGCGTGGTGTTGAGCGTGGTGGGGTATCTGATCTCGTGTGTGCATGGAGTGGAGGCGCCGCCGTTCTGGCCACCGTGGAACCCGGTGGACATGTGGACGATGACGCAGCGGGCGGGCAGCCTGTCGTATCAGACGTTCAGCGCGGGATTCTCGCTGCTCGTGTATGCGGCGTTCCTGTGGGTATGTGATGTGCGACAGCCGGGGTGGAAGAGCGCGTTCTTTACGACGTTTGGGACGAATGCGCTGGCGGGGTATCTGATCCACGGGATGGTGGGCGACGCAGTGGAGAAGTTTGCACCGAAGGATTCGCCGCTGGGGTGGATTGTGTTCATCACGGGCGTTTACTTTCTGCTGACCTGGGCGTTTATCCGGGCGCTTGAGCGGCGCAATATCTACCTGAGAATGTAGCGATGCAACCGGAGCGGGTGGGGCCATATCGGGTGGAAGGCGTGCTCGGCCGCGGCGGCATGGGCACGGTATACCTGGCGGTGCGCGATGACCACGAGTATGAGCGCAAGGTGGCCGTGAAGGTGCTGAATGTGGGGATGGACCGACCGGAAAATGTGCGGCGGTTTCTGCAGGAGCGACAGATCCTGGCGGATCTGGAACACGGGCACATCGCCAAGATGCTGGAGGGTGGGCATCTGGAGGATGGGCAGCCGTTTCTCGTCATGGAATACGTGGACGGGATGCCGCTGGCGGAGTATTGCGAGCAGAAGGGCGTGGAGCGGCGGGGCCGGGTGGTGATGCTCGAGAAGGTGTGTGAGGCGGTGCATTATGCGCACCGGCATCTGATCGTGCACCGCGACATCAAGCCGTCGAACATTCTGGTGAATCAGGACGGCGAGCCGAAGCTGATGGACTTTGGCATTGCCAAGGTGCTGGCCGAGGGGCAGGAGAAGACGCAGCAAACCGAGCAACTGCTGACGCTCGAATACGCGAGCCCGGAGCAGGTAAAGGGCGAGGCGATCTCGACGGCAACGGACATCTATGCGCTGGGCGTGGTGATGTACGAACTGCTGAGCGGGCAGAAGCCGTTTGGCACCCGCGATGCGATGGCGCTGGCTTACGCGATCATCTACACGGACCCGGCGCCCATGGTGGATGTGCCGCGCGAGCTCGAGGCGATTACCCGCAAGGCGATGGCCAAGGAGCCGCAGCGGCGCTATGCATCGGCGGCGGAGATGGCCGAGGACTTGCGACGGTTTCTCGACGGGCGTCCGGTGATGGCGCGGGGCGACAGCTCGCTGTACATTGCGACGAAGTTTGTGCGGCGCAACCGGCCAGCCGTGGCGCTGGCGACGTTGCTGGTGGGGGCGATCGGATATCTGGGCGGCCAACTGGCCGTGAGCAACCAGCGGCTTGAAAAGGAGCGCGATACGGCGCTGCGCGAGAGGCGGGTGGCGCGGCGGATGAGCGACTTCATGGTGGATCTGTTTGACAGCTCAAACCCGATGCTGACCAAGGGCAAGGAGATGTCGGCGCGGGAGATGCTGGAGGCGGGGGCAAAGCGGCTCGAGCAGAGCGAGATCGGCGATGCGCTGGTGAAGGGCAATCTCGAGATGGGCCTGGGGACGGCGTTCTTGCGACTGGGGCGATGGAAGGAGGCGCGAGTTCATCTCGAGGAGAGCTTGCGGCTGCTCAAGGGCGGCGATGCGTCGACGGTGGACGTGCGCATTGATGCGCTGAACGAGTATGTGAATGTGCTCGAGACGAGTGGCGATCTGAAGCAGGCCGAGGCATCAGGCCGCGAGTTGGTGGAGTTGACGCGCAAGGAGCGGCCGCAGCGGCTGCAGACGGCGCTGACGGCGCTGGCGAATTCGCTGTCGCACCAGATGAAGTACGCCGAGGCCGAGAAGGTGTACCGCGAGAGCATTGCGCTGGCCAAACCCGATGATGATGTGGTGATCACGGCGAAGGCGAATCTGGGGATTGCGCTGTTCCGCCAGGGGAAGTTTGAGGAGTCGCGGAAGTTTGTAAGCGAGACGATGGAGTTGATGCGCAAGTATTGGGGCGCGGATACGCCGTCGCTGGCAATGCCGTATGACACGCTGGCGAATCTGGAGATGGTGCGCGGGGATTACCCGGCGTCGTTACAGGCGGCCGATGCGGCGTTGCGGATTGTGCGGGGGCTGGGGCAGGATGGGCGGTCGATGTCGTCGTATCAGTTGTGTGCGGTGGCGGAGACGTATCTGCGGATGGGGGATGTTAAAGGGGCGCTGCCATCGCTGAACGAGTGTGCGACGATCCGGCGGGAGACGGTGAAGCCGGGCAGCTTTGACATGCTGGCGGTGGAGCAACTGGAGGGTTGGCGGGCGCTGCTGGAAGGGGATTATTCGCTGGCGGGCAAGAGGTTTCGTGAGGGGTTGGATGGGTATACCAGGATGTTTGGGGTCGCGCATCTGACGCAGATCAAGGCGTTGCGATTTGTGGGGATGGCGGCACTTGAGAGCGGGAATGTGGAGGGGGCCGAGGAGCAGTATCGGCAGGCTTTTGCGGTGTGGGAGAAGATTGGCAAGCCGGAGGACATTGAGTACTTTGAGCTGCTGCGCGAGGCGGGTAAAGCGGCGCTGGTGGCCGGGCGCAACGAGCAGGCTGGCGAGCGATTGCGCAAGGCGCTCGGGATCGCTGAGAGGTTGGGGATGAGCGCGAACGTGATCGCAGAAGCGCGCGTCCGGCTGGGCGAGGCGTTGACGGGATTGGGGCAACTTGAGGAGGCGCAGAAGCTGATCACGCCGCAGACGGGCGAGGGCAAGATGGCGCTGGCACGATTGCGCGACAGGCAGGGGAAGACGGCGGAGGCGGCGCAATTGCGTGCGAGTGCGCGGGGAGAGGTGGCGAAGATGGCGCCGGGGCGGTGGCGGGATTGGGTTCAGCGCTCGGGGCAGTAATCGACTTCGCGATTGAGGTAGTAGGAAAGGCCGTAGCGGAGGCCGCGAGAGGCGCCGGGGGGCAGGCAGGTGAGTTTGCTGTCTTTGGCTGAGACAGTGGCGGCGAGGCTGGGGTAGAGCGTGAGCTTGAGCATCACGATCGAGAGCAATGCGACCGCAAGTACCGCTCGTTCGCGCCAGCGCCAGGCAACGTAAGCCGCGACTGGTGTGGCGGCCAGCCAGATCCAGGCCGTCGTGGAGAGGTCGGCCTTGCTCAGGCCATCATCAATCGCGGTGGGGATCCAGGGAGAAACGGAAGGCAGGGCGATCAGTGTCGCGGCGGCGAAGGCGTAGTGCCAGCGAAGCAGACGGCCGGCAAACAGCATGATGACGCTGGGCAGGATGGGCAGGATGTAGGCGGGGAGCTTGTTGCGCGAAATGCTGAGAAACACGAAGCCCCAGATGGCGGTGTAGAGATAAGGGCGATGTTCCTCGCGCAGCTCTATGCGCAAAAGCGCCGGGGCCCAGGGCATGAGCAGGCCGATCAGCACGGGGATGTAGAACCAGAAGGGCTGCACGTGCTGGAGCTCGGGCGAGATGAAGCGCTGGATGTGGTGGCGGATGATGAACTCGTCGATGAAAGCCTGGCCGTTGGCGATGTAGCAAGCGAGATACCAGGGGGTGGCTACGGCGATCGCCGCTGCCCAGTGGCGCCACTCCTTGCGGTAAAGCCAGAAGATGGGCAAGCCAAGCGCAAGCGGCACCAACCCCTTGGCGAGAATGGCGCAGCCGAGGGCAACACCGGCCCAGACGGGGCGCTGGCGAAGCATCAGAAGCAAAAAGGCGTGGAAGCAGACGCTGAGCGGGACGTCGGTGACGGCAACTTGCGACAGCGCAAGCCAGCCGATGGAAGTGCCGAGGATGAAGGCCGCCTCAAGCGTGGGCATTAGCGCCACCAGGCCCAGACCGAGCAGGGCGACGGGCAGGCGCGCGGCGAGATCGGCCGGGAGACCGAGACTGCCGAAAGTAGCAACGAGCCAGTAGAGCAGAGGGGGCTTTTCGAACCACGGCTTGCCCCAGAGCACCGGGGTGACCCAATCGCCGGAGGTGGCCATCTGGTGGCCAATGGCGGCGTAGCGCGGTTCATCAGGACCGAGCAGCCCACTCGAGGCGAGCCAAAAAAGATAGGGAATCGCAAGCGCGGCCACGAGCCAGAAGCGAGGCTTGGGCACCCCTCAAGTATAATCAGTGCCGAGTATGGGTCTATTAGACATCGCCAAATTACCAACGGCGGAAAACTCCGCCATACGCCTGCACGAAACCGACAACGTCGCCATTGCGCGGGTGCCACTGAGCGCGGGTGGCAAGATTATTGTCGCGGGCCAGACCGTGGAAGTGCTGGACAACGTGCCGGCGGGGCACAAGGTGAGCCTGCGTGCGATCGGGGCCGGAGAACAGGTGCGCCGCTATGGGCAGGGCATCGGCAGGACGCGGGTGGCCATTGAGCCGGGCCGGCACGTGCATGTGCACAACCTGGCGTTTGAAGATCATGAAGTGGGTTTTGAGTTCCCAACCGTTGAAGTGCCGTATCCGCCAGCGCCCGCGGTGATGCCGACCTTTGAAGGCTATCTGCGTGAAGACGGTCGCGTGGGCACACGCAACTACATCGCGGTGGTGGCCGCTTCGAATTGCGCGGCGCATACGGTGGACTGGATCGCGGAAAGCTATGCGGCGGGTGGGTTGCCGCCCAATGTGGATGGCGTGGTGGCGTTCCCGCACGGGGAAGGCTGTGGCCATTCGATCGGGCCGGACACGGATCAGCTGAAGCGCACGCTGGCGGGCGTATTGAATCACCCGAACATCGGCGCGGCGCTGATCATCGGCCTCGGCTGCGAAGTGAACCAGATTGACCACTACCTGGGGCCGAACGCCCCGCGTTCGCAGCGGCTGCATGGGCTGACGCTGCAGACGAGCGGTGGTACACGCGGCACGGTGGACGCGGCACGCCGCAAGATTGAAGAGTTTATCGCCGAGATGCGTGAGCAGAAGCGACAGACGATGCCGGCATCGCATATCCGCCTCGGGCTCAACTGTGGCGGCAGCGACAGCTTTAGCGGCATTTCGGCCAACCCGGCGTTGGGCGTGTGCAGCGACATGCTGGCGGCGATCGGAGCGAGCGCGGTGCTGGCGGAGACGACGGAGTGCTTTGGCGCCGAACACCTGCTGGTGAAACGGTCGCGCAATCGCGAAGTGGCGGAGAAGTTCCTGGGCTTTATTGAGGGTTACAAGAAGTACCTGCGGCAGTTTGGCGGCAGCTTTGATGACAACCCGAGCCCGGGCAACAAGGAAGGCGGCCTGTCGAACATTCTCGAAAAGAGCCTGGGCGCCTCGGCCAAGGCGGGCACGAGCCCGATGATGGACGCGGTGGATTATGCCGCGCCGGTGGTGTCGCCAGGGTTTGTGTTCATGAATACGCCCGGCTATGACCCGGTGTCGCTGACGGGGCTTGCGGCCGGTGGCTGCAACATGATCGCGTTTACGACCGGACGTGGCAGCGCAATCGGCTTCCCGAACGTGCCGGTGATCAAGATCGCGACCAACTCGAGCACGTATCGCCGCATGCAGGACAACATGGATGTGAACGCTGGTCGCATTGTCGACGGCGAGGCGACCGTGGAGCAGGTGGGCAAGGAGATCTTTGAGCTTTGCCTGCGCGTGGCCAGTGGCGAGCGTACCTGCGCCGAGAAGCTGGGGCACAAGGAATTTGTGCCGTGGCGCATCGGGCCGGTGATGTAAGTTAAAAGACAGTCAGCAAGGGGCCGGGCGTGGATGCCTGGCCCCTTTTGTCTTTGGGGGGGCTGGTGACACTACACTGTAGGCATGCGTATTGTTTTGTGTTTGCTGCTGGCGGTAAGTCTGTTCGCCCAGGGAGCGAAGAAGACCCCAGCCAAGAAGGCAGCCGAGCCCGTGAAGCTCGATGTGGCCAAGCTCGAGGGTTTTCTGCGGCACCTGAATATGTGGACGCCGGAGATCGCCTTTGAGATCAAGGACCGGCAACCTTCGGGAGCGCTGACGGGATTTGAAGAGATCACCGTCAAGGCGTCGCTCGGCGAACGATTTGTCGAGCAGAAGTATCTGGTGTCGGCCGATGGCAAGACTCTGATTCGGGGCGAGGTGCTCGATACGGCGGCGAACCCGTTCTACAAGGAGAACGCGATCATTCGCAACGTTGGCCAGCCATCCATGGGGACAGTGGGCGCGCCGGTGGTGATCAGCGTTTACACCGATTACCAATGCCCGTACTGCAAGGAACAGGCCAAGCAACTGCGCGCGAATCTGCTGAAGGATTACCCCAAGGAAGTACGGATGTTTGTGCACGACTTTCCGCTCGAACAGATTCACCCGTGGGCACGGACGGCTTCGCTGGCCGGGCGCTGCGCGATGCTGCAAGGCGAGGAAAACTACTGGAAGTATCACGACTGGATCTTTGACCAGCAGGCGGACATGACGCCCGAGACGCTGCGCCCGAAGCTGATGGCCTGGGCCCCGACGCAAGGCATGGACGCGCTGCAGCTGTCGCGTTGCCTCGACACGAAGGAAACCGATAAGGACGTGCAGAAGGACATTGAAGAATCGCGCAAGCTGGGCATCAACTCGACGCCCACGCTGTTTGTGAACGGGCGCAAGCTGGCTGGCAGCATGAGCTGGGATCAGTTGAAGAAGATTATCGACCTCGAGATCAAATATCAGGCCACGGCGAAGAACGCGGGAGATACGGCGTGCTGCAGTGTGAGCCTGCGCACCCCGGGGGCGAACTAGCATGATGCGCCGCCGTCTGTTACTCGTTGCTCTCGCTTGCGGTGTTGCGTTTGCGGCCAAGCTGCCGGAGACGATCGACGGACGGCGGATGCTTGAAGACGTGAAGTGGCTGTCGAGCGAACGGTATCAGGGCCGGATGACCGGCACGCCGGAGCTCGACGCGGCCGCACGCTGGATTGCGAAGAACTTTGAGCGCGCGGGGTTGAAGCCGCCGTTTGCGGCTGGTGGGGCCAAGCCCGGTTACCTTCAGAAGTTTACGGTGAATACCGATGCCAAGCTCGGCAAGAAGAATGTGCTGAATGTCGGCGGCAAGGACCTCGCCGTGGCGAGAGACTTTGTGCCGCGCGTGTTCTCGGGCAATGGCGAGGTAAAGGCGGGGCTCGTGTTTGCCGGCTATGGCATTACGGCAAGCGAGTATCACTACGACGACTATCGCGGCATCGATGTGAAGGGCAAGATCGTGGTCATCTTGCGCACCGAGCCCCAGGATCAGGATGAGAAGGCGGTGTTTGATGGCAAGCGTTCGACGCGCCATTCGTCGCTCGAGACAAAAGCGATCAACGCGAAGGTACACGGGGCGGCGGGCGTCATTCTGCTGAACAACTACGTCACCTATCCGCAGGACGCCGACAAGCTGGATGGATTTGGCGGACACAGCGGCAGCATGGCGATGGGCATCCCGGTGGTGCAGGTAAAGGCAACGCTGGCCGAGAAGTGGTTTGAGGCAGCTGGCAAGGACCTGAAGTCGATTGTCAGGAAGATCGACGAGACCCTCGAGGCGCAAAGCTTTGCGCTGCCGGAGACGATGACAGCGGTGCTGCGTGTGGAAGTAGACCGCGTGCTGCGGCCGACGTTCAACGTGGCGGGCTACCTGCCGGGGCAGACGGATGAGTACATCGTGGTGGGCGCGCATTATGACCATCTCGGGATGGGGCGGCAGTTCTCGATGGCGCCGAGCGAGGTGCCGAAGATCCACCCTGGCGCGGATGACAATGCGAGCGGCACGGCGGCGGTAATCGAGCTGGCGCGGCACTTTGCCGGGCAGCCGAAGATGAAGCGCGGCGTGTTGTTTGTTGCGTTCTCAGGCGAGGAGATCGGGTTGCTCGGGTCGAGCCACCTGGCGGGCAATATGCCGATGCCGATTGAGAAGTGTGCCGGCATGATCAACATGGACATGGTGGGGCGGATGACGGATGGCCGCTTTTACGTGGCTGGCGTGGGGACGGGGACGACGTTCAAGACGGCCGTCGAAGAGGTGATGAAGCTGGTGCCGGATTTGAAGCCCGAATTGAGCGACAACCTGAACATCGGCGGCAGCGATCACACGTCGTTCTCGGCACGACAGGTGCCGGCGCTGTTCTTCTTCAGCGGGTTGCATAACGACTATCACAAGCCCTCAGACACCTGGGACAAGATTGACCCGGCACCCTACGGCGCACTGGTACGTGTAGTGGCGGCAACGACGGCGGAACTGGCGGCGGCCAGCGAACGGGCCCAATACGTGCGCGTGGCGCCGGCGGCCATGCCGTCGGGTGGCGGCGGGGGCGGCTATGGGCCGTACTTTGGCAGTGTGCCGGACTTTGCGCCGGTGCAGGGTGGGGTGAAGTTCTCCGATGTGCGCCCGGGAAGCCCGGCGGAAAAGGCGGGGATTCGCGGTGGGGACATCATGATCGAGTTCGACGGGAAGGCCGTAGGGAATTTGGAGGAGTATACCTATCTCCTTCGGTCTAAAGCCGTAGGGGATACGGTGGCTGTTAAGGTGAAACGCGGATCAGAGGTACTGAATTTTAAAGTATTACTGGAAGCACGAAAGTGATTTAAGCTGGTGAACACTAGAGAACAGAATTTCTCTAAGGTAACGGCGACGACCCGCCGATTAGCAACAGAAGAGCAGCACGCGCCCCTATGCCAATCATTACTTCGTCCACAACTTCCGCCAAGACCTGGAAACTGCCGCCGTTAATCCTGCACCCGTTTGCCGAGTCGGCCGGACCGGACAAGCTGGTGGAGAGCTCGCGGGCGAGCCTGATGTTGCAGGGACTGTTGCCGAGTGGAGAATTGACACGCGAAGAGTTGGACCGTCGTCTGCTGGACGGCCGGTTCTGCGAGATCCGCATGTTGTTCTACGTGGGTAAGGACCTTTTGCGCTGGATCGACCAGTGTATGGACCTGGTGGAGCGCGATGAAGAGCTGAAGCGTGCGGGCTTTTGTTATCAGGCATTTGCGGGCATTCTTACGGAAGATCCGCCGCGCAACATTCGCGAAAAGCTGAAGAACTGGGGTGTGGCTGACTACAAGAGCATCTTTACGCGTGCCCTGGGGCTGAATGCGGTGTTTCATGAGGTGCCGCAGCGTCACCAGGTGACCGACGAATTCATTCGCCACTACTACCGTTACGCCGATCAGCTGTTTGCCTGCAGGCAGTTGCTCTGGAGCTTTAGCGAGATCAAGCCAACGCAGTTTGAGTTTGAACTGTATGCTTCGGGAGAGTATTCCCGGATGCTCGAACGGGAATGGGGCGAGGGGCTGGAAAGCTAGTTTTTCCTACATTCCGCAGAAAAGAAGAGGGGACCGTTCACGCCTGACGGTCCCCTTTGTCTATTGGCGGTTGAACGGAGGAGATCATTTCCGCCAACGGAACAAGCTCAAGGAAATCAGGCCGACGCCCATCAGGGCGTAGAAAGGAATCTGCGTGCGCATGGGTCACCTCCCTGTGAAATGCGTAACAGGCAGCATCGGGCAGGAGCCGCAGAAGATGTGGATCGCATTTTAGATCAGGCTGGGGCTTGGAGTGTTTCATAATGATGGCATGTCCTTTTCGCAGGTTGTTCTGCCACGTATGCTGCGGGTAAAGCAGCACTTTCCGGATCGCGCCATCAAAGACATTCCCGGGGCCATTGCCGCTGAGCTGAAGCGGGCGGATTTTGCTTCGAAGCTGAAGCCCGGTTCGCGGGTGGCGATCGGAGTAGGCAGCCGCGGGATCGCCAACATCGCGACGATCGCGCGGGCCGTGGTGGACTACTGGAAGGCGGCGGGGATGAACCCGTTTATCTTTCCGGCGATGGGCAGCCATGGCGCTGCCTCGCCCGAAGGCCAGGCGATGGTGCTCGGCAAGTACAAGATCACCGAGGAGACGATGGGCTGCCCGATCGTGAGCCAGCTTGAGGTGGTCTCGCTCGGAGAGACGCCCGAGGGGATTACGGCGTACCTTGACAAGTCCGCCTACGAGAGCGACGGCGTGATGCTGCTGGGCCGCGTGAAGTGGCATACCGACTTTGAAGGTCCGATCGAGAGCGGTCTGTACAAGATGATGGCGATTGGCCTTGGCAAGTTTGCCGGCGCGCAGTACTATCACACGTTTGCTTATCGCATCGGGCTGGGAGCGATGATTCGCTCGGTGGGCCGGCAGGTTCTCAAGAGCGGCAAGATTCTGGGTGGCCTCGCGATTCTTGAAGATGCCAACCACGCCACCGCACAGCTGACGGCCGTGCCCGTTGAGACGATGGAAGAGCAGGAAGAAAAGCTGCTCGCCCTCGCCAAGAGCTGGCAGGGCCATGTGCCCGTCAAGGAGCTCGACATCCTGATCATCGATCAGATCGGCAAGGACATCTCGGGCGCCGGCATGGACACGAAGGTAGTAAACCGCGGCGTGAACGGCGAGTACAACTGCTGGCAGGGGCCGCCGAAGATCCACCGCGTGTTTGTGCGTGACCTCACGCCCAATACCTATGGCAGCTCGGTGGGCATGGGCATGGCCGATGTGATCAACAGTCGCATTCTGCCGCAGATCGACTGGGCGCCGACGCAGATCAATTCGCTGACGGCTTCTTCGCCCGCGGCGATCCGCACGCCCGTGCATTGGGATACCGATCGCGAGTGCATTGAGCGCTTTTTGCCCACCGTGGGCAAGCATGACCTCTCGCAGGTGACGATCGCCCGTATCAAGACAACGCTGCATCTGACCGAGCTCGAGATGAGCGAGAACCTGTTGCCGGTGATCGAGGCCAATCCGAACCTCGAGATCATCGAAGGGCCGTATGACTTCCCGATCGATGCCCATGGGCAGATGACGACGCTCGGAGGCAATGATGGCCACTAAACCGAGCGCAAGCCCGGTGAAGACCCTCGAGCAGGAGCTCGAGGAGCTGCAGCAGATTGTGGCGCAACTCGAGAAGGACACGATGGGGCTTGAGGAATCGATCGCCCTCTACGAGAAGGGTGTCGCGCTGAGCGAATCGGCGCGCAAACGCCTCGACGAAGCCGAAACACGCGTCGAGATCCTCAGCAAACGTGGCAACAAGATCGAGCCGGAACCATTTGGCAAATGAACATTAAACAGTACCTGGCCGAGCGCGTGGAGATTGTGGACCGCGCGCTCGACCGCTGGGTTCCGGCGGAGACCGTTGAACCGATTACGATCCACAAAGCGATGCGCTACAGCCTGTTTGCCGGCGGCAAGCGGATCCGCCCCGTGCTCTGCATGGCGGCGGCTGAAATTGTAAACCCCGAGCGCAAGGGCGTGGAGGATGCGGCGGTAACGCTTGAGATGATCCACACCTATTCGCTCATCCATGATGATCTACCGGCACTCGACAATGATGATCTGCGGCGCGGCAGGCCTACGAACCACAAGGTGTTTGGCGAGGCGATGGCGATTCTCGCCGGGGACTCGCTGCTGACGCTGGCGTTTGAAGTGCTGGGCGCGCTGCCCGAAGCCGATGAGGCCGTGCGCGGACGACTGGTGCTGGAGCTCGCCAAGGCGAGTGGAACCGTGGGCGGCATGATCGGTGGGCAGGTGCACGATATCGAAGGCGAAGGCGCGGCGCCCAACGCCGCATTGCTCGAGAAGATCCATCGCGCCAAGACCGGCGCGCTGCTGCGGGTGAGTGTGCGCATGGGCGCCATCTATGC
>CAZBTA010000160.1:0-11678 GCA_964494515.1 uncultured Bryobacter sp.
GGAGTATATCAAAACCACTTCATATAAATACTGCTAGCATCAAGCAAATGCGTTGGTTGGATTATGGCGTTATCGTCGCCTACCTGATTGGAATCACCCTGTTTGGATTCCGTTTCCGAGAGTCCCAGAAAACCCTGAAGGACTACTTTCTTGGTGGCAAGGATGCGCCCTGGTGGGCCATCGCCTTCTCCATTGTTTCGGCGGAGACTTCCACCCTTACCGTCATCGGCACCCCGGCGATCAGTTTCAATGGCAACTTCGGCTTCCTGCAGGTCGTCTTCGGCTACCTCCTTGCCCGATTGATTATCAGCGTTCTGTTCCTGCCGCAATATTTCCGCGGCGAGATGTTTACCGCCTATGAGCTCATGCTGCGGCGCTTTGGCCCCAACATCCGCAAGTTCACCGCCGGCAGCTTTCTCGGCCTGCGCGCGCTGGCCGAAGGCGTCCGCGTCTTCGCCATCTCCATCGTCGTTTCCATCGTTCTCGGTACTGGTGAATTCGTCTCCGAACTGGTCATTGTCGCCCTCACCCTGCTCTACACTTTCGAGGGCGGCATGACCGCCGTGATCTGGACCGACGTCGTCCAGATGATCCTCTACGTCGGCGGCGCCATCCTCAGCCTCTTCGTCATCCTCGGCCAGATCCCCGGCGGGTGGGATCACGTCGTACAGATGGCCAATGAGGCCAACAAATTCCAGGTCTTCGATTTCGCCTTCAGCTTCACTCCCGAGTTCTTCTCGAAGAGCTACAGCTTCTGGGGCGGCTTCTTCGGCGGCTGCTTCCTCACCACCGCCAGCCACGGCACCGAACAGCTTATGGTGCAACGCCTGCTGTCGGCCAAGAACGAACGCGAGTCCCGCCTCGCCCTGTTCTCGAGCTGGTTCGTCATCCTGTTTCAGTTCACCCTCTTCCTCATCATCGGCGTGATGCTGTGGGTCTACTATAAGGACACCAATCTCGCCCCGCCCGTTCCCAACGATCGCATTTATCCGAAGTTCATCTGGGAATTCCTGCCCCATGGCATCTCGGGCCTTGTCATCGCCGCCATTCTCGCCGCCGCGATGAGCAACCTGAGCGCCGCGCTCAATTCCCTCGCTTCCACCACCGTCATGGACTTCATCAAGCCGCTCGACAAAAAAGAGCGTACCGATGGCGAATACCTCGCGCTGGCCAAGCGCATGACCGTCGTCTGGTGCGTCGTGCTGTTCGTCATTGGCCTGGCGGCGCGCAACGTCTCAAGCGTGCTTGAGGCCGGCCTCGGCATCGCCTCCATCGTCTACGGCGCCCTCCTCGGCGTCTTCCTCCTTGGTATGCTCACCAAACGCACCGGCGAACGCGCCGCCATGATCGGCATGTCCTGCGGCCTCGTCCTGATGCTTTACGTGCGTTATCAAACCAAAATCGCCTTCACCTGGTATGTGCTCATCGGAACCACGGTTACGTTCCTCACCGCCCTCGTCGCGAGCTACTTCGTAACGGAGAAAGAGAAACCCTCGAATGTCTGAAAAACTCACCCTGCGCCGTGACCTCGGCCTGTGGGGCGCCGCAGCGATCGTCGTCGGCACCGTCATCGGCTCCGGCGTATTCGTCGTTCCCAAGCGTGCCGTCATCGCCACCGGCTCCCCCGACTGGGTCACGCTCGTCTGGATTGTCGGCGGCCTCCTCAGCCTCGCTGGCGCCCTTACCTACGCCGAACTTTCGGCCGCCATGCCCGAAGCAGGCGGGGAATACGTCTACCTCCGCGAAGCCTATGGCTCTTTCTTTGCATTCGTTTACGGGTGGACCCAGTTCTGGGTCGCCAAGTCTGGCTCCATTGCCACTCTCGCGAGCGGATTTCTAATCTACCTCTCCAATTTCGTTCCGGTTCTGGAACAAACTTTTGCCACCGTTCCGCTCCCAATCGGTCCGGGCGGCAATCCACTCGAGCTCAAGCTCGGCCAGCTTGTCGCCTTCGCGATCATCATGGCCCTCGCATGGGTTAACTATTTTGGGGTAAAAGCAGGCGGACAACTGCAAATTGTCGTCACAATTGCCAAAGTTGGCCTGCTGGTCGGCATCGTTCTGATCGGTCTTTTCTCCTCGCAGGGCACCACGGCCAACCTCACCACCTCGGTGCCAGCCAATCCCGGCGGCGCCAGCGGCTTCTTTGTCGCCCTTGTCGCCATCCTCTGGGCCTACGACGGATGGAATAACGTCAGCATGGTCTCGAGCGAAATCAAGAATCCGCAGAAGAATCTCCCGCTCGCCCTCATCTTCGGCACCCTCGGCGTGATGATCATCTATCTGCTTGCAAACACAGCATATTTCTACGTTCTTTCGAGCGCTGAAGTCGCCGCCAGCGATCGAGTGCCCGCCCAGATGATGAGCAAGCTGTTCGGCCCCACCGGCGCCGCCGTCGTCTCCGTCGCCGCTATGGTCAGTATCTTCTCCGCGCTGAACGGCAGTATTCTCTCCGGCGCCCGCGTCCCCTACGCCATGGCGTCTGATGGCTTATTTTTCAAAAAGTTAGCGACAGTTCACCCCGAATACCGCACGCCAGCCCACTCCATGCTCTGGCTGGCTTTCTGGTCTGGCATTCTGGTTTTCTCCGGTCAGTATGACCAGCTCGCCGCAACTGTCGTCTTCTCAAGCTGGATTCTTTATGGAATGACGGCCGCTAGCGTAATCGTATTGCGCTACAAACGCCCCGACATGCACCGGCCATACCGTACCCTGGGTTATCCCGTAATACCGGTACTTTTCGTGATTGTGGCCTCAATTTTGATCTTTTTTACCCTCAAAGACCAGCCCCGCGAATCCATTTTGGGCCTGGGCCTCATTGCAACGGGAATCCCCTTCTACGCGTACTGGAGCAAACAGAAAAAGACTTCCTGATTCCGGGCCTAAAAATCTGTTCTATTTTCGGAACAGAGCTCTTGTATCCACGCCAATAATCCGATATAACAACTATAAGCTTCTGCTACGGCCAAAACCCGCAGCAATATGAAGCGGAGGAACATTCCGTGGACCTAATGAAAATTCTGGAAGATTTGCGGCGTGAGCGGGCCTCGATCGAAGAAGCGATTCTGACGCTCGAAAGGCTTGTGGAAGGCCGTGGTCGTCGTCGTGGTCGTCCCCCCACATGGCTCGCCGAAGCCCGCAAGCGGGGCCGCTCGACCGAAGAGTCGGATGACTCCGAGGCCGAAGAAGCCGTCGCCAAGCGTTTTGCTGCCAAAGGCTAACGATATATCAAAAATTGCTGCCGTTTTTTGAGGAATTCTTCAACCGGCGCAACCCAGGTTTGCTGAATTACCGTCGCCGCCTCGCCCGCATCGAGGCGGCGAATTGTTTCAAGACTCCCTATCAGCTTCTTGCTCCCCATATGATCAATCTGCTTGCCGAATAAATCGCGCAATGCACAGATCAGTTCCAGCCCCACCCGCGTCGGCTCCACCACATTCCGGTCTGTCAGGATCATCCGCACGCCCTTGGCCGTCTTGCCCTCCAGAATGCTCGTCGTAGGGACAAACGAGATCGGCGTAAACACCACCCCCCGCAGCCCCACACTGTTCATCCGTGCCGCCAGCTTCGCGCCATCAATCCAGTCAGCGCCCACCTGTTCAAACGGCAACTCGGTTCCCCGCCCCACCGAATAGTTCTTCGCGTATTCGATCATGCCAATGCCCGTATAGAGCGTCGCCGCCGCCAGGCTCTTCATGTTCGGCGAGGGGTTTACCCACGGCAGCCCCGTCTCGTCAAACCACATCTCCCGCCGCCAGTTCTGCATCTCCACCACGCGCAGCTTCGCCTTCTTCGGCGCCAGATCGTTGGCAAATCGCGCCAGCTCGCCCATCGTCATCCCGTGCCGCAGCGGCACCGGCAAACATCCCACAAAGCTCATCGCCTCGGCGTCGATCATTGGGCCCTCGACGCGCGTCCCCGTGATGGGGTTCGGCCGGTCCAGCACCACAAACTCGATATCGAGCTTCGCTGCCACCTCCATCGCGTTCTTCATCGTGCATCCGTAGGTGTAAAACCGCGAACCGATGTCCTGGATATCAAATACCAGCGTGTCGATACCCTTCAGCGTCGCCGGGTTTGGCTCGCGCTTCTCGCCGTAGTAAAGGCTGTAGACCGGCAGCTTCGAGACCGGATCCCGCGTATCCGTTACCTTTTCATCGTCAAACTTGCCGCTAAACCCATGCTCGGGGCTGTAGAGCGCCTTCAGCTTTACGCCCCCCGCCAGCATCGCGTCAATATTGCGCCGTCCATCAGCGAGAATGCCCGTGTGGTTGGTGATCAGCCCCACGTTCTTGCCCGCCAGCCCCGCAAACTTCTCCTGCTCCATGCGGTCAATCCCGTTCACCACCCGCGCTCCCAGCCGGCTGATGAAAGCCGCCGCCGCGCTCGCCACGCGTCCACGCAATGGCGTGACAGGCGGCCGCCCGTTCGGGTGAATCGCGTTCGCCAGCAGAATCACATAGCTCTCGGTCGACGGGTCAATCCACAGGCTCGTCCCGGTAAACCCCGTGTGGCCAAAGCTCCCCACCGGATAGAGGTCACCCCGGTTGCCGGCAAACGGAGAATCGATGTCCCACCCCAGCCCGCGCAGCGCTGTCATCCCGGCCGGTGATTGCGGCCGTGTCGCCGCGGCAATCGTCAGCGGCGCATAAAGCGGCGCGCCCTTGCGCAGGTACATCCGCGCAAACTTCGCCAGGTCATCCGCCGTCGTAAACAACCCCGCATGCCCCGCCACGCCGCCCATAAAGCGCGTCGTCGGGTCGTGCACCACCCCGTGCAGCTTCTGCGTCGGCGCAATGCGTGGCAGCAGCTTCGCATCCGGCAGAAAACCCGTCTCCATCATCCCCAGCGGCAGAAAAACGTTCTCCCGCGCAAACTCGTTCAGCGGCTTGCCGCCCACCCGCCGCACGATCTCGCCCAGCAGGATGAAGTTGATGTCGCTGTAGATAAACTTCGCCCCCGGCTCGGCCACCGGCTTGTCCACCAGCGCCTTTTGGATCCCCGTCTCATAGCCGCTCCACACCGGCTCGAGGTCCACATCCGGCCGCAACCCCGAATAATGCGTCAGCAGATGCCGCACCGTGATCTCGCTCTTGCCCCCCTGAAACTCGGGCAGATACACCGTCACCCGATCCCCCAGGCGCACCTTGCCATCCTCGATCAGCCGCAGCATCGACGACGTCGTCGCCACCACCTTCGTCAGGCTCGCCGCGTCAAAGATCGTGTCGAGCGTCATCGGCTCCCGCGCCGGCTCGACCGACCGCTGGCCATAGGCCTTCAGGTGCAACACGCGGTCGCGCTGCCCTACCAGGCAAACCGCCCCGGGCAGTTCCCCTTTCGCAATCGCCGCCTCAATCACCTGGTCAATCTGCGGGATCGTCTGCGCCATCATGGCGCCAGCCAAAGCAAGTACGAATAGGGTTTTCATTTCACCAAACCGTCGATAATTTCTGCCAGCTTGTAGTCAAGCTCGGTCAGCGCACTCTTGTCGTGCGTAAACAACTCGAGGTCCACCCGGTTGTAGGAACAGTAAATGTCCGGATGGTGCCCCAGTTTTTCCGCCTCCAGCGCCACGCGCGTCAAAAACCCAAAAGCCTCAACGAAATCGCGGAAGCGAAACTCCCGCCGCAGCTTGCCCGCCGTCGTCTGTTGCCAATTTTCGAGTGTCATAATCGCTATGCGCCTCTGCTCTTGCTTATGATAAACGCTATGTCCCGAGTTCTCGCTCCGCTGCGCCGCAATCTCGACGCCATGCCCTCGCCGGATCCCGAGCAACCGGGCCTTCTCCTCCGCGATTCCTTTGGCTATTCCGATCGCGTCCTCGTCATCCCGCCCCAACTCGTGCGCGGCCTCCAGTTCTTCGATGGCCAGCACACCGACAACGATCTGCGCGAATGGCTCGTCCGCGTCACCAACAGCTTCGACGTCGGCCCCCAGCTTGAGAATCTGATTGGCGTTCTCTCCGAAAGCGGCTTCCTCGACAACGAGGTCTACCATGGCCTCCGCGATGCCGCCCATCAGGCCTTTCGCGATCTGCCCGTGCGCCCCGCCGCCTTTGCCGGTGGCGCTTACCCGGAATGCCCGGAAGACTGCCGCCGCTATCTCGACCAGTTTCAGGAAGGCCTCGAAGATCTCCCGCCGGCCACCGGCAAGCTCATCGGCGTCGCCGCCCCTCATGTGAGCTACGAAGGCGGTTGGGAATGCTACCGCGACGCCTTCACGGCGCTCAAGGCCATGGGCCCCGAGCGCACCTTCATCATCCTCGCCACCAGCCACTACGGCGAGCCTGAAAAGTTCGGCGTCACCCGCAAGCCCTACGCCACGCCATTCGGTGAAACCACCCCCGCCAACGAACTCCTCGACGAACTCGCCGCCCTCGCCCCTGACGCCCTCATCGAGGAAGACTATTGCCACGTCATGGAACACTCCGCCGAGTTCCACGTCCTCTGGCTGCAGTATCTGTTCGGCCCGCAGGTCAAAGTCCTGCCGATCCTCGTCGGGTCCAACTTCAACGACTCGCCCTCAAGCCCCATGTACGAGGCCCTGCGCACCCTCGCCGCCCGCCACGGGGATTCCCTCGGCTGGGTACTCTCCATCGACATGGCCCACATGGGCCCCCGCTACGGCGACGAGGTCGAGTTTGCTGAAGGCGACGTCCGCATCGAGGCCAAAGACCAGCAGCGCGTCGCCGCGCTCAGCTCTGGCGACATCGCCGCCTTCTGGCGCGACGTCCGCGAAGAAGACGACCCGTGGAAGTGGTGCGGCAGCTCGCCCCTCTATACGCTCTATCAAGCCCTGCCAGGTGTCCGGGCGGAGATGTTGCGCTATGGTCACTGGAATATCGACGAGTCGAGTGTGGTATCGTTTGCCGGGATGAGGTTTGTCGCGTGATTCTCGCGCAGACGGAAAAATGGATCACTCTCGCGCTTACGGCCCAGCTGGCAAGCGGCGAAGAAGCATTGAAAATCCTTGCCGCGAGTGCGGTTGTAAAGGGTGCCGGCCTCAGCCCCGCCGATCAGGAGAGCTTCCTCTCCGCCGTGCGTGAAGTCCTCTGGAACGCCATCGAACACGGTGGCAAGCTCGACCCCGTCAAGCAGATTCGCATCGACCTGCTGCACTCCAATCGCGCCCTCAGCTGCTTCGTCAAGGACCCCGGCCCCGGCTTCCGCATCCGCGAGCTTTCTCACGCCGCCATCAACAACCCCGCCGAAGACGCCGTCAAGCACGCGCTCATTCGGGAGCAGGCTGGCATGCGCCCCGGCGGCTACGGCATTCTCCTCGCCAGCAACTTCGTCGACGAGCTCATCTACAACGAGCACGGCAACGAAGTCCTGCTCGTCAAATACCTCGGCTAAACCGCGCTACTTCTTCTTCACCTGGATCGCCAGGCGCTTGATCTTCTGGTTCAGCGTCGAGAGCGGAATCCGCAAGCTCTCGGCCGCCTCCGTCTGGCTCCAGTTCGTCCGCTCGAGATTCTCGATGATCACCTTGCGCTCAAAGTCGGCCACGATCTCATAAAGACTCGCGTCCGCCGGCAGCGCCTCGCTGTCATCCTTGCGGATTCTCACCCCACCCGCCTGCAGCAGATGCTCCGGCAGCAACGACGCGTTCACTTCCGGCTCGCTTGAGAGCACCACCGCGCGCTCCACCACATTCTCCAGCTCACGCACATTCCCCGGCCAGCCATGATCCATCAGGATCTGCAGCGCCTCGCTGTCAAACCGCAACTGGCTCTTACCATCGGCCCCCAGCAGCTTGCCATTCTCGCGCGAATACACGTTGGCGAAGTGCTCGATCAACAGCGGAATGTCTTCCTTGCGATCGCGCAGCGCCGGCAACGCCAGATTCACCACATTCAGCCGGTAATAGAGATCCTCGCGGAACTTGCCCTCTTCCACCGCCTTGCGCAGATCCCCGTTCGTCGACGCACACACGCGCACATCCACCGCCAGGCTCTCGCCCGTCGCTGGTGAGACAAACTCGCGCTCCTGGATCACGCGCAGCAGCGCCGCCTGCATGTCGCTCGACAGCGCCAGCACTTCATCGATAAACAACGTCCCGCCGTTGGCCATCTCGATGTAGCTTTTGCGGCCCCCAAACAGCGCCGCTTCCAGCACATCGGCCGGCATCGAGCTCGTGTTCACCGTCACAAACGCCCGCTCGGCACGCGGTGAGTTCGCATGGATCGACTTGGCGATCAGCTCGCGCCCCGTCCCCGCCTCACCCGACAGCAACACGTTCGCGCGGCTCGGCGCCACCTGCGCCACCATATCGAGCAGCTTCAACATCCGCTCGCTCTTGGCCACGATATTGGCGAAGCTGTAGCGCTGCTTCAGTGCCCGCTTCAGCTCCACGTTCTCTTGCAGCAGCCGGCTCGCCGCGATCATCCGCTCGATCTCGATCAGCAGCTTGTCGTTGTCCCAGGGCTTTGAGAAGTAGTCGTTCGCCCCCACCTTCAGCGCCTGCACCGCAACATCAATCGACCCATACGCCGTGATCAGAAACACCGGAGTCGTCGTATCCTTCTTGCGGATCTCCACCAGCGTCTCAATGCCCGTCAGATCGGGCATCATCAGGTCGAGCAGCACCAGGTCATAGCTGCCTTGCGCCAGCTTCTCGATGCCTTCCATCGCCCGCGTCGCCAGATCGACGCGAAACCCCTCGCTAGTCAACAGGAATTCAAGGCTCTCACGGATATCGGCTTCGTCATCGATGACGAGGATGTGGCCCTTGCGGGCTGCTGGGTTATCAGACATGTACGGGTTTCTTGATCAGGGGAAAATCCAGCCGGAAGCGCGTCCCCGCGCCCGGCGCACTCTGCACTTCAATCGCGCCACCGTGCTCCTGCACGATGCCATAGGTCACGCTCAGCCCAAGGCCCGTGCCCTTCTTGGCGCCTTTGGTCGTAAAGAACGGGTCAAAGATCCGGTCAACATGCTCGGGCGATATCCCGGCCCCGGTATCCGCCACTTCCACATGCACCATATCGCCGTCCGACCACGTGCGAATCGTCAACACCCCACCCCGCCCCGGCACCGCCTCCATCGCATCGCGAGCATTCAAAAACAGGTTCAAAAAGATCTGCTGCAGCTTGCCCTGATTGCCCTTGATCGCCCCCAGCGATTCATCGAGGTTGTAGGCCACGGTCACGCGCGCCTTCTCCAGTTGATGCTCGATCAGGTTCGCCGTGTCACGGATCACACGGTTCACCTGCACCTCGGCCCAATCCACCGTCGAGGTCCGCGAGAAATTCAGCAGCGAGTTCACGATCTCGCTCGCACGGAAGGTCTGCTTGGTGATCTTGTCGAGCATCGCCGCCTTCTGCTCATCGTCAGACACGCGCTTGGCCAGCATCTGCGCATAGCTTGAGATCACCGCCAGCGGCGTGTTCACCTCATGCGCCACACCAGCGGCCAGCAGCCCGATCGAGCTCAGTTTGTCGGCCTGCACCAGACGGCTCTCGAGATCCGCGCGATCCGTAATGTCGTCAAAAATGATCAGGCGGCCGATCTGCGTCTGGTCCTTCGATACCAGCGGCGCGATGGCGATGTTCACCAGCGTGCGCTGTGCCAACCGTGCCTTGTACACATGCTGGATGCCCGGTTCCTGCTGCCGCTCGGCCAGCGTCTCCACCAGCTCGGCCGGCAACACCTCGCCGAGATGCTTGCCCACGGCCACATGCCGCGTCACCCCGATCAGCCGCTCCAGCTGCGTATTCCAGCTCTCCACGCGCCCTTCGAGGTCCACCGCGAGAATGCCCACGTTGATCGACTCGACAATGTTCTCGCTGAATTCCTTCAGCCGCTCGTTCTCTTCCACCTTGCGCTGCAGGCTGCGATAGAGCCGCGCGTTGTCCACCGTGATGCCTACCGAGTTCGACAGCGTCACCAGCAGTTCCAGATCATCGCTGGTCAAAAAGTCGCCCTTCGTCGTCCGGCTCACGCCGAGAAACGCGATCGTCTGCCCGCGCACCGAACACGGAATGTAGTAGGTGAGATCCAGCTCGCTGATCGTCTGCCGCGCCGACTGTGAGTAACTCCCAAACACATAGTCCGGGTTCAGCTTCGTCCTCTCAAAGAACAGATACGGCTTGCCCATCGCCTCGTTAAAGAAGCTCAGGTCCGGATACATCGGCGCGGGATTGTTGCGCGCCCCGTGCACCAGCGTCAGATGGAATTCCTCCGGCCGCTCTTCATCCGACAGGAAGAACGCCACATGCTGCACGTTCAACGTATGCAGCAGCCGCGAGGCCACCCCATGCAACGATTCCTCAAGGTCATGCTCGCTCGACAGCTCACGCGCAAAGTCGAGCAGTGTCCGGCGGTAGTCATACGATTCGCGATAGAACACATAGCGGTCGAGGTTCTCCTGCAGCCAGTTGCGGATCGGCTGGAAGATAAACGTCGCGATCAGAATCATCACCACCACCGCCGCCGGCGGCAATTCATCCACCTTGCCAAAGCTGAACAGCAACCCGTAGAACACACCCAGCACAGCCAGCGCCGCCAGCGTATACACATAGCCCTGCTGGAAGATCACATCGACGTCCATCAGCCGGTAACGCAAAATCGCATAAGCCCACGTAATCGGGATCAGCGGCAGGCTCAAGACCGCCAGCTTCATCATCGGCGTCGGCGTCATGCCGGCCGTATACGGCACCACGTAGAACAGCGTGAACGGCAGAATGCCCAGCACCGCGCCATTGCGCAGCCACTTCATCTGCTGGCGCAGAATCGAGTCTTCGACATGCCGCTGCTTCCAGGCCAGCACAGCCGCGCCAAGCAGGTAATTCAAACTCAGGAACGGCAGCCAGATGCGGTCCAGATACCAACGCACTTCAATGATCGAGATCGAGAACCGCAAGATCCCCATCGCCGTCAACACATAAACCGCGATCAGCCCCAGCGCGGGGATATAGAGCAGAAACTGGCGGAAGAACCCGCGCAACCGCCGCGGCGTATCCGGGAACGTCAGACAGAACTGCATGAACAGCGCCGGCGCAAGGAAGCCCGCCACGATGTTGCCCCAATAGATCACCTTGTCAAACGTGTTCAGCTTGCCCGTGTAATGGAAGCACGAATAGATAAACGAGCACAGGCACAGCAGGAAGAAATGTCGGGCCTTCGGCGCGCTCTCGCGACGGAAGTAAACGAACAGGCCAATGCCGAGGTAAGCCAGCCCCACGCCAGTCAGGTAGTACAGCGTGCGATCGGGCCCATCGGCCTCCACGCGCACGGTCTTTTTGACTTCAACGCCTTGTTCGTAGAGAAAGTAATCGACGCGCAGCCATGCCTTGCCGCCCAGCAGCAATGGGATATCGGTGGCCCGGTTCACCTTGACATTGGCAATGCGATCGAGCACTTCCCAACGGTGGATACCGGCGGCCTCGCCGGAACTACCCTTGCGCACATCCAGCGCAACAACGTAATTATGGCCATCGGGCGCAGTTCGATCCACCCACATGATGCCATCAGTAGGAAGAATATAGACGGACTGTTGGCGGAAGTTTATCGCGGCGGCGACAAGTGAAGCCACCGTCAGAACGACGAATAGCGCGCCGATAAACTGCCCCTTGAGCTCTTTCATCTCAGCCCTTCGCAACACGGCCCCACGATCGGGCCTGATACAACCGTTATCGACAGAATACCCGATTTATCAACAGATTGCGCGGCTGGATT
>CAZBTA010000161.1:0-11666 GCA_964494515.1 uncultured Bryobacter sp.
AGCTGTACCTCATGAACGACAAGGCTCACATCCCCGTCTCCCTGCCAGTCATGGAAATCCGCCGCTCCGGCCGTTCCGCCTGGCAAGTCGCCGCACAGGTTTTAACAAACGAACCCTTCTGCCGCTACATCCTCGACCGGCCCGAAACTCCCGAGCACGACGAAGAAACCCAGGCCAAATGGGACGCCTTCTACGAGTGGGAAGCCAAACAAAAGGCCGCTGCCGCTTAGTCAACCAAGCGAACCCAATTTCTCCCGTGTGGGAGATTCCGCCTTCGCACCCGCAAGGCCCAGCTCTTTGACATCACCCCATATTTCGCTCGCGTAACCAAACGAAGCCAATCGGCCTACAACGCCGCCACGATCCTCTCGGTCAATTCCTCGGTCCGCAGCTTGCCACCAATGTCCCCTGTCGCATTCGCGGGGTCGGCCAGCACCTGCTCCACCGCGCTCTTGATCCGGCCCGCTCCGGCTACACATTCTGGCTCGCCCAGCCATGCCAGCATCATGCCCACCGAGAGGATCGTCGCCACGGGGTTGGCCTTGCCCTGCCCCGCGATATCCGGAGCAGACCCATGCGCCGGCTGGAACACCGCCACGTCATCGCCAATATCGGCCGACGGCGCCATCCCCATGCCGCCCACGGTCGCCGCCGCCAGGTCGGAAAGAATGTCCCCAAACATGTTCTCCGTCACGATCACATCAAACGTCTCCGGCCGTTGCACCAGATACAGCGCCATCGCGTCCACGTACACGCGCTCCGTCTCTACATCCGGATACTCCCGCGCCACCCCGTCAAACACCTCGCGGAAGAACGCCATCGACGGCAACACATTCGCCTTGTCCACCAGCGTCAGCTTCTTGCGCCGCTTGCGCGCCATCTCAAATGAGAACCGGAACAACCTCTCGCTCCCCCGCCTCGTGATCAACATCTCGTCCTTCGCCTCATCCGCCGCGAGATCCCTGGGCCGCAGCCGCGTCGAGAACAACCCCTCGGTCGATTCCCGCACCAGCACATAGTCAATCACCGGCCGCTTCAGCGGCGAGTGCGCCGCGTTATAGAGCTTCGTCGGCCTCACACCGGCATACAGCCCAAAGATCTCTCGCAGGTCAATCTGCGGCGCCATCTCGCGCCCGTCGGCCCAGCGCACACTCGGTATGCCCATCGCCCCCAGCAACACCGCGTCCGCCTTGCCACAAGCTTCCACCGTCGCCTTCGGCAGCGGGTCACCGTTCTTCAGATACTCGCCCGCCCCGCACGGCAGATCCAGCAACTCAAACTCGAGCCCCGGCAGCGCCCGCAATACCGTCAGCCCCGCCTCGATCACATCCGGTCCAATCCCGTCGCCCTTCAATACCGCGATCTGTTTTTTCACCATGCGCCACTAGTCTATCCCCCTACCCGTTATCATCGACAAGTGCAGCTCAACGACTTGCAATCCCTGGTCGTCAACTCCTGGAACAAGCCCGTCCTCGTCATGGCCCCCGTCGGCACCGGCAAGACCATGACCCTCGCCGCCCGCGCCGGGGCCGCTATCGCCGGTGGCATCGCCGCCGACCGCATGCTCTGCCTCAGCTTCACCAATCGCGCCGCCCGCGAGGTCGCCTCCCGTATCGGCGAAGCCGTACACTGTTCTACTTTCCACGCCCTCTGCTCCCTCATCCTTCGCTCCGAGGCCACCACGCTCGGCCTCCCCGCCGACTTCATCATCTACGACGACGAGGATTGCTGCGAGATCATCAACCGCCTCCTCGCCCGCCACCAGATCGAGATCGACGCCCCCATCCAGCGCCTCCGCTACGTCCTCTGGCAAGCCATCTCCGACGCCCGCCTCGCCAAATACGAAGCCAACGCCAAGCCCCGCGACGTCTTCCAGACCTCCCTCCGTCGCTCCGGTCTCTGGCCCTCCTACAAGGACCCCAACCTCAGCTACGCCGCCCTCGCCACCGATTACGTCAACCTCCTCCGCGACTCCCACGCCGTCGACTTCACTGACCTCATCCTCGGTGTCCTCACCCTCTTCGAAGAGCACCCCGCCCGCCTCGCCTGGTGGCAACACCGCTACGACTGGATCCAGGTCGACGAGGTGCAAGACACCTCCCGCGCCGAATACCGCATCCTCGATCTCCTCGCCGCCCGTCACCGCCAGCTCAGCTTCTTCGGCGACGTCGATCAGACCATCTACGAGTGGCGCGGCTCGGCCCCCCGCGAGCTCCTCGATCATTACAAGCAGGTCTACCAGCCCATCGTCGTCCACTTCGAAGAGAACTTCCGTTCCACAAAGCACATCCTCGAGGCCTGCGAACGCGTCATCCTCGCTCATCCCCAGGCCCTCACCAAACGCATCGTCCCCATGGTCGCTCGCGACGGCAATCCCGTCCTCATCAAGTCCTTCCCCACCTCGCGCGACGAATACGACTTCGTCGCCACCGAGATCGCCACCCGCCGCACCCACGACAACAAACAGTGGCGCGACTACGCCATCCTCGTCCGCACCAACTACACCGCCCGCGACATCTCCGAGACGCTCGAACGCAATGGCATCCCCCATGTCCGCGTCGAGGAGGAAAAGTTCTTCCAGCGCGCCGAGATCAAGGCCGCCGTCGCCCACCTCCGCATCCTCCGCAGCAGTCAGGAATCAAACGCCCTCCACCGCTTCCTCCAAGTGCCACCCAAGGGCATCGGCGAGGCTACGCTCGACAAGATCGGCACGCTACCCCGCGAGGTCGGCCTCCGCCTCGGCGATCTCCTCCTGCCCGTCACCCACGAATACCAGGACCCCTTCGGCCCCCTCTTCCACCACCCCACCGTCGTCGTCGACACCGAGACCACCGGCCTCGACATCCATAACGACGAGGTCGTCGAGCTCGCTGCCCTCAAGGGCGACCAGGAGTTCCTCCGCATCATCCGGCCCACTCGCCCCGAGAACTGGGCCCGCCTCGAAGAAGCCGCCAAGGTCCACAAGCTCACTCGAGAGTTCGTCGAACAGCACGGCGTCCCCGCCGAACAGGCCTTCGCCGAGTTCCGCGATTTCGTTGACGGCTGCGTCGTTGTCGGCCATAACCTCGAGGCCTACGACTGGCCCCTCATCCTCAACCAGAGCGGCCTCGACTTCAACATCATCGCCCTTGCCGACACGCTCGAGATCAGTCGCCGCCTCATCAAGCTCGGTCGCTACCGTCTCAGCTTCATCGTCGACGCGCTCGGCCTCCCCCAGCGTGAGGCCCACCGCGCCATGGACGACGTCCGCATGACCGCCGACGTCCTCGCCAAATTGAAAGACCTCCTCGCCGCCCAGGCCGATGCCCGCCGCGCCGCTGTTGCCCAGGTCGGCAAGCGCTTCGTCGAGCTCGCCCATCAGGTGGACGATTGGCGCCGCCGCGCCCGTGGCCAGTCCCCTCTCGAGAGCCTTGACATGGTGCTTTACGAAGGCCTCCTCCGCGAACACTTCGGCCGCGAACAGAATGGCGACGACCGCCTCGCCAACCTCGAAGAGCTCCGCCGCCTCGTCGCCACGGTCTCCACTCTCGACGAGGCCCTCGAGATCACTTCACTCGGCTCCGACCTCGATGCTCAGCTCGGCGACGAAGACCGCGTCCGCATCCTCACCGTCCACCAGTCCAAGGGCCTCGAGTTCGATACGGTCTTCCTGGTCAAGGCCAATGAGGGCGAGTTTCCGTCGTGGAGAAGCATAAAAGACGGCAACGTCGAGGAGGAACATCGCCTCTTCTACGTTGCCGTCAGTCGTGCTCGTGAGAATTTGTACGTCACCTTCCAGCAGAAGGATGGGCGCGGGAGAACCCAGACGCCCAGCCGCTACCTGAAGGCCTTACGTCCCGCCTAGAAGATCAGCTTCAGTGCCATCTGCATCTGACGCATGTTCGTCGCGGTACCCGTGATGTTGCCGAAGTTCGCCGAACCCGGAATGTACGTATTGTTCGGGTTCGAGAAGTTCGGATGGTTCAGCGTGTTGAACGTCTCCCAACGGAACTGCAGCTTGTAGCGCTCCGTGAAGTTGAAGTTCTTGAACAGGCTCCAGTCCATGTTCACCAGCCCCGGCCCGCGCATGAAGTTGCGCGGCGTGTTGCCGTAAGTGAACTGTGCCGGCAGCGCGAAGGCGTTGATGTCCACGCAACGGGTCAGCTTGCCCGAGCCGCAGTCCACCGTCACCGCGCTACCCGAGTAGTTGGCGCGCTGCGTGCCCTGGCCCACGTTGGCCTGGTCCGCCGAGAGGATCGCGCCAAACGGCAGGCCGCTCTGCGCAATGAAGATACCGTTCATCTGCCAGCCACCCAAAGCCAGGCGCAGGGCCGTGTTCTTCGAGTTCTTGAGGAACGGGATCTCGTAGTTGAAGTTCGTCACCAGGCGATGGCGCAGGTCCCAGTTGGCCTGACCGTAGTCGAGCTGCGTGTTGAACGGATCCATGACGTTCGAGCCGCCGTTGCTGTCCGTCGCCATGTCGAGCATCTTCGCCCAGGTGTAGGACGACATCATCGTCAGACCCTTGAAGCCGTTCTGGCGGAACACCAGCGACAGGCCGTTGTACTTGCCGATCGTGTCGTTCTGGATCATGCGGATCACGCCATAACGCGGGTTCGGACGGCGATCATTGATCGCGCCCGGGCCCGGCCGCGGCGTGTTCAGGAAGAAGCTGCGGTCCAGATGGTAGGAGTAGCTGCCGAGATACTCGAGCGCCACGCCAGCCGACTTCCACAGACCACGCTCCACCGAGAAGCTCCACTGGTTCATCGTGGCGTTCTGCAAGTAGGGATTGATGTGGAACGCGTTCGGACGGTTGTTCACCGTGCCGCCGCCACTCGGGATCGGGTTGGCAAACGTCAGCGTCGGGTTCACCGTCGGGTTGTTGAACGTGAAGATCGTCGAGAACGGCGGGTTCGTCGTCGCCAGCGTGTAGCTGTTCATCTGGTTCGGGTTGTAGTAGAGACCAAAGCCACCGCGGACAACGAGCTTCGACGGCATGCGGTAGGCAAAGCCCACGCGCGGGGCGAAGTTGTTGTGGTCGCCCTGGTGATAGGGGATCTTCGAAGGCACGGTCGACGGGATAAACGCCGTCTGTTCCGGGTTGAGAATCGTCCCGTTACCGGTGGTCGACTGCGGCACCGTCGGCAGCTCGTAGCGCAGACCATAGGTCAGCGTCAGGCGCTGGCTTACCTGCCACTTGTCCTGGATGAAGAAACCGTAGCGCCACTGCGCGCCACCGCCAGGAAACAGCGGGCCCGGCGTCGTGATCGCCTGCGGCACACCCAGCATGAAGTCCGACGGGCCAAAGCCCGTCAGCTGGGCGTTAAACGTAAAGCCACCGCGCGGATTGTTGTTCGCCGTACGGTCGGTGCGCACGCGCCGGGAGTCAAAGCCGCCCGCGATGCTGTGAGCACCCTTGAACACCGAGAAGGTGTCGGAGATCTGGTAAGTCCAGTCGCTCTGATACCAGTTGGACGAAGACATGTTCTGGGCGCCGATCGGCATGTAGTTGGCGATGCCGATGGCCGGCAGACCCGGGTTGTTGTCGTCGGTCGTAAAGCCCGCGATGCCAAGCTGCGTGCCCGCGTTCGACGGGAAGCGGCTGCCCGGCGTGAAGAAGTTCAAGCTGTCGATGGTCGTCTTCTGACGACCAAAGCGGAAGTCGTTGATCGTCGTGCTCGAGAACACGCGCGTGTAGCCGATGACGAAGTTCTTGTCACCAACCGGCTGCGTGTAGCCGTTGAATGGGTTCGAATTCTCATTCAGCAGCGCCGTGTCGCCGTGCGCGTAGCGGAAGAAGAAGCGATTCTTCTCGCCGATCGACTGGTCGAGGCGACCCAGGAACTGGTTGGTCGTGTTGTTGTTGGCCGGGTTGACGTTGTAGTTGTTGACGAGACCCGAGGCGTTCGGCAGCGGCATGTAGGCGAGAGCCCGTGTGGCAACCGGCGAGATGCGGCTGGACGGAATGACGTTGCCGGCAAACGGCGCGCGGTTGTTGAACGGGTCGAGGATCGGCGTCGCCTGTTCGCTGAAGTCACCAGCGCGCATGCGGGCGGTCATCACCGTGTCAACGGCCGGCGAAGCGGTCTTGGCGATCAGACGCTCGAAGGCGAACATGAAGAACGTCTTGTTCTTGCCGTCATAGAGCTTCGGGATCGACAGCGGACCGGTAAGCGCCAAACCAAACTGGTTCTGACGGAAGGGGGCCTTCGGGGCGCCCTGACGCAGGAAGAACGGCTTGGCGTCGAGCGTCTGGTTACGCAGAAACTCAAAGACGCTGCCGTGGTATTCGTTGGTGCCCGACTTGGTGACCATGTTCAGCTGTACGCCGAGGTAGCCGCCATACTGGGCCGGGTAGGTACCGGTCTGGATCTGGACTTCCTGGACGGCGTCGGCATTCGGACGCAGCGTGGTCGTCGTGATCAGGTTGTTCATGATCGAGACGCCATCAAGCGAGACGGAGTTCATGATCTCGCGCGTGCCGGCGCCGATGTAGCCTTCGCCGCCGCCCGGGTTGCCGGCCGGGGACTTGAGGCCGGGGATCACGCCCGGCGTGGTAATGGCGAGGCGCATGATGTTGCGCGACGGTGTCGGCAGGTCAACGGTCTGCCGCGTCGACAGCACTTCGTTGACGCTCGCTTCGTCGGTCTTGATCGGCGGGATGTCGGCGGTGACTTCGAGCTTGGTGTCAACCGAGCCGACCTTCAGCGCCACGTCCGTACGGACGGTCTGGTTGGCCGAGAGCGCGATGTCTTTGACGGTAAAGGTAGAGAAGCCCTGCTGCTGCACCGTGATGGTGTAGACGCCGGCCTTGAGGAACTGGAACTCGTAGTAGCCGTTCTCGTTGGTCGTGGCACTCAGGGTTTCGCTTGTGCCCTGGTTGAGAGCCTTCACCTGGGCGCCAGCAACGGTGGCACCAGCCGCGTCGGTAACCGTACCAACAAGTGAAGTATTAGAGGCAAGCTGTCCGAACAGGGCAGTGCCAAGAGCCATCAGCAGTACTGCAAGTTTGAGGGGAACTTTCATTTGGACTCCTTGAAGTTCCTCATAGAATAACGGATTGTGAATACCTCGTTAAGGCATTTTTAGAGTTTTCAGCGTTCCGGAGCGCAAATCGAGGCTGGCGAGCTGGCCCTGGTCGAAGACAACGGCGAGGAATTGCCCTCCAGGGTAGAGCGTACGGAGGTGCTCGGGGCCGAGGTTCCATTCCCAGAGCTTCTTGCCGGAGAGGTCAACCCGGGCGGCCACGATGGGGCTGTCGAGGCGGTATTGGTGGAGGATGAGGTAGCCGTCAGGATCGGCAAGGCGCCAGGCTTTGGCCTTGCTGGGGTCACGGACAAGGCCGGCGCGGAAGAACGTTTCTTGCCCGAGCCGTTCGGCCCCAAGCACCTTGCGGGTACGGACGCCGCGGTCATCGACGGTGGTCTTGAGCTTCAGGCGGTAGAGCTTGCGGCGCTGGTCAAGAGGGTAGATGCGGCGGGGAAGGCGCCAGTATTCAGATTGGTTGGCGGCTTCTTCGTCGCTGAGCAGGCCGACCCATTCTTCGTCGCTGCGTAGCTCGCCGGCGTAGTAGTAGGAGTCGGCGGTGTATGCGGTAGCGAGATCGAGGGCGTCATCGTAGGCGTCGCGCTGGCGCTGGTAGTCAGCCGCGTCGCGGGCCACCTGAGCAGGGGCTACGGGAGCTGCCTTGAGCGTGACAGGGTCGATCAGGAACTTGCGGCCATCCGCAGCCGTGAGGTGGAGGCGCACCGAAGGGCGGTCGAGCAGGCCAAACTTGCTGTCAGCCATCCAGGCCCCGGCAAGGTCGGGATTGGCTTCATTCAATTGATCGAACCCAATCACGGTGAGGGTGTTTGGGTCGACCCCATAGAGCGTCGAGCCATACACCCAGATGTGCTTGCCGTCGAAGCCGATCATCTTGGCGTTCTGGTGGGCTTCCTCCCGCTTGGCGAGGACGACGTCACGCTTTTGTGCCGGGTCGGCCAGCGAATAAAGCCGGAGCCGGAAGCCGGCATCGCTATAGGCTTGGGCGATCCAGTCGCCAGCGCGGACCATCGTGCCCGCGGGTCGCAAGGGTACCTGGCTTTCGCAGCTGATCAGCAGGAGGAGCGCCGGCAGGAGCCACTTCATTCGAGGCTCCAGGGCTTGCGCATCGGCCGCAGCAGCATGGCGTTGGCAGCGTCATCGTTGAGGCACTTTTCGGTCGCCGGGTCCCACTTGAGGTCGCGGCCAAGCCGGAGGCTGATGTTGCCGAGGTGGGCGACGGTGATTGACCGGTGGGCCTGCTCGATCGGCGCGACCGGCTCGCGACGGGACTTGACGCAGTCGATGAAGTTGCGGAAGTGGCCCGGGCTTTGGGGCAGGCGGATCTCGTTGGCCGCCGGCTCATAGTCGAGCAGAGTAGAGGGACTGGCCTCAATGGCGCCACGGTTGACCCAAACCCAGCCGTCAGAGCCCTCAAAGGTGACGCCGCCACGGACGCGGCTTGAGACGACCATGACGACGCCGCTCGCATAGACGGCTTCGAAGTAGAAGTCAGTGGCGGTGTTCCATAGTTTCTCTTTGGCCCACGTGGCCTGACCGTTGCGGATGGCGATGGGGCCGCCGAGCTCCTCACCCATGCCCCAGTGGGCGATGTCGGGATGGTGGCCGCCCCAGTCGGTAAGCTGGCCGCCGGAGTAGTCGAGGATCCAGCGGAAGTTGACATGGCAACGCCCCGGCGCATAAGGCGCCTCGGGGGCGGGGCCGAGCCACATGTCGTAGTTGAAGCCTTCGGGTACCGGTTCGGGCTCTTGCCGGTGTTGCGTGCGCCCGAAGTCGGGCGTGCCGCCGGGCAAGCCGACGATGACGCGCTGGAGCTTGCCGATGCGGCCATTGCGCACGATCTCGCAGGCCTTGCGGAAGCGGACATCGCTCTTCTGCTGGCTGCCGCACTGGAAGACGCGGTTGTACTTCTTGACGGCGTTGACCATGGCGCGGCCTTCGCCAATGGTGAGGGCGAGGGGCTTTTCGCCGTAGATGTCCTTGCCGGCTTTGGCGGCGGCGATGACCGGGATGGAATGCCAGTGGTCGGGCAAGGCGATGAGCACGGCGTCGATGTCGGGCCGGGCCAGCAGTTGGCGGAAGTCCTCATAGGCGGCGCAGCCGCGCCAGGTGCCGCTCTTGCGTTCGCGGCCGTAGTTCCACTCGACGAACTGCCGGGCGGGTTCGCGACCGCCGATGCCGCCTTCCCAGTAGCCGGGCGACTCCCTGTTGACGTCGCAGACGGCGACTACCTGGACGCGCTCGTCGCGGAGGAAGCCGCGGAGGTCGCCGATGCCCTGATTGCCGGTTCCAATGACACCAAGTGTCACTCTGTCACTGGGTGCCGCCTTGGCGGCAACGGCCGCGATCGAGGTCATCAGCCATTCGCGTCTCAGCATGTAAGGGATGTTATCTCAGAACCGGTACAGGCGAGCGGGATTGGCGACGAGTTGGCGCTCGCCACCACCCCAGGCGAGAAAGCGGTTGAGCCAGGCGGCATCATCGACCGGCTCAAAGGGCGAGACGTCGGTCGGCTTGCGGCCGGGCACCGCCCGGTTGTCCGGGTGGGGCCAATCGGTGCCCCAAAGAATGCGATCGGGGTTGGCGGCGAGCAGCGCGCGGACCATGGCCTCGCTGGCGCCACCGGCGAGAAAGCGATTGGAGACCTTCACATAGATGTGACCGGCCTCCAGCATGCGGCGGAGGACGGCGAAAGAGGGATCATCCATCTCGCGGATGCCAGCGACATGGTCAATGACCAGCGGTACCGGGCTGCGACGGGCGAGGGGCTCGAGGCTGGCGACTTCGGCGCCACTCGAGAATACCTGCACATGCCAGCCGAGGCTGGCGACGCGGTCGATGCTCTTTTCCACCATGGGGAGCACGTCGCGAGGCGCGTTGACGCGGACGCCGACAACGCCGAGGGAGCTCATGCGCTTGAGCTCGGAGGACGGGGTTTGATCGTCAATAACGACCACACCCCGGGCGGACTTGCCGCGGGACTTGATGCCAAAGAGGGTGGCGGCATTGTCAGAGCCATAGACAGAGGGCGTGACGATGACCACGCGATCGACGCCGAGGCGACGGTGCAACGCGGCCATCTCGGCAGGTGAGGCCGTGGGTGGCGTGTAGGCGCGGCCGGGCCACATGGGGAAACGGGCAGGGTCGCCAAAGATGTGGGTGTGACAGTCGCAAACGCCTTTGGGGAGAGACCAGCCGAGGCTCGGGCACATAAGGAGGAGGGCGCGCCGGGACGTCATGCGAGGCAGCATATCAGAGCAGCCCCAAGACTGTTGATATTGGGTATTGGTTATCATTAAATTTCATGATGTATTTCCTGCTGTTGGTGCTGGCAGTGTCCGCCAGCTTTGCCCAATCGACGTCGATATTGAGCGGTACGGTTTTGAGCCCTGATGGAAAGCCGGTTCGAGATGCGGCAGTGCGCGTGAGCCAGCCCGAACGAGGCCTGAGCCGGGAGGCGAAGACGGGAGAGAGCGGACAGTATCAGTTTGTGGCGCTGTTTCCCGGGAAGTATCAGGTGGAGGTGAGCGCGGCGGGATATCAACCGGAGGTGTTGAAGGAGATTGAGGTGCTGGTGGCGGGGCAGACGACGGCGAACTTCAAGCTGTCGGCAGGCGCGGCCACCTTTGCGGCGACCGCGGAGGCGCTGCCGCCCTCGAGTGACAAGGAGCTCGCGAGTGTCGGGCTGGTGATCGGGCGGGACTTTGTGGAGAACCTGCCGCTCAATGGGCGCAGCTTTCAATCGTTGATCGAGCTCACGCCGGGGGTGGTGCTGACGAACTCGACGACGATCTCGGCCGGGCAGTTCTCGGCAAATGGCCAGCGCTCGAACGCGAACTACTTTACGGTGGACGGAGTGGGCGGCAATGTGGGCGCCTCCTCGACTGCGACGTTCAGCCAGCAGGCGGCGGGCACATTGCCGGGCTTGTCAGTGTTGGGGGGAACGAACAGCCTGGTGACGCTTGATGCACTGCAGGAGTTTCGCATCCAGACGTCGACGTTTGCGCCCGAGTTTGGCCGGACGCCAGGGGCGCAGGTATCGCTCGCGACACGGTCGGGCACGAACCGTTTTCATGGGTCGGCGTTTTATGAATTGCGCAACGAGAAGCTCGATGCCAATGACTGGTTTGCGAACGCGGCAGGATTGTCGCGGGCACCGTTCCGGTTGAACCAGTTTGGGTTTACGGTATCGGGGCCGGTGGTGCGCAACAAGACGTTCTTCTTTGTGGCTTATGAAGGATTGCGTTTGCGGCAGCCGCGATTCCAGACGGTGCAGGTGCCGACGGAGAGCGCACGGCGGCGGGCGAGTGGGGCGGTGCAGTCGTTGCTGAATGCATTCCCGCTGCCGAATGCGCCATCGCCGTTTACCAATCCGGATGAGGGATTGTTTCAGGCCTCGTTCTCGGACCCGGCAACAACAAACATCACGTCGGTGCGGCTTGACCATAATTTCAATTCACGATTGCAGGTGTTTGGACGCTTCAGCGGCTCACCGACGAGCCGGACGGAGCGGGTGTTTGCCAACCAGATCACAACTACACGCTCGAACCTGTATACCTACACAGGCGGGCTGAACTGGACGCTGACGCCGCGGCTGGTGCATGAGTTTCGATTCAACTACAGCGACTCGGACGCGGGCT
>CAZBTA010000162.1:0-11660 GCA_964494515.1 uncultured Bryobacter sp.
GACTTCATGAACCTCTTCCTGCGCGGCAATCGCGATACGCAGCAGCGCAGTCAGGATGGCAGCATCCTGCAGCAATTGAATCTGATGAACAACTCGTTCATCACCTCGCGCGCCAAGGTGGCTGCTTCCGCCACACTGCGCACGATCGCCACGATGACGGATCCCCGAGCCATCACCGATGAACTGTTCTTGCGGTTCCTCGGTCGCATGCCTTCGGAAACCGAAAAGGCCAAAGCCGTTGCCCACATCACCAAGACGGGCACCACGCAGACGGCGCGTAACACCGCTGTTGAAGATCTGGCCTGGGTACTGATGAACAAGCAAGAGTTCATCTTCAGCTACTAAGAGGGGAGGAATCGTCACCATGGATCGCATCTACGGAGAACAACCCGCGGGCAAGGACCGCTTTGGTTTTGACTGGTCGGGCGTTAAGGGCACCTGGTTCTGGAAGGCGCCTCACTTCAACCGGCGCACGTTTTTCAAGCATCTCGGCTCGGCGGTGGGCGGATACTTTCTGATGCCCTCGCGGCCGCTCGAAACGGTGGCCAAGGCGGCTGTCACGCCGATCAATCGCGCCAAGAATGTCATTTTCATCATGATGGGTGGTGGCCCGAGCCACATCGACACCTTCGACCTCAAGGAAGGCGCGTGGCTGCCGTCATCCTACGAGCCCACCAGCTATGGCGACATCCGCTGGCCGCGTGGCTTGTTCCCCAAGCTCGCCGAGCAGATGGATTCGATCGCGCTGCTGCGCAGCGTCAAGCCCTGGGCGGCGGTGCATGAGCTTGCCAGCATGTGGGTGCAGATCGGGCGCAACCCGGTGAGTGGTCTGTCGCGCATCGCGCCCCATATCGGTTCGGTGGTCTCGCTCGAGTTTGCTTCGCGCAGCTCTGACAAGACGCTGCCGCCGTTCTTCAATCTCAATGCGGGTGGCGGCCCCGGCAGCGGCTACCTGCCGCCGGCCTACGCGCCGTTCTACTTCAGCCCCGGTGGCAATCCGCCGAGCGGCACCACGCATCCCGATGGCCAGGCGGCCTTTGACCGGCGTTTTGCCCTGCTCAATGACCTTGATGCCGAAGTGCGCGGCAAGGGCGTGCTGGGCGCCAAGGGCGACGAGATGACGGCTTTCAACCAGAATGCCCGCCAACTCATGTATCGCACCGAGATCGATAATCTCTTCCGCTTCACCACCGATGAGCGCAGCAAGTACGGCAACACCGGCTTTGGCAACGCGCTGATCGTGGCGCGCAATCTGCTTGGTTCTGATCGCGGCACGCGGTTCGTGCAGGTGAATGTGGGCGGCTGGGACAACCACGCCAACATCTACACCGGCCCGCTCAATCCGGCCAATGCGAATTCGCTCGGCCGCCAGTTTGATACGGCGCTCGGCGCGCTGATTGCCGACATGAAGGCCAGTGGCCTGCTCGATCAGACGCTGGTCGTGGCAATGGGCGAATTTGGCCGTACGATTGGCACGCCAAACACGACGGCGGGTCGCGACCACTATCTGCAGCAGGGCGTCCTGATGGCGGGCGCCGGCATCAAGGGCGGCCGCGCGATCGGCTCCACCGATAGCGGCGGTCGTGACACTACCGATCCGGGCTGGAGCCGTCAGCGCAGCATCCGCGCCGAGGACATCGAAGCCACGATTTATTCTGCTTTGGGGATTGATTGGACGACGATTCGTCGCGACGATCCGCTGGGACGCGGATTTGAGTACGTTCCGTTCTCCGAACAGGACCTCTACGGCCCCATTCACGAACTTTGGGCGTAACCGCTTAGCGGTTACGCTTGAATTCCATCAGGCTGCACAGGAAGTTGCCACCGAGGCCGGCCAAAAAGCCGAGCATCCACTGAAAGCCCTCGACGCCTTCCACCTTGTAGCCCTGGATGAAAAAGCCATAGACACCAAGACCGAAGAATGCTGCCGCCACCAGCGGCAGCAGGAACCGGAACAGGTTGAACAACGCGAGCAGTACGCTCACCCCACCCAATACGCCAAACGCCACCAGCGCCGTCGACAGATCTTTTCCCGTCCACACAAACGTATCCACCTTCCAGTTGTGCAGGTCTGAAATAAAGGCGACCGTGCCAATTCCCGTCAGAAAAGCCGAAACTGCAAGGGTAAACAGGTAGCTGAAAAAGCGCATGGCCGTGTGGAGGATCTTCATTGGCTTTGGTTACGAAACCCCTATCTTAAACCAAAGTATGCAGAGTGGCTGCTATATCCTGTCTGAATGACGGGAAACATTTTCCTCGCCCTGGTACTAGCCGCCTCAGGTGACTTTACCGCGCAAATGGAGCGCGTGTTCTCAACCCCCACCTTCGCTGCCAGGCGCTTTGGCCCGGCCCGCTGGATCGAGAACGGCGCCGCTTATTCGACGGTGGAGAACGGCGCCATCCTGCGCTATGACACCGCGACGGGGCGCAAAACCACTCTCGTCAGCGCCGCGCAGTTGACCCCACCGGGGGCAAAGCCTCTCGAGATCGAGGACTATGAATGGTCGGCCGATTCCCGTCGGCTGCTCGTGTTCACCAATACCCGCAAGGTGTGGCGGCTCAATACGCGTGGCGACTACTGGGTGCTCGACCTCGGCGCCGGCAAGCTGACAAAGCTCGGCGGCAATGCCCCGGAGGCGTCGCTGATGTTCGCCAAGTTTTCGCCTGACGCGACACGTGTCGGCTATGTGCGAGCGAACAACATCTACGTGGAAGACCTTGCCAGTGGCCAGATCCGCGCGTTGACCAGCGATGGATCCGCCACCACCATCAACGGCACCAGCGACTGGGTGTACGAAGAGGAACTGTACGTGCGCGACGGGTTCCGCTGGTCGCCCGACGGCAAGTCGATCGCGTTCTGGAACTTCGATACGACGGGCGTGGAGAACTTCGCTCTCATCAACAATACCGACTCGCTCTACCCGAAGATCACCAACATCCCGTACCCCAAGGCCGGTACCGCCAACTCCGCAGTGCGCATTGGCGTGGTGCCTGCTGCCGGTGGTGAGCCGCGCTGGATGGCGATCCCGGGTGATCCGCGCAATCACTACCTCGCCAAGCTGGAGTGGCGCGGTAACCAGCTTGAGGTCAGCCAGCTCAATCGCCTCCAGAACACAAACATCATCTTCCACGCCGATGCCGGGACGGGCAAGGTGCGTGAGGTGCTGCGCGATAGCGATGAGGCGTGGGTGGACATTCAGGATTTTGACGATGGCCTGCCCGTGGTCAACGGCGGCAAGGACCTCTTGTTCCTCAGCGAGCGTGACGGCTGGCGTCATGCCTGGGCCGCGCCACAGGCTGGGGGCGCGCCAGTGCTGCTGACCCCGGGCAACTTCGACGTGATCAGCTTTGTCGGCCTCGACCGGGAAGCGCGCTGGATGTACTTCATCGCCTCGCCTGACAGCACGACACAGCGCTATCTGTATCGCGCGCCGGTGGATCGTTCGTCGCCGCCGGTGCGGCTGACGCCCAATACGTTGCCGGGCGCGCACACCTACCGGCTTTCGCCCGATGCGCGCTGGGCGTTCCACACCTGGTCACGCTTTGACCAGCCGCCGGTTACCGAACTGGTAAGCCTGCCCGATCACAGATCCGTGCGCCTGCTCGAAGCCAATGTCGCGCTGCGTGGGGCCGCTGCGTCGAGCGTCAATCCCGGTGTGGAATTCTTCGAGGTGGCTCTTAGCCCCGAATTGCGCTTTGACGGCTGGATGCTGAAGCCGCGCAACTTCGACCCCGCGCGCAAGTATCCGGTAATCGTTCACGTCTATGGCGAGCCGGCATCGGTGACGGTGGTGGACCAGTGGCAGGGCGCTCGTGGCTTGTTCCATCACGCGCTCGCGCAGGAAGGCTACATCGTCCTCAGCATCGACAACCGCGGCACGCCCGCGCCCAAGGGCCGCGCCTGGCGCAAGGCCATCTATGGCGCCGTGGGCTTGCTCTCGGCGCAGGATCAAAGCGAGGCGTTGCTCGCGCTCGCCAAATCGCGGCCCTATCTGGACCTCTCGCGTGTTGGCGTGTGGGGCTGGAGCGGTGGTGGGTCCAACACGCTCAACATGATGTTTCGCGCGCCCGATCTCTACAAGGTCGGCGTCGCGGTGGCCTCTGTGCCCGATCAGAAGCTCTACGACACGATCTATCAGGAACGCTACATGGGCCTGCCACAGGACAATGCCAACGGCTATCGCCTCGGCTCACCGATCCATCATGCCACCGGCCTACGCGGCAAGCTGCTGCTGATCCATGGCACGGGCGATGACAACGTGCACCATCAGGGCGCCGAGGTGTTGGTGAATCGCCTGATCGAGCTGGGCAAGCCCTTCGACTTCATGGCGTACCCCAATCGCAGCCATTCGATCAACGAAGGCCGTGGCACCTCTCTCCACCTCTACAACAAGATCGCGAGCTACTTCTTTGATCACCTGCCGGCGGGCCCGCGCTAGGCGGGGTTCGCTTCGATCCAGGCACGCATGCGGCGCGCGGCCTCGGCCAGATTCTCGCGGCTGTTGGCGTAGCTGAAGCGCAGGTAGCCCTCGCCATACTCACCAAACGCCGTGCCCGCGAGGGCGGCCACGCCTGCTTCATTCAGCAGCTTGTCGGCCAGCACTTCGCTCGTGTAACCAGTGGCGGTGATGTTGGGGAACGCATAGAACGCCCCGTTCGGCATGCGGCACTTTACGCCCGGGATCTCATTCAACAGGCCGACAAACAACTTGCGGCGCTCGCTGAATTCTTCCATCATGCGCACCACGGGCGACTGATCGCCGGTCAATGCGGCAAGGCCCGCTCTTTGCACCATGCTCGCCGTGCAGCTCACGCCGTTGACCAGCAGCTTCTGCATCGCATCGATCAACATCGGCGGCATCACGCCATAGCCGAGGCGCCAGCCGGTCATCGCATAGGTCTTCGAGAATCCATCGAGCAGCACCGTGCGCTCCTTCATGCCCGGCTCGCTCAGGATCGAGCGCGGCTGTTCGTCAAACCACATGCGCGAGTAGATCTCGTCGGTGAAGACGTAGAAGTCATGCTCGTGGGCGAGGCGCGCGATCTCGGCGATGTCCGCGGGCGGGATAACGCCGCCAGTCGGGTTGGCGGGTGAGTTGAGGATCAGCAGCTTGGTGCGCGGCGTGATGCTGTCGCGCAGGCGTTGCATGTCGAAGCTGAAGTCGTTGGCCTCGATCAATGGAATCGATACCGGCGTCGCCCCGGCAAAGCGCACGGCGCTGGCATAGGTGGGAAAGCTCGGGTTGGGCAGGATCACTTCATCGCCCGGCTCCACCAGCGCGAGGATCGGAAAGAAGATCATTGGCTTGCCGCCCGGCACCACGCACACCTCGGCGCTGCTTACCGGCACGCCGCGCGTCTCGGCCACATGGGCGGCGATCGCCTGCCGGAAGTCTTCATAGCCGAGCGTCGGCCCGTAATGGGTCCAGCCCTCGTCGAGCGCCTTCTTGCCGGCCTCCACCACGTGGGCGGGCGTGTCAAAGTCGGGCTCGCCGATCTCAAGATGGATGATGTGCTTGCCCTGCGCCTCAAGCGCGCGAGCCTTTTGCAGAACCGAGAACGCACCTTCCAGTTGCAGCGTCGATACACGCGATGCAGGTTTCACTTACACAACCTCAAATGTGGGATAGCCTTCGGTGGCTTCTTTTTCCGCGACGCGATCGCCAATCGTGGCGCGCTTGCCCTGGATCCGGGCCAGCAGCTTCTCGCCGCTTGTCAATTCCACCACCGCGATCTGATATGGCGCCGCGGCAGCAAACTGCTCGGGGGCGGAATGAATGATCGTTTCAGTGTATACAGTGCCTTGCCGCATGATCTAGTCCTTCACCAAAATCGTCACTACGCTCGTAGCGCCACTGCCGCCCAGATTCTGTGCCAGCGCCGTGCGGGCTCGTTCCACCTGGCGCGCTCCGGCCGCACCGCGCATCTGGATCACCAGATCACAGATCTGCGCCACGCCCGTTGCTCCGATGGGATGGCCCTTGGCCTTGAGGCCGCCCGAGGTATTCACCGGCAGCGCCCCTCCGATGGCGGTCGCCCCGCTCGCTACCCACGGGCCGCTCTCGCCCCGCGCGACAAAGCCCAGGTCCTCCATCGCGATCAGCTCGGCGATGGTGAAGCAGTCATGCACCTCGGCGAGATCAATCTCCTGTGCGCGCAACCCGGCCTCCGCATAAGCCCGCCCCGCCGCCAGGCGCGTTGCGGCAAAGCTCGTGATCTCGCCCTTGGCCGCCAGTGCTACCTCTCCCGATGCCTGCGCGCATCCGGCCACGCGCACTCCGCCCGGCCGCGCGCTGATCCATACCGCCGCCGCCCCGTCGCTCACCAGCGAGCAATCGTAGAGCGTCAACGGCTCGGCCACCGGCTTGCCCGCGAGCGCCTGCTCGAGCGTAATCACTTTGCGCAGATGGGCCTGCGGATTGTCCGTGGCGTTGCGATGATTCTTGACGGCGACAGCCGCCAGTTGCTCCCGCGTAGTGCCAAACTCATGCATGTGCCGCCGGGCGATCATCGCAAAAATCGCGGGAAACGTCGCCCCCACCGCGCCTTCGAGCTCGGCATCGCCCGCCCCGGCCAAAATTTGTGCCACGCGTGCCGTCGTCTGCGACGTCATCTTCTCGACGCCCACCACCAGCACATCGTCATAAACCCCCGCCGCCACGGCCTTGACGGCATGAAACAACGCGCTGCCACCCGAGGCGCAGGCGGCCTCGAATCGCGTTGCCGCAACACCCGCAATTCCCGCCGCACCAGCAACATAGGGCGCCAGATGGTTCTGGCCGGTAAACTGCGGCGCGTCAAAGTTGCCCACATGGACGGCGTTGATTTCCTGCCGTTCGCGTCCCGCATCTGCAATACAGGCTTCGATCGCCTCCGTGGCCAGATCGCGGATTCCGCGCCCGGCCAGCGCGCCAAACGCGGTCTTGCCAATCCCTGCGACGTGGACGGGTCTCATATAATTCAATCGTAGACTCCTGTGGTTTGCCTTGCACGTTTTTGCCGTCCGCCACGTCATGTAATGGTAGATGGCCAATGAGTCGATAACATCGGTTGTGAACAGGCCAATGTCCGCGAAATCTGCGCCCAATTCGAGCCCCAACGCCGCCGAGCGCGAACTGCAGGATCGTTTTGTCCGCGATAATCTTCGCCGCGTGTTCGCCCTGATCTACCGCATCGTCGGCAACGTCGCCGATGCGCAGGACCTCACGCAGGACACCTTCATCAAAGCGCTGCAGCGCAAGGATCAGCTCAAGGACGGTGAAAAATCCGCCCAGTGGCTGGGGCGCGTCGCCAGCAATACCGCCATCGACTTTCTGCGCCGCAAGGCCCGCGTGAACTTTACCGAAATTGATTCTCTGCCCCTGCCGCTGGCTGATGACAGCTTCCGTCGCGCCGATCATGAAATGCTGCGTAGCGAAGAAGCCGCCTACCTCGACCAGTGCCTCGATGCCCTGAGCGTTCGCGAGCGCACCGCGCTCGTGTTGCGCGATGTGGAAGACATGCCCGCCAACGAAGTAGCCGAAGTCCTCGGTTGTTCGCCGGCCACAGTCCGATCCCACATTGCCAACGCCCGCACCAAATTCCGGGCCATTTATGAAATGCGAAAGGAGGGCCGTGCCTGATGTTTACCCGCCACCTTCCCGATAGCGACATCGCGCTCGCCGCGCAGGGTGACCTGCCGCTTGCCGCCCAACTGCACACCCGTGCCCATTGCCTGGTGTGCGCTTCTTGCCGCTCCCGGCTCGAGGCTTACCGCTCCGACCGCGCCCGTGTGCGCACGGCGGTCGACGCCTTTACCCTGCCGCGCTCGGTCAACATGGCTTCGCTCGAAGAAGAGATGTTCGCCAACATCCGCGTCGGTCTTGAGGTCAACGAGATCTTCGAGCCCATGCGTGAGGCTCGCGAGCAGGCAACGTTCTCCTGGCGTGGCGCCGCCGCCATTGCCGCCCTTACGGCCATTGTGATGACCGGTTGGTATCTCGGCGCCGGTCCTGGCCGCTACATGCGGGGCAACCCTTCCGCAGTGGCTCGCGTCGACAAGGGCGATCTCGTTCTCCATGCCGACGAGTACGGCGTGGGGCTCGAGACCGGCGGCCGTGGCATTGTCCTGCGTAATGCCAGCACCAATTCCGCCCGCTTCGAAGTCGGCCTCGAGGGCAGCGTACGCACCTCCGCCGTCGATGCCGATTCCGGTCAGGTCACAGTGAGCCAGGTCTATGTGGAATAGCGCGCTCCTCTTTGCTGCCGCCGCCACGCTGGTGGCTCAGGACGGCTTGCAGGTCAACCTGCCACCCGATTCGCCAATCTCGGTCGTCAACTCGGGCTGGGGCGAATCACGCTCGATTCCGCGTGGCGGGGCCACCGTCATCGACCTGCGCACTTCCATCAAGTTCAAGAACAACAGCCGCCAGCGACTGCGCGGCATCAGCCTGCAGGTCAGCTCACAGGAAGTCGCCGCCGGTGGCAAGGCGAGCGTTTCCGTGCCCAGCCTTGACATCTCGCCGGGCCAGGAGTTCCCGGTCAAGATCGATCTTCGCCTGCTGCACCCGTATTCCAATACGGGCCAGGCACAGGTCAACGTAACGCTCGACGGTCTGCTGTTTGAGGACCTCTCCTTCTACGGGCCCAATCGCCTCGGCAGCCGTCGTCAGCTCACCGCGTGGGAGATTGAAGCTCGCCGGGATCGCCAGCACCTCAAGCTCATCCTCGCCCGTCAGGGTGAAGACGCCCTCAATCGCGCCATGCGCGAGATCCTCGCCCGCGATACCTCGCGCCAAAGCCTCGATATCCGGCTGGCGCGTGCCGCGTCGGCTTTGCCCAATGCCCGCAACATCGAGACCGCATTCCTGTCACAGGCCGACGTGCCGGTTGATGGCATCCGCGCTCAGGCAGTTACCAGTGGTAACCAGTTGCAGATCCTCGAGCTCGCGTTTCAGAATCGCGATCGCCGCGAGATCCGCTCGATCGAGCTCGGCCTGATGGTGCGCGATCATGAGGGCCGCGAATTCTCCGCCGGCTCGTTGCCCGCCGCGCTCACCATGAAGCCGAAAGACAGCGCCACCATCCAGCCCGGTGCTCGCCTCACGCTGAATCGCCCGCAGGGCTTGCCGCTCGCCGTCGAAAGCGTAACCGGCTTTGTGCAGCAGGTCGAGTTCAGCAATGGAGATGTCTGGGTGCCTTCGAGTTCGTTCCGTGAAGAAGCTCGCCTGGCGCGCATCATTCCGGGTAGTGTGGAAGAGCAGCGCCTTGCCGATATCTATCGTCGCCGCGGCCTGCATGCTCTCATCGAAGAACTCAACCGCCAATGAACCTCTCCGCCGCCATCGGCCACGCCCCTGAAGAGTTGCCGCTCGATTTGCGCGACGCGCTGACGGGCCTCTGGGCCGCCTTTGAACTTTACGACCCCGTGCGCTTGCCCCTGCGCAAGATCGCCGCGCTCGGCGAAACCGCCGCCCGCTGCTTTGACGATCTCCGCACCCGTGGTCTCGATCCCACCCGCTACGAAGTCGTGCGCCTGCCCGGCATCGACGGTTCTCACGGATAATAGAGGTTTGGACCTCGAAAAAGCGCTACTGCGCAAAGTCGGCGAAGCCGTAACCAAATTCAAGATGATCCGCGAGGGTGATCGCGTTGCTGTCGGTGTTTCCGGCGGCAAGGATTCCGTCACCCTGCTGGAGGCGCTGCTCGCTCTGCAGCGTCGCGCCCCGATCGAGTTCAGCGTCTGTGCGTTCACGATCGAGCAAGGCAAGTTTCTTGCCCCGATCGAGCCCTACGGCAAGTGGCTGCTCGACCGTGGCGTCGAGTGGCATTACTTCACCGATGCCCCCAGCCTGCGGCTGATCGACGATGAGCCCGACCACGGCTGCGATCTCTGCTCGCGCTTCCGCCGTCGCGCTGTCTACGAACACTGCAAAACTCTCGGCGCCAACGTCATCGCCTTCGGCCACACGGCTGACGATTTCTGTGAGACGCTGCTGCGCAATGCCATGTTCACCGGCGCCCTCAGCTCGCTGCCGCCGGTCACCTATTCGAAGGCCAAAGACTTCCGCCTCATCCGCCCCCTCGTTTACGTTCCCGAGACGCTCACGCGTGAATACGCCGCGGGTCTCGGCGTCCCGGTCATCCCCTGCGGCTGCTCGCAGAAGACGGGCACCGTGCGTCGCAGCCTGCGCGACTTCATGGCCGAGCTCGAGCTCGATCATCCGAATCTCAAGGATTCTCTGCTCAGCGCCATGGGCAACGTCAAGCACCAGCGCCTGCTCGACACCCGCTTTCTCGATCCCGATGAGGGCGACGAAAACGAAGGGGCCGCGGTTTCCCACGGCCCCTTCCCCATCCTGCTCAATCAGTAGCGCCGCTACTTCACCTGTTCAAAGATCGCGAAGTCACCCGGGTTCCAGGCCTGCGCGATGATGTACAGCTTGCCGTTCATCTCCTTCACCACGGCATTGTGATTGTGGAGGAAGTTCGGCAGCCCCAGGTCTTCCTTCGGCATCACGGTCGATACCAACTGGTCGTTCTCAAAGATGTAGATCGGTGCGCCCTTGCTGCGATCCGGGCCATCGAGCGCGCCCACCACGGCCACGTTATCGAGGTAGTAGATATCGCAGGGCAGGGAACCGAGCGGCATCTTCAACGTCGACAGATACTGCCCGTAGCGCGTAAAGCGATCGATCTCCGAGTTCGGCCGGTCGGCCACATCAATACGCTTGGTGCCCGCCGGGATCGTAATGCCGTGCCCCGTGCCAAACTGGCCCACGCCCGTGCCACGGCCACCAAATGCAAGGTCATGCCACTCGGCGGCAAACGGGTTGGTGCTCTTGATCTTTGCCGTCAGCACAAAATCGAGGTTGGAATAACCGGTCGGGATGTAGAACATACCATCCAGTTGCTCGACATCGGTCGGGATAAAGTTGCCGCGCCCCGCGTAGTAAGCCGTCGCATACGGATGTCCCATGTCGGTCTTGCCATCGGGCGCGTTCAGCGTATGCACCAGCTTGCCGTCGAGGTTGGTGGTGAACACCTTGCCCGCCGCATTGCCCGGGAACGTCAGGAACGGCGTGCCGTCGTTCGCCTGCCAGAACATCGCGTTGTGCATGTTCGTGTCGCGCATCGAAGGATCCGTTACCAGCATCTTCGTCGTCTTCAGATCAGCGCTGATCTGGATGATGCCCGCCCCCGGCAGCGCAAAGTAAACTTCGCCCTTGCCCGGGCGACGATCAATCGCGAACCCGCCATGGGCCGCCTTCAATACCTTCTGTGCCTCTTCCGGCAGATGCGATGACGTGTACAGCACGCGGAACCGATACTTGCCGTTACCGCTCACGCCCGCGCCGCCCGCCTGTCCGAGCGCGCTGTAGTGCCACGCCCCCGCCACGAGCACTGCCCAGGCGGCCAAGGTTGCCAATCTTTTCATGCGATTTATTCAATCACATTGTCGATCCCGACGGACCCCACTCGTCGGTTTGGCAGATATGAAGATCACCAATCTTTCTTCCACCCAACTCAATTTCCAGCCCACACCCGCAGCCTGGTCCATCGCCGGCATCCTCGAACATCTGGTCATCATCCAGGGCTTTATCCTTGGCCCCATTCGCGAACAGCTGGCCGCCGCTCCCGAGTCGGATGTGGAAGCCCCGCTTGCTGAAGTCGATGCGTTC
>CAZBTA010000163.1:0-11647 GCA_964494515.1 uncultured Bryobacter sp.
ATTCGCTGGTTGCGGGCTTGTCGCTGTTGATCTATGTGCCGGCGCCGGAGAAGATCACCGAGCTGATTCGCTACCTGGCCAGCCAGGTGCATTTTCCGGATGGAACGACGGTGACCTACCGGGGGATGAAGGAGGTGCTCGCCAAACCGCTGCAGGCGGTGACGGGGTTGTTCTGGGTGCAGATCGTATTGATGATCCTGATCGAGAATGCGCTGCTGCAGGCGGTAGTGATGGCGGGGGTGGCGTTTGGGATGGCGTACGTCACGTATCCGGTGCTGCGAATCATCGTCGCCAATCTGACGACAAATCGGGGGAGCCAGTTGGGGTTTGCGGGGAAGCTGGAAGACTACGTGAAGTGGCAGATGTTCATCGCGGGGGTGAATGTGGCGGTGGCGGTGGTGAGCAGCCTGATTCCCGACGTCGGGTTTCTGAACATTCTGACTTCGCTGGCAATGATTGTGCTGTCGTTTGCCGGCACGGCTTTTGTGATGGCCGCCTATTACGCCTGGGCGGTAAGCCAGGTGAGTGGGGGCTCGCGGGTGATGAGGGGGCAGTGGCACCCGGTGGAGTACATGATGCGGTCGCTATTGGCGGTGCTGGGTTGCGTGTTGATTCTGACGATTCCATTCATGGTGAAGTGGTGGATGACCTGGTTCCTGGGGCAGATCGAGATCCCGCCGGCCCAGACGCAGGCCGCGCGCGGATATGCTGTCTAGCATGCGCTTTGTCTTTGCCGGATTGGCGGTGGCGGCGGTGTTTGCCGCCGAGCCACAGTACACGACGCTCAAGCAGATCACGCGGGAGAATGTGGCGAGTCTTGAGAAGGCCTGGGAATACGATACGCGGGATGCGTTTCAGGGCTCGGAGATTCAGTGCCGGCCGGTTTTCTCGAATGGCGTGCTGTACATGACCTCGCCAAAGGGGCGACTGGTGGCCGTGGATGCGGCGACGGGCGTGGAGAAGTGGAGCTTTAATCCGCTGCCGGTGACGGCGAAGCCCACGAAGTTTCGCAATCGCGGCATTACGTTGTACAGGAACGGGGCTACCGAGCGCGTCTTCTACGGCGTGAAGCAGTTTGTCTATGCCGTGGATGGCAAGACGGGCAAGCTGGTGGAGAGCTTTGGCGATGGGGGCAAGGTAGACTTGCGCGTGGGGCTGGGGCGGCCGCCGGAAACGTTGTCGGTGACGAATACGACACCGGGTGTGGTGTATCGCGATCTGTTGATTCTGGGGACGCTGGTGAGCGAGGATCTGCCGTCGGCGCCGGGCTTTATCCGGGCCTGGGATGTAAACACGGGTAAGCTGCGGTGGACGTTTCATACGATTCCGCAGCCGGGGGAGTTTGGCTATGACACCTGGCCGAAGGGGGCGCATGAGTATACCGGCGGGGCGAACAGCTGGGCGGGCATGACGCTTGATGCCAAGCGGGGCGTGGTGTATGTGCCGACGGGCAGCGCGAGTTATGACTTCTATGGCGGCAACCGGCAGGGGGATAACCTGTTTGCGAATTGCCTGCTCGCGCTCGATGCGGCGACGGGGGAGAGGAAGTGGCACTTCCAGTTTGTGCGGCACGACGTGTGGGACCGTGATCTGCCGACGGCGCCGGTATTGGTTGAGGTGAAGCGGGGCGGGAAGAAGATCGACGCGGTGGCGCAGGCGACGAAGTCCGGCTATGTGTTTGTGTTCGATCGCGACACGGGCAAGCCGCTGTTTGACGTGGTGGAGAGGGATGTACCGGGGAGCGAGATTCCGGGAGAGAAGCTGGCGACGAAGCAGGTGTTGCCCGTGGCGCCACCGCCGTTTGCCCGGCAGGAGGTGACCGAGGCGACGCTGTCGCACCGCACGCCGGGCACTTATGCCACTTTGAGCGAGCGGCTAGGGAAGCTCAAGAGTGGGCCGCAATTTACGCCGCCATCGTTTGAGGGGACGATTGTGTTCCCCGGGTTTGATGGTGGGGCGGAGTGGGGCGGGCAGGCGTTTGACCCGGAGACGGGGCTTTACTATGTGAACGCGAACGAGATGGCGTGGATCTTGCGCATTGTGCCGCGGCCCGGCGGGAGCGCGGATGGCAAGGAGCTGTATCTGAAGAACTGCGCGAGTTGCCACAAGGCGGATCTGACGGGGACGCCGCCCGAGTTTCCCTCGCTGGTGAACGTGGCGAAGAAGATGTCGACCGATGACATCCGGACGCTGGTGCGACAGGGGGCGGGACGCATGCCGGGGTATGGCAAGCTGACGGCGGTGGAACTGCGCGCGCTGGTGAACTACGTGGCAACGGGGGCGAATGAAAAGATTGCGGCGGAGGACAGGAGCTTGAACCCTTCCCTGCCCTACACGATGGATGGCTACAACAAGTTTCTCGATGATGAGGGGTATCCGGCGGTGAGCCCGCCGTGGGGGACGCTGACGGCGGTGGACCTGAATGCGGGCAAGATCGCGTGGCAGATTCCGCTGGGCGAATACCCGAAGCTCGAGCAGAAGGACACGGGTAGCGAGAACTATGGCGGGCCGATTGTGACGGCCTCGGGGCTGGTGTTTATCGCGGCGACGAACTTTGATAACAAGATCCGCGCGTTCGACAAGCTGAACGGCAAGCTGCTGTGGCAGGCGGAACTACCAGCGGCAGGCAATGCGACGCCGGAAGTGTATGAGTGGCAGGGGCGGCAATACGTAGTAATCGCCTGTGGCGGCGGCAAGAGCGGCGCGCCGTCGGGTAGCAAGTACGTGGCTTTCGCCCTGCCGAAAAAGTAGCAATTTTTTGTCAACGGTTGCCGGGGGGCGCTCGTTCTATCAACAGGAACGAGATGGTTGAGCTGAGCGCCAGTTTCGAATTTGTGGCAACCGCGGGAGCAGTCGTGCAGTTGGACGACCTGATCGAACGGCACAAGACGCTCGTGCTGCGCACGGCGTGGCGCATGCTGGGCAATCTTGCCGATGCCGAGGATGCGACGCAGGAGATCTTCCTCAAGCTGCACGGCTTGAAGGAAGAGCCAGCGACGGCGTGGATTTACCGGGTGACGGTGAACCATTGCCTCGACCGGATCCGCCGGCGAAAGCCGGAGGCCGATGTGGCAGTGCTCGAGGTGATGCCCGCGCGTGAGCGTGACCCCGAGCAGGCGCTGGAGCTCAAGCAGAAGCAGGAACGGCTGGCGCGGATGATCGCGCGGCTGCCCGAGAGGGAACGGGCGTGCCTGGTCCTGCGGGATCTCGAAGGGCTGAGCGGCGCGCAGGTGGCGGCGATTCTCGACTGCAGCGAGGAAACGGTTCGGACGGCAATCTTTCGGGCAAAGGAGAAGCTACGGCAATGGATGAGCTAGATCTGCTGCTTGGAGGATTGCGGGAAGAACAACCGCCGCAGGAAGCGCTGGACCGCGTAAAGCCGCGCGTCGAGCGGGCGATCGCCCGGAGGCGGGTGACGCAATGGACGCTGGCGGCCGCGGCGGCACTGGTGGCGGCAACGCTGCTATCGATTCCCCGTGAGACGGAACCGATCGCGTTGCCCGAACCGGTGCGGGCCATCATCCCGGTACCTGATTTGATTTTGTCTGCCCCCGCGCCGGTGACGCTCTCTTCTCACCGCGCAAAACAACCGCGTGCCAGAAGCGTGGACGCAAACACGGTGGAGCTGGCAAGCACCGATCCGAATATCAAGATTCTGTGGAGCATGTAATGAAACAACTGATTTTGACTCTTATGCTGGCCGTGGCGGCGCAGGCGCAATTTGTGAATCGCGTGGTGGAGTTTACGCCGGATGGCACGGATACCGTGAACCGACTGATCGCCACGCTGCAGATCAGTGACGTGAGCATGAAGGCCGACACGACGCTGGGGCTGCTGAACATTGTGGCGAAGGAAGAGGCGAAGCTCGACCAGGCCGAGGCGCTGTTCCGCAAGTATTACAAGCCGCGGCCGGTGCAGAAGCCGGTGGAGCGCAACATCGAACTGAATGTGACGATGATTCTGGGCAAGACGGCGGCCGGGACGACGGAGGTGTCTCCGGCGATGGCGCCCGTGGTGCAGCAATTGAAGCAGGCGACGACGCTGAAGACGTTTACCGAGGTGGAGTCGCAGGTGGTGCGGACGCGCAGTGGGCAGAAGGTGGAGACGGCGGGGCAGATGCTTTGGGAGCAGTTGCCGAACAATGCCGCGCCGGTATATCAAATGGCAGCAGACGTGTACGCGACGCCTACAACGATTCAAGTGCAGAACTTGCGATTCGGGGCGCGGATTCCCTACAAACACAGTGAATCCACGGTACTGAATCGTGAGATGTCGATCGGCTCGTCCTTTGATCTGAAGCCCGGCCAGACGGTTGTGGTGGGCAAGTCGAACGTCAGCTCGCAGGACGGCGCGTTGATTCTGGTAGTGACCGCGAGGCTAGTCGACTAGCGCGCTGGCCTTGCAAGCAGTGGACTGGCGAACTGGATTGCAGCGGGCGATCGGGCCGCCAAAATCGACCGCGTAGCCGTTGGCCATCTTGTGTGAGAAGTAGTAATCGGTGCTGATGATCTGGGCGCCGCTCGCGAGGGCGGCGTCCTTTTGCTGTTTGCCCTCGGCATCGGCGCGGGTGCGCACGAGATAACCAAGACGGACGAGCTCGGGAATGCGCGGCGACGTGGGGTTGTTCATCTTGATGAAGGCGGCGTCAGGCGTGCCGGGTGTGCCGTTGGTGAACACAACGCGACCTTCGAGCGACGGGTGGCCCTGGGTGTAAAGAGGTGTGATGTTTTCCTGATCGAAGAGGAAGATGACCTTGCCACGCGAGGCCTCAAGCGAGGGCCAGCCGCGAGTCAGCACGGCTTGCTCAAGCGTCTTCGCATTGCCACGCACGTCGTCGGGAGTGAGGATCTCTTTGCGATCAAAGACGTCGAGCAGCTCGCGATCGAGGGCGTTCAAGCTATCGGCGGTGATCGGCTCGGGGTCGGTCATCTTGCCGGGGCTGGGGTTGCCCGTTTTGGTCTCGAGCATGATGAAGATGGGCAGGTGGCGGGGATGGGCGCGGGACCAGTCGCGGATCTCGCCGAGGCAGGCCTTGAGGGGCTGGCAGTTGCTGCGATAGTCGATGTCCTGAATGTGGATGACCTTGAAGCCGGGTTGCTTCATCTTGCCGGTGGGATCGAAGGGCGGGTCGTTGGCGACAGTGGCGCCCTTGGGATTGGCGAACAGGCCGCCGCGCGTATCGCTGAAGATGTCGAGCTCAAACTTGCGCACGCCGAGATTCAGTTGCTCGGTGAGCGGTGGATGGACGTAGTCAATCGAGGAGGCGAGCTTGGGGTCTTTCTTCATCCAGTAGGCCTTCTCACCGGGGGCGAGACCGGCATGGTAGCTGTTGTGGCTACCGATGATCTGAATGTCGGTGAGGGATTGGGAGAGAACCAAAAGAAGAGCGATGGACTGCACGAGTACAGCTTAGCGAAGGCTTGTGAATGTGACGTTACGGAAAGGCTAGTGCTGCGGCAGGGTGGCCTTGTCGTCGGCGATCTCGATGGCGTTGAGCATGGCGAAGTTGGCGCGGGGCTCGAAATCAAAGACGAGCTGCGAATCGAGATTGGGCTCAAGGCCGTGGAACGTCTCGACCAGCCAGCGATCGCGCGGGCTGCGCTTGAGCAGATCGACGCTCATCAGCAGCGGGCGGAAGTTGCAGAAGACGTCAAAGATGCGGCTGCCAGGGCCGCCCTGGCCTGGACGATCGGCGCCCCACCAGTACTCGTTGAAGAACAGGCGGGCCTGATACTTGCCCTGCGGCACCGGGATCGCATAAGTGAACTTGCCATAGCGTTCGCCGCGGAACAGATCGGGGTCGCGCGGGGTGGCCGCGCCAGTGGGACGAGTGATCTGGGTGCCGCCACGGAAGAAGTGGTCGGCCTCCCAGACGTCGCCATTGGAATCGCGAAACAAATTGGGGCGGCACACGATGCGGATGGGGCGGATCGCGCCGGGAGTGCCGGGGCGAATGACGATCGCATTGACGAAAGCCTTGCCGCTCAGGCTCGACTCAAAACGCAGATGGAGCTTGCCGTCGGTGGCGGGCTGCACATCACGGAACATGCGGGCGGTGGCAGTGTTGGGGTCATGGGCATCGGCAAGCACGTCGTAGTTGCTGAGCTCGGTACGACCGTTGATATGGAAGTGGAAGGAGCGACTCGTCTCACCCGGGCTGAGGCTGGCAAGATCGCCGTAGCCGGTCTCGGCGAAGATCAGCATGAGCTCGTAGACGCCGGCGGGCAGCGGGATGTCGTAAGTAAAGTCACCCTCGCGCTTGTTGGTGAACAGATTGTTGTCAAAGCCGCGCGTGTGGACGTGGGCATCGATGGAGACGGCGGTGCCGCCGGTGAAGTACTCATCACCAATCCAAAGGATGCCGTTGCGATCAGGATAGCGGCCCTTGGGATGTCCGGCGAGAATGCGGATCTCGGTGCTGCCGCTGGCGACGGGCATGGTGCGGAGCACCCCGGCGGCTGAAGTGTAGGCGACGGTCTCGGCAGGCCGGGGATTCGCCGCCGCGGCATTGACCTGTGTGCGTTGATACAACCACCAACCACCGAACATCATCACCGCCAGCGCGCCGAGGAGGGGCACGAGGTACTGCGGATTGAGAATGCCGGGACGCACCACGAGCGCCGGTACGGGCGGAGGAACGGGAGCAATGATCAGGTCGGGAGGTGTGGCGGGCGCCACGGGTGTTTCCGCGACAAATTGAAACTCGGGAACGTAGCTCTTGTCCGGCACGTTGATGCGGACAAGCTCGTTGATGCCGCGCCCGGCATAATACTCGCGGAGACGACGGCGGAGACGCAACATCTCGACGCGAACGATGGAATCTTTCTTCGGGTCGAAGTCCTCGCGACGGTCGAGCGCCTCGGTGGCCACCGTGTATTCCTTGATCAGATTGGCGCGGCCTTCGAAGTATTGGGTGCAGAGGTAGACGAGGATTTTCTCGAGGTTGGGGCTGCGATGGAACTCGCCTGACGCAATAAGCCGGGCCAGCGCTTCGCGCTCACGCGGGAAGCTCTGCGGAGACGGGGCAGAAGGTAGCGAGTTGGAGCCACTCAGTTCCATACAATCCAACGACGAGGGATCATATCACGCTTCTGGACAGGACAAAAGCGCTCAGTTAACGCCATGTTAACGTATCGCGGTCAAGTTAACGATTGAGATTTCATTAAAGAAATCAAGCACTTGGCTCGTTGATTGTGTGGTACTTGCCGGGCTCGAGATTGGTGAGACGCTGCACCTGTGTGCTGGGACGTGGCCAGTGGATCTCGACGTAATCGAGCTTGCCCGTGGGGCCGAGACCGAGCACCTCGCGGGGGTCGTGGCTCGAGAGGTAACTGCCGCCGTTGTTCTTGAGGCGGGCGAACTTTTTGCCATCGACAGACCAGACGATGCGGGCACCGATGGCATCGCGATTGGCGAGACGACCAACGAGCTTGAGGCCCACCCAGCGATTCTCGGGCGAGGAGTTGTTGCGCAGCAGCAGTGGCGCCTCACCGTTGTTGGCGACGAGGACGTCAAGGCGGCCATCGTTGTTGAAGTCTCCAACCGCAAGGCCACGAGAGGGGTATGACTTCTGGAATACAGGGCCGGCGGTGGCGCTGATGTTCTTGAGCACGCCATTCGTGTTGTGGAAGAGCAAAAGCGGCTCCTTGTATTTAACCTGCTGCGAGTACTGCTCGATCATGTCGTCGGGGTGGCCATTGGAGAGGATCGCGTCGACCCAGCCGTCGTTGTCGTAGTCGAAGAACTTGAGGCCCCAGCCGGAAAGCAGACGGGTGGCCTGGGCGACGGAATGCTTGTGCGCGGTGTCGAGGAAACTCTCGTTCTTGTTGTTCTGGTAGAGCGAGAACATCTCCTGGTCGACATTAGCGACGAAGAGATCCTGCCAGCCGTCGTTGTTGACGTCGAAGGCGTCAACGCCCATTCCGGAGCGCGGCTGGCCGGAGCCGGAGAAGGCGACCTCGGCGGCGAGGCCAACTTCTTCCCACTTGCCTTTGCCGCGATTCATGAACAGGAAGTTCTGCACTGTGTCATTAGCGACGAAGAGATCCATCAAGCCGTCGTTGTTGACGTCGGTGGCCACCACGCCGAGGGCCTTGCCGAGGCTTGAATCGATATCAGTGCCCTTGCTGACGAGCTTGAAGGTGCCATCGCCGTTGTTGTGGAACAGGAAGCTGGCGGTCGGCTTGAAGACGCGGGGGACGCAGTAATACTTGCGCCCCATTGAGTTGTCACCGCAGGAGAAGCGATCAGCCTGGCCGTATTGGACAAACGAGCAGAGGAAGAGATCTAGCTTGCCATCGTTGTCGTAATCGAACCAGACGGCAGAGGTGGTCCAGCCGTTGGTGAGCTCGGGGATGGCGAGGCCTGAGGTGGCGGTGATGTCGGTGAAAGTGCCGTTGCCGTTGTTGCGCAGCAGCGTGGGCGGGCCGTAGGCAGTGATGAGGATGCCGGGGTAGCCCGAGTTCATGAAGTCGGCGGCGGCGACGCCCTGGCCAAAGGAATTGGATACGGGGATACCGGCGGCGCTGGTGACATCGGAGAACGTACCATCACGGTTGTTCTTGTAGAGCGCGTGATGTAGCGGCTGCTTGGGTTTGTAGAAGTTGCTGGGGCCGGTATTGACGAGGAAGATGTCCATCCAGCCGTCGTTATCGTAATCGAGGAAGGCGCAGCCGGGGGGCAGCGTTTCTGGCAGATAGCGATCGGGCGACATGGCGTTGGTATGCGTCCAGGTGATGCCACTCGCCGAGGCGGGCACTTCTTCAAACAGTGGTTTGTTCTGGGCCGGCAGGGCGGCGGCGCCAAGCAGAGCCAGAAGATTTCTACGGGTCATGCGCATCCGTTATTCCATCGTAATGAACATCGTTTGCCGTACGGCCTTGCCGCCGGCGGCCACCGTGAGGCGGATCTCATAGAGGCCAGGCTCGAAGGATTCGAGGGGGATGGTTGCGATATAGGGGATCCGCCCGTCGGTCTGTGGGGTGGGCAACTGCAGGCGGCTCACGCCGAGAGATTTGTCGTCGCGGATGAATTCCATTGCGGCTTCGACGGCAACGTCGGCGGCTGGCGACCAGGCGTTGAAGAAGATGCTGAGAGCGTTCTTGCCGCCGCGTGGAATGCGATCAGCGAGAGTAGGGACGACGCGCTTGTTGCCGACCACAAAGGGGTCGCTGGGGTCGGGATTGGCGGGGGCGTCCTCGAGGCGACGCACGAGCGCCATCTGGCTGAGACCAATGGTGAGGGGGGCGGCATTGGGCACAATGAGAGCCGACCGGCGGGCGCCAATGCGGTTGAGTTCGAGATCCGATGCCGCTGCCTCGATCGTGTAGCGGCCGGGCGGCAGGGCGATCTGGCGCGTGAAGAAGACGCTGCCCGAGCGGAAGCCTTCGAGCTTTTCGGCGGGAATGTTGACGGGCAGATCGTTGCTGATCTTACCGACGACTTCGCCGGCTGCATCCTTGACGAGGGCAAGAAACGAGACATGCGTGCGGTAGCTCTTGCCAAGATCGAGCTCACGGAAGTTGATGTCGCGCATCGGCATCTCAAAGATAATGGTGGCGTCGGTGACAGTTTCGCGCGGGCGGCCAAGGAGGACGCTCGAGCGGAAATCCACTGCGCGGGGCAGCGGCTTGGCCGTCAGCGATTGCAACAGCGGCACCTCATGGGGCAACACATTGACACCGCGGACGGTGGGCAGGGCAAAGTAACCGCTGCGCGACTGGATGGTGACGTCGTTGCGATTGAGACGGGTGGTGATGGCGCGGAAGCCGCCATCGAGAGCCGTGTTCTTCGGACGATAGATGACCTCGTAGTAGCTGCCGAGGTCTTCAGTAATGCGCTCGATGGGCTTGCGGAAATCGTTCATGTTGGCGATGAGCGCGCCGCCGGTGGATTCAGCAAGCTCCTGCAGATTGACTTGCGGGTTGGCGCGGATCGAATCCATGGCGCGATCGAACTGGTTGGCCTCAACGCGGGTGACGGCGGAGTTCTCGGTGTTGCGATATTGGCGCTGGCTCACCTGCAGACTGGTGGCGAGAGCGGCTTGGGCGCCGGCGCTGTCTTCGGTGATCGAGAGGCCGCGCGAATCGATGGCGTAAACGCTGACGTTGGCGCGATTGGCGCTCGAGATCATGCTGCGGAAGTTGCCGACGAGACTGGTGGGCACCTGCAAGCCTTCAGAGAAGAACAGGACTGTCTTGCGACCGGGCAGCCGGGTTTGTTCCTTGACGACCGCCCAGAGGCCGTAGATTGAGGAGCGGCCTTGTTGTTCTTGCACGCTGGTCTGCGCGAACTCGAGCATGTCGGCGATCATGCGGTTCATCGACTCGTTGGCCATAGCGCCGCCGTCAACGCCCGAGCCCTGCGCACCGACCGATGCCGCCGCACCTTCAGATCCGGTAGTGGTGCCGAGGGCTTCTTTGAGGGAGTTGTTGGCGTCGGCGTAGTTGGTCATTGCGCTTGAGCCGGTGACGCGTTCGATGGCGGTCTTGAGCAACTGGCGGTTGTTGGTGAAGGGCTGGATGACCTTGAGGTGGAGGTCGCTCGTGAAGACTGCGATGAAGACATCAGGAGCGAGATCGGCCTTGAGCAGATCGTTGGCAGCGTTGCGCGCGATGCGGCGGCTATCGATGCCGAGGCGATCAAAGACGAGCGAGATGAGGCGCACGGGGCGCGTGACATCGGCGGGGCCCTGACGTTCGGTGGAGGGCGCGCGACCGGTGCTGAGGCTCGCGCGGACTTCGCGGAGGCCGACGATCGTTTGGGGCACGCCGTCTTCGAGAATGGTGAAGTCGCTCTGGGTAAGGCCAGTGACGAGGCGCCCCTTCTTGTCGCGTACGACGACGTCAACCGTGACCTCGGCGGTGGAGGTGCGAATGACGTCCTGCTGGGCGAACAACGTGAAGGCAAGCAAGCCGGTGAGGAGGCGCATGGATCAGGCCCCCACGGTGAGAAACACCGATTCGGCGACAGCGGCAGCGCCCTGCTTGATGATCACCTTGACCTCGTAGTTGCCCGGCGGCATGGCATCGAGCGGCGAGCTGAGCACGTAGGGGATGCGACCCTGTGCGTCGGCGCTAGGCAGCGGGAGATTGGCGCTGCCGGCGAGTTCGCCGTCCTTGAAGTACTGCACGATGGCTTGAGGGGCCGAGCCAGCTTCGGGATAAACCGTGAAGAAGAGCGCCATCTGCGCGCCCTTGACGGCCTTGAGCGCGGTGTTGAGGGTGGGCGTGATGCGGCCGCCCTGATACTGGAAGGGGTCTTCGGGAGTGAGGTCTTTAGCGCCGGGTTGGAAGTTGCGCACGACGGTGACGCTGCTGATGCCGAGGGTGGCGGCGGGTGGGGCGGCCATGAAGCTGGTCTTGCGCGCGCCGACTTTGCGAGAGAGCTGGTCGATCACCGCCGTCTCGATGATGTAGCGGCCGGGGGCAACGGAGAAGCGCTCGCGGAAGTTGAAGTTTGAAGATTTGAGGGCTTCGAGTTGTTCGAGCTTGCCCTTGAGTGGGAGGTCGCGGGTGAACTTGGCGACGGTGTTGCCCTGGGCGTCGCGGATCTGGGTGACGAGGCTGAGGCGTGCGGCGTAGAGGGCTTTTGCTTCGTCGGTGGCGAAGGCCATGCCGGCGAAGGGGACCTCAACGGCGACCATGCC
>CAZBTA010000164.1:0-3219 GCA_964494515.1 uncultured Bryobacter sp.
CATCCGCCGGAAACAGCGTCTCAATCCTCAACTCATCCGTCGTCACATCCTGCGCCGTTCCAAACGTCGCAATCACCGTAAACAGCGACAGCCTCACCCCATCTCGCTCCACCGTCACCGGCAACACCGGAAGTAGCGCCGTCCCTTCATTCACCTGCAACCCCGCTGCATCGATCATCTCCATCAGCTCCCGCAATACTGCCATCAACTCCTGTCCGCCCGACTCATCCGCCTCACGGCGCGCCCGGAACCACAACACAGGCGCCACCGCATTCCAGTTCGTCACGTACGGCCGGATCCCTTGCGGATGAAAAAACACCCGCAGCAGGTTCCGCGTCCCCGCCCCGGTTCTCTCCCACAGGTCCTCTCCAAACACCATCATGATCCTCTCAAACGCGCTGTTCGTCTGTCGGATGTTCCACGCCCGGTCAAGTGCCACGGCTGGATACGGCTCATGGTTTTTGAGCATCAACTCCACCGCCCGTGTCACCTGTTGCATCTCCGGATGCTCTAGCGGCCGCGCGGCATACAACGGCGCAAACCTGCATGCCTGCAACATCGCATTGCGATCTCGCAGTGGTAAGTCCAGCGTGTTGCCGAGCCGCAAGATCATGTCCCGGCTCGGCATCGCTCGTCCCGATTCGAGAAAGCTGATATGCCTCTGCGACACCATCGCCTCCACTGCCAACCCCAACTGCGACAATCGCCGTCTCTGCCGCCAGTCTCGCAGCATTTCTGCAAACACCTTCCGCCCTGCTTCCTGCGTCACTGATTCTCCTTGTCCTGCCATTGCCAAAGGCCAGGAAGGAGCAGGACATCTGAAACCCCGCTCCTTCTCTTCCTCGATCCCTGCGTCCTAGAACAAAATGCGTCCCTGGACGAAGAAGTTCCTCGTCAACCCGTTCGAGTTGGTAACTCGTCCGAAGTTCGTCGAGAAGGGATCAGTATTGGGTGCCAAAAACTGGGTGCGGTTCTGCAGGTTTTGTGCCTCTACCCGCAGCTCCAGTGTCAAAAGTTCCTTGAACCGAAACTTGCGCTGCGCATTCGCATTCCAGTTGTTGGTCATGTCTTGCCGCAGTCCATCAATGCGCAGGGGAAACACACGACTATGAAAGGCCGCCGGTCCTCGCGCTGGTATCCGTTCAAAGTTGTCGGTGTTAAACCACCGGTCGAGAGTCCGGTTCCCCGTATTGATGTCTCCGGTATTGCCGTAATAGAAAAGGTTGCCGAAGCCAATCAGCGCACCCGGTTGCCACTCATAAACTGCCGCAACCTGAAATCCCCCCGCTAGTGCGCTCCACAAGCCGTGATTCAGCCAGGGCTTCCCTTTGCCGAACGGTAGTTCCACAACACTTGCCATGCTGAAGCGGTGCGGGCGGCCATTGTTGCCCTCCATCCACGTTGGCGCACTATCAAACTCGTTCAGAAACACCACCGCCTCACGCTGCCTTAAGTGCGTATACGAGGCCGTCAGGTTGTATCCATTCGAGAATCTTCTCTGCACGCTGAACTCATAGGAATGCGTCTTGGCTCCACCCACCGGCGAGTACGATTGCGCCAGTCCACTCATCCCCGGATAAGGGCGTAGCAATTGGTTTTTCCGGATCTGTGGGCTCGTAAAGAACGAGTTGCTCAACAGATCCTGGTACACCCGTGGTTGTGTGCTTTGCAGCGAAGCAAAGTTCGAGATGAAAAACGGATTCGGAACATTGGCGTTCAGGTTGTTGGCGATCGCGTCGTTCCGGGTCAAACCTGTAGCCCAGTATTGCTGCGGCAACGCGTTCAGGTTCAATGCCGCGGTCTGTCGGCCCGCCGCTCCATTCGCTCCAAAATCATCAGACCCCAGCACGTTCACCCGGTCCGAATACGTGCCGATGTACGCCGCTTCAACAACAAACGTCGACCCGATCTGCCGTTGCAGCCCCACTCTCCAGCGCTGTTGGCGACTCCGGCGCGTATCGTCGTCGATAAACGTAAAGGACCGGCCCGCCACCGACATCGCTCCCAGTGAGTCGCGTAACGGTGCATCAAACCGGCTTCCATCCGCCCGGACCGGAAATGGATCCGTCATCGGCGACCGGCCCGCGGCCGGGTTGCCCGCGCGCCACGTCTGCCCAAAGTCATCACTCGCTGTCGCTACCGTTGCCCGCGTATAGTTCAGCTGATTGGGCAGAATGTCGAGCACATTCAGGCTGTCGAAATACAATCCATATCCGCCGCGCAAAACCGTTTTCGGATCAAACTGCCATGCCGCTGCTCCTCTTGGCAGCCACATCAGCTCGCTTGCAAAAAAGTCTCTTCTGTCGCTGTTAAGGTAGAACGAACCACCCTGTACTCGAAACTGTCCCGCCGGCAGCTCCACTACCGGATTCGCCGCGTACGCCGCTTGCGCCGCTGCCGCGATCGGCAGATTCAGCGATGAGTCAAATCCACGAATGCCGCGGTTGAATCTCTCTCGCCCCGCTGTGTCAAACTCCGCTCTCAAGCCGAATGTCAACGTCAGCTTCCGTGTGGTGCGCCACGAATCCTGCAGGTACCAGCCGTAGGACGTGCTCTGCGTCGCGTAGCTGTCCGCGGTCGTAATGCTCGATGATGTCTGATAACCCATCATGAAGGCGGCCCAGCTATGCCCCAGCGATCCTGCCGGAACAAAGTTGTCGTCGTCTCGTCGCGTGAATGCGTTCCCAAAATTGAATAACCCTGAGGTGTTCAGCGTTGCGCCACGCCCGGTTCTGAAGTAAGCCCGCGCATCAAATCCCGCCCGGATCGTATGCGTTCCCCGGATATGGGTGAAGTGCACGGTCGGCGCAAACGTACGCGAAGCGATCGAATCCGGATAAAACTGGCCAAACGACTGTCCCGTCAATACATCCGCCCGATAACCAGCCCAGTCCATCACCGGTACATGGAAATTCTCCCCCGCTTGCGCATCGATGTAAGCCGGAAATCCCAAACTGCTCGGCTTCGTCGAGTACGCAACAGAGCCCCGGTTCATCATCCCTTCGTAGTACTCGTTCACCGCAAAAGCGGCGTCAATCACCGTCGTGGGCGTCGGAGTGTAGACCCAATCCACGTTCGCCGCCCGATTGCGTCTCCCAACAGGCGAAGAGTGCAGCGTTGGCACTGTCTCATAGGCCCAGTCCGAAACATTTTGTACAAAGTTGTTGTACGCCCACTTGCCGAAAAAACGATGCTTGTCCGACAACTGGTAGTCGTTCC